>JAVBRZ010000163.1:0-15524 GCA_031547425.1 Desulfovibrionaceae bacterium
GGGCGGCCACGGCGGCGCCGCCCGCGCATTCATAGGTATTGGCATGTAAAATTTTCATATCTTGATCAGGTTTTTTCCGAACAGAATGCGCCAGGCTTTATTCAGCGCGCGCACAGGCAGCGGAAGGGGCGGGGGCGGAGCATAGGCCGCGCGATAGGCGCGCGCGATGCTCTCGTCAACAAAAATATGCTCGGGCAAGCGTGGTGCGGCCGCGGCCAGGGAGATGTCATTGTCAAATCGTGTGGTGGGGGTAGTGGTATGCGTGCCCGAGCCCATGCCGATATTGGTGGTGTATGAGCGCACCGGGTTCAGCCCCAGGCAGCCGTGCCTGAACCGGGCATAGTCCATGCGGATGGCCCAGGAGTTTATTTTTTCTTCCATTTGCCAGTGCAGCATGGGCGTGAGGTCTTCTCCCCCCTGATTAAAAGTATTCTGCAGGCAGGCGGTTTCGGTAAAGATGGTGTAATCTGAAACAGCCCAATCAATTTTTTCCCAGCGGTCCCGCCAGGAGGCCCAGCCCCAGCAGTTGAAGCGCGGGGTAAAGTATGCATCATATGGATATCCGGGCGGTATAGGCAACTGCGAGGGAGGGAAGGACCATGCCGCGACATTAAAAACCACGGGTTCAGCCGCGTACTTTTCCAGGCCGGCGTTCAAAAAGCGCAGTGTATACGGTGAGCAGAGGATGTCGTCTTCAATGACCACCACACGCTCGTGTTGGGAGAACATCTCATTTGCACCGGCAATTATTGAGTCCGCGCAACCTATGTTGCGGTCACGAGCCACAACATTTACGGATCTAAAGCCCGTTGCGCCGGCGGATATGGCCCGCACGGCATCCGTCAAAGCTTTTTCCTTTTCTATACGTGGTCCGTCACAGAAAATCGTCAGGTCGCTTTCCGCAGCCAGATCATTGCTCGCCAGGGCGTCCAGCGTCCGTCGCAGGTGGTCCGGCCGGTTAAAGGCAAATAGGGCTATGGGCGCGGGCATGGGGTTTTCCTTATTGCCATGCGGAGCATGGTATATAATCTGCCTGCGAAATTTATTGTCTGCCGCGCTACGATAAACGCTCGCGTTTTCCCGCAGGGCGACCAGAGGTTGCAGCAGCAAATCAACATTTTGTATACGGATTTAGCACAATGCTTACAGCAGCTTAAGCGTTCGCGCCAGGAAAACCGCTCTTCAAAGGCATATGGCTCATCTCTTCCGGAGGCGAAAGCCGAGATTAGCTGCCAGCGCAGTTTGTATTTATACGGCAGCACGCAATGGTCGATGCCCATATCGGGCGCAAAGCCCAACCGGTGGCCTTCCGCGCGCATTTTGTTGAACAGCAGCGTTTCCTCACCATAGGCGCTTTTATTGCCGGACATGCCCAGCTCTGCTGGAAATCCTCCGAGAGCCAGCGCCAGGTATTTTTTAAAGGCGCAGTTTCCGCCCGGAATATAAAATCCGCCCAGCGGACCATACTGTCCTGGCCCGGTATATGTCCCAAAATTATCGGGCAACCAACTTGGTGGCGGACCATATCGATGCCAGGTATAGAAGGGGCCGCCAAAAGCATCAAAGTCGCCTTTGGCAATGGTTTCAAGAATAGTGCCGACCCAGTTCGCATGCGCTTTGGCGTCATCGTCAAGAAAGGCCACCCATTCGGTTTGCGCTTCGGCCAGGCCGCGGTTGCGGGCGTGAGCGAGACCTTGCGCGGGTTCTATAACCACGCGCAGCCCAGGGAGACGCCCCACGAATTTTTGTGCTTCTTCCTGCGTGGCGTCTGTGGAGTTGTTGTTCACAACCAGCACCCGCCACTGCTCCTGGGGCATTGTCTGAGCGCGCAAGGACTCAAGGCATTCGCCAAGAATGTGAGCTCTGTTGTATGTGCAGACAATAACTGTCAAGAATGGCGTTTGCATGCGGTCTCGTAGCCCTCCTCAAGCAGCGCAAGCATATCTTTATTTCTGTACTCTGTATACCAGCATATAGCGTTTTCCCGCATGGTTCGTTTCGTGACGGCGGGGAGGGAGAGGTAGTTGATTACGGTTTTCTCCAGTGCGGCGCTGTCGCTGTTTTCACATAAGAAGCCCGTCTCGCCGTCTTGGACCAATTCCTCAAGGCTTGAGTTCCGCGAAGCGATCACCGGCGCGCCGCAGGCCAAGGCCTCAATGCAGGCGTTAGGCAAATTGTCTATGCGGGAAGGCATCAATATCGCTGCGCAATGCCTGATGCAGGGCATAAGCCCGGCGTGCGGCAGGGGCGGGAAAAAATGCGCGCGGCCATGCATCTGGGCCGGCAGGCGGGATAAGATATACTCCTTGCAGCTCGCATAACCGGGAAACGCGTCATCCCTGCCGATGAACACCATATGCACATCCGGGGCGGCCTCGAAAATGCCGGGCAGGGCGTCACCGATCAAATCGCTGCCTTTTATGCCGCTCAGTTGTCCAAAATAAAGCAGATAGGGCAGATCTTTCAGATGCGTGTCATAAAAAGAAAAATCTTCTTGCAAGAAGTCAAGCTGGGGCGGCATGGTGGGGATTACCGCCGGACTAACGCCGAACTCTTCCCTGGCTAATGCGGCGGTAAGCGTACTGGGCGCAAAGACGAAATCCGCGCGCCTGACCTGCATTTTTTCTAGTTTTTCGTGCAAAGCGTCCAGCGTTTCTTTTGGCCGGCCGTAAGCTATGCGGTATAAACGTGAGATGCTGGAGAGACGGCATACTTCAGGGGCGAGGCCCCGGGGGAGAAGCAGCCCCGGGAATTTGTAGCTGGCGATTTGCATGACGGAAAAAGGCGTTTTAGCGTGTAATGCTGACACCAGGCGACGCATTTGCCAGCGCTCATGCATCAGCTTGACAAGTTGCTCCAGCGGATAGCCGATCTTGGGCATTCGGCCCAAAAAGCGGGCGAGCCTGGCAATCTTTGGCGAAACGGCGCAAGAGAAACAGGGGATCTCATGCACTTTGACGGGGCCGTCATGCCACGTCTCCGCCCTGTCAGACAAGGTCACGACAGTAGCGGTATGGCCACGCCCGCAAAGGGCCGTAGCGGTTTTTTGTATGTAAACCCCCAGCCCCCCGCCGGAGCTGCGCCCGGGTATGTAGTATTCTGGGGTGACGAATAAGATATTCATGTGCAAATACAATTGATGGTCAGCGGTATGCCAAACAATAATTATTCATTGCGGTTAGTATTTTGATTATGTTCCCAAATATAGAATTTAGGTCAGGCAAATAAGAAATATACCTGAAGGTTTAAGTTTGTTTTTTACATATCAGAGCGCAACAGTGGGAAAAAGAGGGTTTAATTATGGGTAATTCCTTACATATCTTTAACAGCAATCTTCGCAAAAATTTATATATTGCATTTTCTTTGTTTGCAATTTCCAGTTTAAAGCAAAATGGAACATCATAGTAATATTTCATAATTATTTTAAATCCATATTTATTTGCTATAGAGCTTACTTCGTCCTCTGAAAGATAATATTGATAGAATATATCATTTGTGTTTAATTTTTTTGAATATAACCCGAGGAATGATTTTATTTTTCTCAATTTATTAAAATATGGAAATGTAATGATTGCTACGCCATTATTCATTAAAACTCGTGACATTTCAGCGATAAATGGTTCAGGCCCGTCTTCGCGATGTTCAATAACACCAAGAGAGATGATGCCGGCGTAATATGAGTCCGGCTTGCTTATATTTAACACATCTCCTATTTCAATAGGGAGCATGGGTTTGATCCGGTGAACCTGATCAATAGCGGCAGCGGCGGTGTCTATGCCTTCGCAGTCAAACCCCAATTGCGACAATTTCCATACGTATATCCCTGTGCCGCAGCCGGCCTCAAGGATTTTGCCCAGAGGCGGCGAATGTTCCTTTAAAAAACTAAATTCTCCAAAGTAAGGTTTTTCTTCTTCCTTGTACAAATCAGGCGTAATAATTTCCGCCCAATGTTCATCCCAGCTATGTTCCTTGTTTTCATAAAAACATGCCAATCTATCGTTGTGTAGTGCATTTTTTCTGGCCATAATTTTGTCCTTAAACGGCATGACAGGTGATCAATATATATTAACCTAAAGAGTAATTTTTTCTAACTATTCATGTTGTCTATTAATCAGTGTGTAATAACTGCTAAGGTCAAAATGTATTCTGGTGTATAGGTATATATCTTTCCGATTCCAGCTATGCGCTTTAAATTATTATGTCTTTACTTAATAGTATTGTAATGCTGTTCTATACTTTGGCAGTATTTCTTCCACACTCCCAGCCTTATACACCTCCCCTCGGTCCAGCCACACTACCATATCACACCCTTCCACAGTACTCAGGCGATGCGCGATGATAACCATGGTCACTCGATTGCGCAGGGACAAGATGGTGTCGTGGATGGCTTTTTCGTTTTTCATGTCCAGGGAACTGGTGGCTTCGTCAAAGATAATCAGGGTCGGATCACTGTACAGGGCGCGGGCAATGGCCACCCGTTGGGACTGACCGCCCGAAAGGCGGGCGCCCCGGTCGTTGAGGATGGTGTCGATGCCGTGCTCCAGTTCGTCCATAAAGTCCAGGGCGGCCATGCGGCAGCATTCCAAGACGCGGTCGCGGTCGATAGTCTCGCCCCAGCGGGACAGGGCCACGTTTTCCGCCAGGGAGGCGTTGAGGATATAGGGCGTCTGCGACACATAGCCGATGCATTGCAGCCAGGCCATGTTGTTTTCTTTGCTTACCGGCACGCCGTCCACCAGGATGCGGCCGGCGCTCGGCGGCAGAAGCCCGGTGAGCAGGTTGACCAGCGTGCTTTTGCCCGCGCCGGACAGGCCCACCAGGCCGACCATGCTGCCGGCTTTGATGCTTAGGGACACATTTTGGATGGCCGGCGATGAGCCTGTTGGGTATTGGAAGGAGACGTCTTCCAGCGCAACTTCCCGGGTAAAAGGCAGGGGTGCGGGAGGCGTGTCGGGCAGGTGCAGCATTGTGCCGGCCAGGGAGCGCTCCAAATCCACGATTTTCGCTATCCTGTATAATTGAGGCAAGCCGTTGCGCGCCGTGGTCACGCACTCCACCAGCCGGTTGACGGCCGGCAGGGCGCGCCAGGCCGTGGCGGCCATGAAGCCCATGACTCCGGAGATGCGGGCCATGCCCGCATCCTGCACAAAGATGAGAAAGAGCATGACCAGGACCAGCGTGCTGAAACCCAGCACTTCCAGGCTCGCCACCGGCAGGCGGGCTACGGTCAGCAACTTGCTTTTGGTTGCCACGGCCGTGGTTAATTGCTTTTTAAAGGCGGAAAACAGCACGTTCTCACGGCAGTAAAGGCGCATATCTTTCAAGCCATGCAGAGCTAAGTGGGTTAACCTGAAAGTCTGCTGCTCCACCGCATACGAGGCGGCGGCGCAGCGGTCCTGGGTTGTGCGCACGGCCCTGACCACAATAAGCCCGCCCAGGCCGAGCACGGACATGAAGAGTAGCGAAGGCAGGGGCGAGACGCTTATCAGCCCGATGAACAAAGTCGCCAACATCAGCAGGTTGGTGAAAATTTGCAGAATCATATTCAAGGTGACGGCCAGCGACGCGGCCGCGGTCATGCCGAACTGCAAATCCGCCACCCCGGTGTGCAAAAGCCATAAATAGGGCGCCCGCTGGTAAAAGCGGAAAACATGGCTTCTGCCCGCAGCGCTTACGGATTCGGAGAACGTGGCCACCTGAGCTTGTTGCAGCACGCTCAGCGCGTTTTTCCAGACAATGGCCAGCAATATGGCGCACAGGACCGCCAGGGCCAGCAGGCGCGGGTCGTCAAGGAAGTCGGAGCTCAAGTTTTGGCGCAGCCAGAGCATGTGGGGATTGCCCAGCACAGCCTCCATTGAGCCGAAAATGGCCGCCAGAAGAGCTACCAGGCCGGTGAGGGCCAGTTCGGACAGGGCCATAAGTACGGATAAGGTCAGGAGCAGCCAGAAGCGGCGTTTTTCCTTGCCGGGCACCAGAGGCAGAAGCTGTTTGAGCAGAGACAAAAACGAAGCTGAGGCGGGATTCATTGCCCGATAGACTCCTCGGCGAGAAACCAGTCATAGGTGGCTGCCAGCCCATCCCGCAAATCCGTTTTCGCCCGCCAGCCCAAGGCGGCGAGGCGGCTTACGTCCAGCAGCTTTTGCGGCGTGCCGTCGGGTTTTGTGGGGTTTGTATTAATTTCTCCCATATAGCCTATCACCTCAGCCGTCAGTTGGGCAAGCTCCATAATGGGCAGGTCCGCGCCGCAGCCCACGTTGATGTGGTTTTCTTCCGAATAGTTTTGCATGAGGAAGAGCAGGGCTTCGGCCAGGTCGTCCACATAGAGGAATTCGCGGCGGGGCGTGCCCGTGCCCCAGATGGCCACTTCCGGCGCGCCGGCCTCTTTGGCTTCGTGAAAACGGCGGATCAGGGCCGGCAGCACGTGGCTCAATTCCGGGTGGAAGTTGTCGCCCGGGCCGTCCAAATTTGTGGGCATGGCGGAAATGGCGTCAAAGCCGTATTGCCGGCGGTAGGCCTGGCACAGCTTGACGCCAGCGATCTTGGCCAGGGCGTACCATTCGTTGCTGGGTTCCAGAGGGCCGCTGAGCAGGTACTCTTCCTTGATGGGCTGGGGGCAGAGCTTGGGGTAGATGCAGGATGAGCCCAGGAACAGCAGTTTTCGGCAGCCGTTCTTCCAGGCGCTGTCAATGACGTTGCTTTGCATGACCAGGTTGTCGCGGATAAATTCGGCCGGGTAGGTGCTGTTGGCCTGGATGCCGCCCACTTTGGCCGCGGCCAGGAAGACGTATTCCGGCCGCGCGGCCGCGAAAAAGGACGCCACCGCCGCCTGGTCGCACAAATCCAGCTCGGCCCGGCCGCGGGTGATGATGCTCACAAAGCCCTGCGCCCGCAGGGCGCGCACAATGGCGCCGCCCACCAGGCCCCGGTGCCCGGCCACATAGATGCGGCTGTCCGGCCGCATGGGCGGGGCTTTATGCAGAAGCGCGTTTGTATTCATATTCATATTGTTTCCGTAATTACTCCCGCACCTCGTGCACCGCGAACCCGGCCTGCAGGCAGAGGCTGTCGCGCCGCGCCGCGGCAAAGTCTTCTTCCACCATTTCCGTGACCAGGTCCGCAAAGGCGGTTTTCGGCGTCCAGCCGAGTTTGGCTCTGGCTTTGGCCGCGTCGCCAAGCAGGGTTTCCACTTCCGCAGGCCGGAAATAGCGCGGGTCAATGCGCACGATCACGTTGCCGGGCTTTAAACGCGGGTTGGAAACAATGGTCCGTAAAGTCTGCTCAATAAAGGCGTCTTTGGTGGCGGAAGCTTCGCCTTGCATTTGTTTGTGCAAGAGGTCCATAAGCGCCTGCTTGTCAAAAGAGGCCACTTTGCCCACCTCAGCCACGCCCTCCCCTTCCCAGGCAATGTGCACGCCCAGGCGCCCGGCCGTCAATTCGATGAATTCGCGCACCGCATGCTGCTCCCCGGTGGCGATGACATAGTCCTCGGGCTTTTCCTGTTGCAGCATCAGCCACATCATTTCCACGTAATCGCGGGCGTGCCCCCAGTCGCGCAGGGCGTTGATGTTACCCATATACAGGCAGTCGTCAAGGCCGAGCACAATGCGGGGCAGGGCCCGCGTCACTTTGCGGGTGACAAAGGTTTCCCCGCGCAGGGGCGATTCGTGGTTGAAGAGAATGCCGTTGCAGGCGTACATATCGTAGGCTTCCCGGTAATTTACCGTTATCCAGTAGCCGTACAGCTTGGCGCAGGCATAAGGCGAGCGGGGATAGAAAGGCGTAGTTTCTTTTTGCGGAATTTCCCGCACCAGGCCGAACAGTTCCGAAGTGGACGCCTGATAAATGCGGGCGCTTTTTTCAAGGCCCAGCAGGCGCACGGCTTCCAGCACGCGCAGGGTGCCCAGGGCATCCGCATCGGCGGTGTATTCCGGGGTTTCGAAGGAAACCTGCACGTGGCTTTGGGCGCCGAGATTATATATTTCATCCGGCCGCACTTGTTGCACCAGGCGGATGATGTTGGCGCTGTCCGTCAAGTCGCCGTAATGCAGGAAAAAACGCCTGTCTTCGGCGTGCGCGTCCTGATAGATGGCATCCACGCGCTGGGTGTTGAACAGGGAGGAGCGGCGCTTGACGCCGTGCACCTCGTAGCCCTTGTTCAGCAGAAAACGCGCCAAATAGGCGCCGTCCTGGCCGGTAACGCCGGTAATCAAAGCTCGTTTCACGTATTTCCCTCCGTGTCTTGCGCCCGGGAGCGAAATTCTGATGATTAAGGAAAAATGCCGCCGTGCCGTTAAGCTTAAACCGGTGAAGCAAACAGGATGATTATAGGTGGGTATCATAGTGGCGGCCAGGATTGCTTGTCAAATGGATAATTTAAAGAAAGGCGCGTCCGCGGCGGGGGACCAGGCAAGGGAATGGTTTTTACGTTCTGGCCAAAAAACGCAGGAGCGCTTTCCACAACTTTTTGGATTCTGGAGAAAGGTGCAAGATTTAGCTTGTCACTGGTCCATTTTATAAGATAAATAACAATCAGAGCGATTTTATTTTGTAGCGGCCGGTTCGGTTTTCCGGCGGCAACCGCGCACAGGGCAAATGGTTTTTCGCTTGGGGCGAAAGGATTTGAAATGAACGGTTTGCGGTTATTTTTACAACAGTTTCAGGGATATGGCGCATGAGCGGTAAGGACAAGGAAAATATTTCTAGGATCAGCCCATTACGTTTGTTTGTGGAGAATATCTTCTCTCGTTTGGGCTTGGGCATGCGCGCCAAGCTTATCGCCTTGTTTGTGGTTATCAAGGTGGTGCCTCTTATTTTATTGGCCATGCTGGCCTGGCGGCAAGCGTGGCTTTTGGGCGAGGAGCTCAAAGCGCGCACCGGCGAAATTACCGAGAAAGCCTATAAGGCTTTGTCTGAAACCGGGGACATCGCCATCAACGACGCGGTCAAAGCCCTGGACAAGCGCGCCACTGACGATATAGAGCGCATGAGCACCGACACGGCCCGCCGCGTGGCCGATTTTTTATACAGCCGCGACAGTGACATTATCCTGGCCGCGGGCTTATCCCCCACAGAGGGCGTTTATGCCGATTTTGCGAATAATTTACGCCAGAATATAGTGGCCCAGGGCAGGTGGGTGCTGGCTGAGGACAGCGCGTCCTGGGTCCCGGCCGACCCTGGCCCGGAACAGGCGAAGGTCGCTTCATCCCTGGCGGAAAACGACCGTTTTCATTACCGCCCGCCGGAAAAGTTCAAATACGAGTCCCGCCCCCTGTATCTGGAGATGACTTTTGTGGATCTCTCCGGCCGGGAAAAAGTAAAGGTGACCACCTCGCCGCTGATGTCCAGGGAACTTAAGGACGTATCCAAGCGGGAAAACACTTTTTGCCGCGCGGAAACCTATTTTCCGGAACTTTTGAAGCTCAAGCCGGGTGAAATATACGTGTCTGACGTCATCGGCGAGTATGTGGGCTCCAAGGTTATAGGCATGTATACCCCTGAGGCGGCTGCCAAGGCGGGCATTGCTTATGAACCGGAAAAATCCGCTTATGCCGGCAAGGAAAACCCCCTGGGGACGCGTTTTAAAGGTCTGGTGCGCTGGGGCACTCCAGTGACCGAGGGCGGCCGGATTATCGGCTATGTGACCCTGGCTCTGGACCATGGCCATATCATGGAGTTCACCGCCCACCTTATGCCCACGGAAGAGCGCTACACGGAAATTCCCGATGCCTCCAAAGGCAACTATGCTTTCATCTGGGACCATAAGGGCCGCAGCATTGTGCACCCCAGGCATTTTTCCATTGCCGGCTATGACGCGCAAACCGGGGAGCCCCAGGTGCCCTGGCTGGAGGATCGCATTTATGAAGCCTGGCGGGAGAGCGGCAAGAGTTATACCGAGTTCATCAAAGGCGTGCCGACTTTTGAAAACCAGTCCAACAATAACAAGCCGTCTTTGGAGCTCAAGGCGCAGGGCCTGGTAGGCCTGGATTGCCGCTACCTCAATTTTGCGCCGCAGTGCACGGGCTGGTTTGACTTGACCCAGGATGGCGGATCGGGCTCGTTTTTGATTTTATGGAGCGGCTTGTGGAAGCTGAACACCGCCGCGGCCATTCCCTACTATACCGGCCAATACGGCGAGTCCAAGCGTGGCTTCGGTTTTGTGACCATCGGCGCCGGGTTGACCGATTTTCACGGCCCGGCCCGGGCCACCCAGAAGGTGCTGGATTCCCTGGTGGGCACCACAGACGTCGAGTTGCGGGACATTGCCTCGGAAACCTATAACGCCATCGGCCGCAACCTGGTGGGGACCGCCACCAGCCTGACCGCGTCCACAGTCATCATGGTGGCGCTGGTCATTCTTGTAGCCATCTGGATGGCTTCCATGTTCACGCGCAGCATCACCCGGCTGATCAACGGCATGTCCCGCTTCCGCTCCGGCGAGCGCCAGTTCCGGTTCAACGCGGTCGTCAAGGATGAAATCGGCGCCCTGGCCGATTCCTTTGACGAAATGGCCGACAGTTTGGTGGAAAGCGTCACCGGCACGCTGACCATTACGGATCTGGATTATAAAGTTATCTACGCCAATGAGGAGGGGCTGCAGCGAAACAACAAGCGCCTGGATGAAGTTGTGGGCCGCGCGTACTCGGAATTTACCATCTTCCCCACCGGTTCAAGGTATGACCCCATTCAGGCCTTGAAAGAGGGGCGCGAGGCGGAAGTGCTTCATTATGAGCCAAACGGGCGCTATTACAAAGCTCTGGCCGCGTACCTTACCGATAAGGGCGGCACGAATATCGGCTACATCATCACCTCCAGCGACGTCACTGAAATTTATATGGAGCAGAAGCGCATTGAAGAGCAGCGCGCTTTATTGGCCACCACATTCTCAGCCTCGCCGGATATTATTTGGTATAAGGACGGCAACGGCAAATATCTGACGGTGAACCCGCGTTTCGCTTCAGTGTTGGGCAAAAGTCCGGACGAAATACGCGGGCGCACCGTGGATGAAGTCATCCCGGAACATTTGCGGCGCGCCTTTGTGGACAATGATCTTACGGCTATTAAAAACGGCGCTCCGTTGTACACGGAAGAGCATCTGACATTTGCCGACGGGCACGCTGAAGTGGTGGACGTGGTCTGCCGGCCTGTTTTTGATCCCAATGGCGCTTTGGCCGGGGTGCTAGGCGTGGCCAGGGACGTGTCGCAGCGTGTGGCTGTGGAAAGCGAGTTGCGCGAAACCCAGCTTGAGCTGCGCGAAGCCGTGGAGGACGCCAACCGCGCCAACCGTTCCAAGAGCGAGTTTCTGGCGCGTATGAGCCATGAGATCCGCACGCCCATGAACGCTATTATCGGCATGACCAACATCACCAAACGCAAGCTGGACGACCTGGATGTGCCCTGCGTGGAAATCATGACCCATGTGCAGCAGATAGAGACTTCCTCGCAGCACCTGCTCTCCCTGCTCAATGACGTGCTGGACATTTCCAAAATCGAGGCCGGGAAAATTGAGCTGGTGGAGGAAACTTTTAACCTGCCCAAGCTGATCAGCAGCATTGACCTGATTATCCGGCCGCGCTGCCTGGAAAGGAATATCGCCTTTGATATCGAAACCCGAAACTTGGAGGCCGAACACTTCATCAGCGACCCCCTGCGCCTGCGCCAGGTGCTCATCAACCTTCTGGGCAATGCGGTGAAGTTTACGCCGGAGCGGGGCGCGGTATCTTTGATTATCAGCGGCGGAGCCCGCAGCAACGGCAGGAGCCTGATCAATTTTACGATCAAGGACACGGGCATCGGCATGACCCCTGAAGTTATGGCCAATTTGTTCAAACCCTTTGAGCAGGGCAGCAGCCACATCACCCGGCATTATGGCGGCACAGGCCTGGGGCTGTCCATCAGCCGCAATATCGTGCACCTGCTGGGCAGCGATATAGCGGTCAAAAGCCGGGAAGGGCATGGCAGCGAGTTTTCTTTCTCGGTGTGGCTCACTGAAGATACGGCCAGGCCCGATGAAATCGTGCGCGGCGATGATCTCTCCGTGCTCGCGGGCAAGCGGGCGTTGCTGGTGGATGACGTGGACATCAACCGGATTATCGTTATTGAGCAACTGGCCGCCGCCGGGGCGGACATGCGGGTGGAAGAAGCCGGGGACGGCAGGGAGGCTGTGGATAAGTTCGCATCTTCGCCCGAAGGCTATTATGATATCATCCTCATGGACGTGCAGATGCCGCAGATGGACGGTTATGAGGCCACCCGGCTTATCCGGGGCATGGACCGGGCCGATGCCGAAAAAGTGGCCATTATCGCCATGACCGCCAATGCATTCAAAGAAGACGTGGACCGGGCCCTGGCCTGCGGCATGAACGCGCATCTGGCCAAGCCGCTGGAGCACGACAAGCTGATCAGCACCTTGGTGCGCGGCGTGACTTACGGATTCAGGCAATAGCGCTTCAGGGGCATTGCCGCAGGGTGGCGACCGTTAAGCGGCAATCTCAACGCGAAAATGCCATAAGGCCGCAACTGGAAATATCCGGGTTGCGGCCTTTTTAATTTTCTTGTTCGGCGAGGGAAGCGGCCATGAGGCGGTCCGCGCCGTCCTCTTTGAGGCAACGGGCTAATTTCAGGCCCAAATCGCGCGGCGCGGCGGTTGGGCCGACCATGCCGCGGCGGATAAGCTCACGGCCGTCACAAGAGGCGACCAGCCCGGTAAGCTGGACGGCGTCCGGAGATTGGAGCACGGCATAGGCGGCCAGGGGGGTCTGGCAGTTGCCGCCAAGCCCCGCCAGAAGGCCGCGTTCGGCTTCCACGCACAGGCGGGTGGGCCGGTGCTCCAGGAAGGATAACAGTTCCTGCAGGTCGTGGCGGTCTTCTTGCAACTCAATGCCCAGGGCGCCCTGGCCCGCAGCGGGTAAAAAATCATATTCATTGAGGCGTACGGTGTAAGGAGCGCTGAGACCCAAGCGGCTTAAGCCGGCCGCGGCCATGATGATGGCGTCATATTGGCCTTCGTCCAGTTTGCGTAAACGGGTCTCCACATTGCCGCGCAGAAAAGCGACGCGCACATCTCGGCGCAAGGCCAAAATCTGGGCTTGGCGGCGCAGGCTGCTGGTGCCCACCACCGCGCCCGGCGGCAGGGCGTCAAGATTGGCGTAGGAGTGGGACAGGAAGATGTCGGCCGGGTCGGCGCGCTCCAGGATTGCGCCCAGGGCAAGGCCGGGGGCCAGGTCCATGGGCACGTCTTTAAGGCTGTGCACGGCCAGGTCCGCCCGGCCGCTCAGAACCGCTTCTTCAATTTCTTTTACAAACAGGCCTTTGCCGCCCACCTTGGCCAGGGGCACGTTAAGGATGGCGTCGCCTTTGGTTTTGACCACCAGCAACTCCACACGCATCTTCGCGCCATGGCGCGCTTCCAGGGCTTCTTTGACCAGGCCGGCCTGGCGCAAGGCCAGGTTGCTGCCTCGGGTGGCAATGGTCAAATGCGGGGAAACAGGCACGGCAATGCTCACAAAGCGTTAAGCTTGTTCGGGCTGGGCTTTGAGGTGGGGTTGCAGGGCGGGCACGTTTTCAAAGAGGTAATAGTCCACCAGGCGGCAGAGAAGGTGCCCCACGGTGATGTGGATTTCCTGAATGAGCGCGGTGCTGTCGTCGGGCACGTCCAAAAGATAGTCGCATAAGGGGGGCATATCGCCGCCGCCTTTGCCGGTGAGGCCCATGGTGATCATGTTCAGTCCCCGCGCCGCTTTGAGCGCTTCGCTGATATTGGGGCTGGCGCCGGAGGTGGAAATGGCCAGGAGCACATCGCCCTGGCGGCCCAAGGCGCGGACCTGCTTGGAAAAGACATGGTCGAAGCCGAAGTCGTTGCTGATGGCTGTGAGCGCGGAGGTGTCCGTGGTCAGGGCAATGCCGGGCAGGGGGGGGCGGTCCATGAGAAAGCGGTTGACAAATTCAGCGGCCAGGTGCTGGGCGTCGGCCGCGGAGCCGCCGTTGCCGCAGAATAATATTTTGCCGTCTTGGGCCAGGGAAGCGGCAATGACTTTGGCCATGGTGGCGATGGCCCCGGCATGGGTAGTCAGGAAGTTTTCCCGCAAAGTGGCCCCGGCCAGGGCATAGTCCATGATAATTTTTTTGGAGTCGTCAATCATATCAAGAACACCATGCACTGTTATCTTATTATACAATATTCTTTCTTATTTATGAAAGCTAAACAATTAAAGGTTTTAGGGAAGGGGAGGCGGGGTTTCCCCTCCGCCCCTGAAAAATCTCCTACTCCACGGTTACACTCTTGGCCAGGTTGCGGGGCTGGTCCACGTCCTGGCCCAGGCTGGTGGAGAACGCATAGCTTATGAGTTGCAGGGCGGGCAGGAAGGTGAACGCGGCCAAGGGGCTCCAGGCGCGGGGCACCGGCCAGTTATAGTGGACTTTGAGCAAAGTGGCCTCGGCGGCATCGCGGGCTTCTTCTTCCTGCACGGCCGCGGCGTGGGATACCCCGACCGGAGGGTTGGTCAGGGCCACGACATTGCCTTTGCGGGCTTGCACTTCTTCGATGTTGGACTTGACCTTGGGGAAGAGTTCGTCGTCCGGGGCCAGAGCAATGATCAGCATGTCCGGGTCAACCAGGGCAATGGGACCGTGCTTCATTTCCCCGCTGGCGTAGCCTTCGGCCGGGATATAGGCCAGTTCTTTGAGCTTGAGCGCGCCTTCCAGAGCCATGGGGAAGCAGGTGCCCCGGCCGATAAAGAAGGTTTTGGTGATTTTGGGATAGCGGCTGGGCAACATGGAGGCCCATTTGTGCATGGAGGGCAGGGCCTCCTCGATGACGCCGGGCAGGCTTTGCAAGGTGTCCAGGGCGTTCTTCAGGGTATCTTCGTTGAGGGCGTTTTTGCGCGCGGCCCAGTAGAGGGCCATGAGCGCAAGAACCACCATCTGGCTGCACACGGCCTTGGTGGAGGCCACGCTGATTTCCGGACCGGCCTGGGTGAAGATGGCGGTGTGCGCTTCCCTGGCGATGGACGAGCCCAGCACGTTGCACAGGCAGGTGGCGTGGGCTCCCAGTTCTTTGCCTTTGCGCAAGGCGGCCAGGGTGTCGGCGGTTTCGCCGGACTGGCTGATGACCAGGAGTTGGTCGCCGGGTTCCATCACCACATCGCGGTAGCGGAATTCCGAAGCGAATTCAATGTTGACCGGGATTTTGGCCCAGGACTCGATGATTTGGCGGCCCCACAGGCCGGCGTGGTAGGCCGAGCCGCAGGCCGCGATGTGCAGGTATTTGGGCACGGGCACGTCGTCCAGCTCCGGGATGGAGACGCTGTATTTGTCGCCGATTTGCACGCGTCCTCGCAGGCAGGCGGCAATGACGCGGGGCTGCTCGAAAATTTCCTTGAGCATGAAGTGCTCGTAGCCGTCTTTTTGCGCGGCCTGCATGTCCCACTCAATTTTGGATGGCGCTTTGGGCACCGGGCTTAAGTCCGCGATGCGCAACACCTGGCAGGAGGAGGCATCCATGCGCACCAGTTCGCCGTCATCCAGAA
>JAVBRZ010000068.1:0-15801 GCA_031547425.1 Desulfovibrionaceae bacterium
CGCCGCCCGCCGGAAACGCCGGGCGGTTTTCCCCGTTTGAGGCGCAGAGGATTGCCCAGCCTGAATACAAAGCCGCCATCCAGGTCCTGCCCTTTGAAAATATCAACGATACCGAAGGAGTGCGCCACTTCATCGCCGGCCTGAGCAACGAGGTGGTGGTGGGGCTGACCAAATTCCGGGAACTGCGCATCGTTGACCACAGCCGCCCGCAGCGCATCGCCCCTCCCGCCCAACGCGGCAAGGGCAGGGCGGCGGGAAGCGAGCCCCGCTTCATGCTTAGCGGCAGCATCCAGATGGAGGACAATGTGTTCAAAGTCTGGAGCTTTCTGGCGGACGCCACCACCGGTTACAATATCTGGGCGGAAAAATTCGATGTACCGGCAGCTTCCCCGTCGCGCCTTAAACTGCAGGAAGAGGTAGCCAAATCCATCGTCAATTGCGTGGCCGACGACTTCGGCCTGCTGCACCGCACCCTGCTCAAGGAAGTTGAAAGCGGGGCTTCCGACTCTTCCAGCCTGCAGGAAGCGGCCTTGCTCTATTATCATTGGACCGCGGTGCTGACCAAGCCGGAGTTTGAAAAAGCCTTAGGCAGCCTGGAAAAAGCCCTGGCCAATGAACCGGAGCATGTGCCCAGCATGGCCATGCTGGCCGATATCTATGCTTCCGACTACCAATGGAGCTACAATATGGTGGACAACGCTCTGGAAAAATCCCTGCAGCTTGCCGCCAGGGCCGTGAACCTCGACCCCGAGTGCCAGCTCGGCCACCTGTCCATGGCCCTTAATCATCATTTGCGCGGCGATAAGGAATCGTTTATCAACAGCGCCGAGCGCGCCATAGAATTAAACCCTTACAGCACCAACATTCTTAGCGCTCTGGCCGCCTGGTACGGCATCGGCGGCATGTGGGACAAGGGCCTGGCCTTGATAGAAAAAGTCATGTCCATCAACCCGGCCTGCCCGGTCTGGTGCCACATCACTCTGGCCATGTACAACTATGCCTGCGGCGATTACGCCAGCTGCTTCGCCAAAGTGAAAATGATCGACATGCCCGGCGCCATGTGGCTGCCGCTGATGCGTCTGGCGGCCGGAGCTTTTCTGGACAAACAAGAGGAATGTGAGCGCGCCCTGGTTGAACTTCTGGAGCTTCATCCGGATTTTAAAAAAAATTGCCATGTTATTCTGTCCCAAAACATGCCCTGCGGGGATACGCGAACTAAAATGCGCGCCGGGCTTGAGCGGGCGGGATTGGCCTTCCCCCGGGAATAACGCTGCGGCCGCTTGCGCCGTTGTTTTTGGGGCCGCCGCTTCTTTCATTTAGAGCCTTTCACACTTGAAATAATACATTTGGCAAATGCCCCGGCGGAATGCAACAGGTCAACTTGCTTTCGCCGTTGCCTCCAGTGATGCGAAGCGAAACGCAGCACAGCCGTTAGGCGAGTCTTCGAGCCTTACGGATGAGGACAGCAGCGATAAGCACCTTTCTCAAGCGTTAAATGCTATAGAAAAAGCGGCGTTTTTTACGCCTTACCCCGCCGCAGCGGCCCACGCCAAGGCTTGCCGGACGTCGCTTTTCTTAAAAATATAACCCGATGGTTATCAACGTTTGTAACTGTAAGCGACTTACAGATTTTCCCGTTAGCATATTTAATAGCCTCAGAAAACCACAGACTCGACTGTTGGGGTCAAGAGCTGGCGGCTTTACCATAAGGAGGCTGGCATGGAAAATCCGGGAATCTTGGCGGGCATAGGGTTTTATTTTGCCGTGATCATTTTTGTCGGCTATCTGATGAAAAGCAAAAACAAGGGCGCCGAGGATTTTCTGGTGGGCGGACGCTCTTTCGGCCTGTTTTATAATACGGGAACGCTCACGGCCTGCTGGATCGGGGGCGTGCTGGTCATTGGCGTGCCGGGCACGCTTTACAGCTTCGGGGTATGGGACAGCGAAGCCCGCTGGGGCCTGCTGGTCACTTACGGAGGCATGTGCTGCCTGCTGGTGGCCGGCCTCTTTTACATGCGCAAGCTTTGGGAGCTCAAGCTCCTCTCCCTGGGCGACTATTATTACCAGCGCTTCGGCAAAACCGCGGGCATCATCAGCACCATCATCATGTCCGGCACCTTCGTGCTCTGGATTTCCGTGCAGATCGTCTCTTTCGCCAAGGTGGGCGTGGCCGTGGTCGGTTTGTCGCTGAACACCTGGGTGCTCATCTCCATGATCGTGATCTGCACCTACACCATTCTCGGCGGTTTATGGGCCGTGTGCCTTACCGACATCATCCAGGTGGCCGTTGTGGTCTTGAGCATGGTCATTCTCCTGCCTCTGGCCATCAGCGCCGTGGGCGGCTGGGAGGCCTTCACCGCCGCGGCGCCCACGGAAAAGCTGGAGATGCTGCCCAAAGACTATACCGTGCCCAGCGCCTGGCTGGCCTGGGTAGCGGCCTGGGCCACCATCGGCCTGGGATCCATCGCCAGCCCCGACCTCATGCAGCGCGCCTTTTCCGCCAAGTCCGGCACTGTGGCCCGCAACTCGGCCTTTTGCGCCTTCGCCATTGTTTGCGTCATTTTAATTGTGGTCATGCTCCTGACTTTCGCGGCCATGCAGATGATGGAACAAAACGCCATGGACCGCGCCCTGGTGGATGCCGACCCTGAACTCCTGCTGCCCCTGGTCTTCCAGCACAGCATGCCCCTGCCCGTAGTCATTCTTTTCCTGGGCGCAACCATGGCCGCGGTCATGTCCGCGGCGGCCACGGCCAACATCGCCCTGTCGGGCGTCATCGCCAAAAACCTGATCAACGACATGTTCATGCCCGCCATGAGCTCGCGCGGGCTGATGCAGACCACCCGGCTGATCATTCTGGTCATCGGCGTCCTGGGCGCGTACATCGCCATCGGCCTGCCTTCGGCCTTTTTGCTCACGTCCCTGGGCTTTGACCTGGTGCTCTCCTGCCTGTTCATTCCTCTGACTCTGGGGCTGTATTGGAAAAAAGCCAATGCTTGCGGGGCCATTGCCGGGCTCATCGCCGGGGCGTTCACCCGGATCGTCGGCGCCGGGCTGGTCAACGGCTTTACTTTGCCCGGCATCGCCTCCAGCGCGGAGTCCTGGTACTACTTCACCCTGGGCGGCCCCCTCGCCGCGCTCATTGCCATGGCCGTTGTTTCCCTGGCCACGCAAAGCGTTTGCAAGCCTATTGAAATGAAGCTGGAACCTGAGGTATCGTGAAGCTGACCTTTCAGCCCATACAGCGCGGCCGGATCCGCCCCCGGCCGCCTCAAGTCCGACCTTTTCTAAACTTCTAAAGTGGATGGGTAGCGTTTATGAGCAGCAGCGAGAAGATTCCGCCCATTGCCTTTGTTTCGGCCATCACCGGTTGCATTTTATGGGGCAGCGCGCTGTCCATCGTCAAAATCGCGCTGAAGGAGTACGACCCGGTCTTTCTGGTTTTCGCGAGAATGGCCGTCTCCGCCCTGGTGCTCACGCCCATAATCCTTTTCCGCTTCCGGCCCATCCGCATTTATTCCAAGCGCGATTTTCTGCTCCTGGTGCTTCTGACCCTGTGCGATCCGGTGGGTTTTTTCACCTTTGAGGCCCTGGCCCTGCAATATACCTCGGCCTCCCAGGCAAGCATGATGTGGGCCATGGCGCCTTTGCTCAACACCATGGCCGCGCTGCTGATTTTGCGCGAGCGCACCTCGCGGCCGGTAATCATCTGCTTTATCGCGGCCATGGCCGGGGTCATGGTGCTCACCGCCGGGGGCGGCGTGTCCGAGCACGCCAGCAACCCTGCCCTGGGCAATTTTCTGGAGTTCTTGTCCCTGTGCGGGGCGGCCGGCTTTCTGGTCATCCTGCGCTTCTTGAGGGGCCGCTACCCGGCCATGCTGGTGGTCTGGTTTCAGAGCCTGGGCGCGACCATATTCTTTTTACCGGCCCTGGCCCTTGATTCCGTGGTCCTGCCCGCAACTTTCAACTTCGGCCCGTTCCTGGCCCTGATCTACCTCGGCGCCTGCGTGACTTTCGGCGCGCAAGCCTGCTCGGCCTTTGCCGTGGCGCGCATGCCCGTCAGCCGCCTGTCGGCCATCAGCAACATGATCCCGGTGGTGGGCGTGGTCACCGGCATGCTCCTTTTGGGCGAAACCATGTCGCCCGTCCAGTGGGCGGCCAGCGCGGCGGTGCTGGGGGTGGTGCTCGTCAGCCAGCACTATCAAAAAAAAGACTCGGGCGATGACGCCGGGAAGCCGGAAGAAAATATTGTGGATAAAGCCATCCGCAAGGAAGAGAGCGGCAAACCCCTGCTGGGCAATACGGATGTTTGATGCAACGCCCGGTTTCCGCCCACGGAAAGCCGGCGGCCCCGCAAGGCGAAAAGCCGCACACCGCGATTTTCGGCTTCGCCTCCGAGCCTCAGGCGGCCGGCCGGAGGCCTGAACCCGGATCGCTTAACGGAAAAAATAGTCAAGCCTCACTGCTATTTATAACTTAAACAGCTCTGACCAAGGAGGATTTTATGGCCAAGATAGTTAATTCCTGGGATGAATGGGCCCCGTTGAAGCGCACCATCGTCGGCCGCGTGCTCGGCACGCAAGTGCCCGCGCCCGAACCCAACTGGTATTACCCCGCCGTCAAGGGCGGCTACCCTTTGGGCAGCTGGGGCATGTTCCCCGAGGAACAAGTGGCCAAGGCCACGGAGCAGCAGGAAAATTTCGTGAAAATTCTGGAAAAGCGCGGCATCATCGTGGACCGCGTGGAACTGCACGAAATCATGCTCTCGCCCACGCCCGTGTCCACGCCGGACTGGACGCAGCTGAACATGCGCGGCATTTCCTGCCCCCGGGACATGTTTATCGTTATGGGCAATGAAATCATTGAATCCGCCGGCTGTCACCGCTCCCGCTGGTATGAATACCTCAACCTGCGCCCCCTGTTCCAGAAGTACTTCAAGGAAGACCCCGAATTTTTATGGAGCGCCGCGCCCAAGCCCCGGCTGACCGAAAAAAGCTACAAGCGAAACTGGAACTATATGTCCGACAACGTGTGGAGCGATGAGGAAAACCAGCGCCACATCGTGGACTGGGACTACCAGCTTACCGAAGAAGAGCCCCTGTGGGACGGCGCCGACGCCGGCAGAGCCGGGCGCGACATTTTCTGGAAATGCTCGGCCGTGTGCAACCGCTCCGGCCAGGACTGGGTCAAGCGCTATTTCGCGGCCCGGGGCATCCGCATCCATCCGGTCATTTTCGACTACCGCAAGCTGAAATTCTGGAAGCCCTGGCACATTGACTGTGAATTCACCATGGTCCGCCCCGGCCTGCTGATCACCAACCCGGCCGCGCCCATTTACAACAAGGAAGTGCTGGACCTGTTCAGGAAAAACGACTGGGAAGTCATTGAAGCCGCGCCGCCCGCCCATGAATACAACGCGGACGTTTCCCTGATCACCGGCGGCACGGTGGGCGGCTTCTACGGCCGCAGCTGGATTTCCATGAACACCTTCGCCCTGGGCCCCAAAACCATTACCGTGGAAGCGCACGAAACCAGCTACATGGAACAGCTGAACGGCTTGGGCATTGAAGTGGTGCCCGTGCCCTACGAGCATGTGGTGCCTTTCGGCGGCTCCCTGCACTGCACCACCCTGGACATCTACCGCGAAAGCAAGCTTGAGGATTATTTCCCCAACCAATAAGCCGCAGCCTTGCATCCCCCTAACCTCGCCTCTTAAGGGGAATTTTTTCCCTTAAGAGGCCTTTTTTAGGCCGCGCCCCGGGCCGCCGGCCGTGCAAAGCGCTTGTCAGGCCGCGGGCGCGCGAAAAAAATGGGGGGGGTGAAGCCGCTCTCCTCACGTTGACTTTATGCGTCAATGGCGTATAGTTAACTTATGGAATTCATCGAAACTCCCATCTTTACCCGGCAGGCTTTGGAGCTTTTTTCAGACGCTGAATATCGGGAACTTCAGCTTAGCTTGGCTGAACACCCGGACCAAGGCGATACCATTAAAGGCAGCGGCGGACTTCGAAAAGTTCGGGTTGCCGCTAAGGGCAAAGGTAAAAGCGGCGGAGTAAGGGTGATTTATTACTGGATTACAGCGCGGGGACAAGTATACCTGCTTTTGGCCTATTCAAAAAACCGCAAAGACAACCTGTCCGCCGAAGAGTTGGCCCTATTGCGTGCCTTGGCGGAAAAGGAATTGGGACATGGATAAAAAACTTTTTGAGGAACTGATCGGCAGCATCACGCAAGCCGGGCGCATAGCCAGAGGGGAGGCGCCTCCCTCGCGTTGTTTTGCGGTGGAAGAGCAGGATGTGAAGGCCATTCGGGAGAATTTGCACCTTTCTCAAAGTGAATTTGCTAACTTAATGCGCGTAAACGTGCGCACCTTGCAAAATTGGGAGCAGCATCGCCGCCGTCCCAGCGGACCGGCCGCCGCATTGCTGAAAATCGTGGCCAATGCGCCGGAAGCGGCGCTGCGGGCCCTGCATCATGATTGCTAAAATACAATGGGGTCTTTATGGAGTTGAAAGAATTTATTGAAAAGGCGCTTTTGGATATAACCGATGCAATCCATGACGCCAGACTGAAGGCTAAATCAACTATAGCTCCGGCGAACCTTCATTATGGTGACAAGACAATAGTTTGCGACGAAATAAATTATGTTGAATTTGATTTGGCTACACACGTAACGACACAGCCAACCAGCTCCGGAAAAGCAGAAGCGAAAATTTCTATTATAGGAGTCTCCGCGTCCATATCCGGTAATCTTTCTGACGTCTCCGAGCATGGAGAAACCAGCAGAATAAAATTTAAAGTTCCCGTAGCCTTCAATGCCAAGCCAGCCTTTCCCGACAAGCAATACAGTTGAAATAAATCCGCTGCCACCGTCAATGGGCTTGTCAGCACAGGGGCGATAACTTATTAGAAACAGGAGCCTCACCAAGGGGGAAAGCATGCCCGCTCTGCGCAAAAGCCTTTTGCAATTCGTGTTTTCCGGCGCGTATATGAAGCGCTGGAATGACAAGCTCCGGCCCATGGAGCTGTCCGAGGTGGACAAGCAGGGCCACAAGATGCTGGTGGCCTGGCTGCTGTATACTGAGGCCGGCAAAGACCTGCCCCTGGCCGAGCGCCTGGCCTTGGGCGAAAAGATCATTGAGGGCGGCCTGTTTGAATATTTCTACCGCCTGGTGATTACCGACATCAAACCCCCGGTTTTCTATAAAATCAAAGAGAACCGAGAGCATTACGCCCAGCTTTCCCGCTGGGTGAGCGGCGAGCTGAAAAGCATTGTCCTGCCCTTGAGCGAAACTTTCTGGGCGCGCTTTGAGCACTGGCTGGCCGGGCAGATCAACCCCGCGCCCGAGCCTGACCTTGCGCGCGGCATTCTGGAGGCGGCCCACGCCTATGCCAGCTATTGGGAATTCAGCATCATCCGCCCGCTCAATTGCTTTGACGAAGAAATGGACGGCATTGACCGGTCGTTTACCGATAAGCTGACCGACCTGAGCGCAAGCGTGCCGGGCGTGCGGGAGCTGCTGCCGGTGAACAAAAGCGCGCACGCTTTGGGGCGCCTGGCCACTTTATGCGGGCAGCTGCGTTTTCAAACCCGCTGGTCGCAAGTGCCGCGCATTCCGGAAACCTCGGTGCTGGGGCACGTGTTCATGGTCGCGGCTTACGCCTATTTTTTCAGCCTGACCCAGGGCGCTTGCCGGGCCAGGCGGCAGAACAATTTTTTCGCGGGTCTCCTGCACGACATGCCGGAGCTCTTGACCCGCGACATCATTTCGCCGGTAAAAAGATCAGTGGAAGCTATGGAAATGATCATCCGCGAATACGAGCGGGCGGAACTGGAGACGCGTATGCTCGCCCCCTTACGCGAAGGCGGCTGCCCCCACACTGAAAAGCGCTTTAAATATCTGCTGGGCCTGGGCGTGGGCTCGGAGTTCCAGGAAAGCATCATGGGCGACGACTGGCCCCGCACCGTATCCTTTCAAGACCTGAACGGCGCCTGCAACCGCGATGACCTTGACCCCAAAGACGGCCTGCTCTTGAAAGTCTGCGACCAGATGGCCGCCTATCTTGAAGCCTACACGGCCCTGCGCAACGGCATCGCCTCGGCCTCCCTGGCGGAAGCCGCCTGGCGCATCAAGCGGCAGCTTCTGGAGCACGACAAAGCCTGCCCGGAACTGGAAGTGGCGGCGCTCCTGGCGGATTTTGATTAAAACCCGCCAGGGAAAGGACTAAACTGATATGCTGTAATGTGTAATGCTGTAATGCCCCCCCAACAAGGGTTCAGGAAGGGAGGGAGTTTGAGGGAGGGGAACCTCAAGGGGCTCGCCCCTTGGGGTTCCCCTCCCTCAATATTTACGCCTTAAACACCGAACGCGCCCGGCTTAAAGCGCTTTCGGTGTTGCCCTGCAGCACTTCGCGCAGTTCATTCAAAAGCGCTTCGCCCATTTCTTTCACATAGGGATTGTCCCTGGCCAGGGTGACGAACAGTTCGGCATCCTGGTGCAGAAATTTTTTGGCCGCGTTCAAGCGGCGCTGAAAAGACGGGGTAATGAAGTCATCCAGGCGCGAAACCGTGGCGACAATGCTCAAAAAAGCCAGTTGATCCAAAAAATTGAGCCCCTGCATCATGGCCATGGCCCGGTCGTGTTCTTTGCCGGAACACTGAAAGGGCTTGCAGCCCATGCCGCGAAACAAGTCTTCCACCAGGGCGACGTGGCTGTTTTCAGCCCGCGCGCCAGGCACAATGGCCACCCGGCGGCCCAGGCCCGCGCCGATGCCCGCGCTGTTGTCGTTAAACCGCGCCTTGGGCCCGAACAGAGGATGCGCGCCCACCACCGGGCCGGGATGGCCTTCCGCCATGATGCGCAGGGCCGGGCCTTTCAACGAAGTGATGTCGGCCAGGACCTGATCCTGGCGCAGCCAGCGGCCGATGGCCTGCAAAGTTTCAGCCAGAGCGGCCTCGGGCAGGCAGCACAAGATAACCTTGCACTGGGGCAAAAAATCCGGCGCCGCGCTGAACGGCAGGCAGCCGCGAGCCGGTTTGCGGTTAAAGCCTATAATTTCAGCTCCGGCCCGCCGGGCCTGGCGGGCCAGCAGCCGGCCCATGCCGCCGCCCGCGCCGAAAACGGCAAAGCTGAGGCCGCGCAAGGGCAACGCGCTTTGAGGAGTCGTGGAGTTTGTATTTTTACGCATGAATGGCCGACCTTAGAACATTTCACTTTTGAAATAGTCCGTAACAATTTACATTTAAAGCCGTTACCTGTTTTTTCTTTTCAAGATAAGAGCGGTCTTTTATCTCACACGTACAAGCCGAAGCGGCTTGTACTAAAGGCACGCCGCGGCTGCTCGCTTGCGGGCGCCGCTTCGTTGCACCGCGCGCCGCCAGAACATTTCAAGAGTGAAATGCTCTAAGCTTTGGCTTGTGCCAATTGGCTCCAAATCTGAAAAAAATTCGGAAACGACTTATCCACACAGGCCGGGTTATCCAGATTCGCGGCCAGCCCCCGCCGGGTCAGCAAAGTCAGGCTCATGGCCAGGCGATGGTCGTTGTGGGTGTGAAAAACAGTTCCTTCCGCCAGATGCGGCCCGCCAGGCGGCGGGGTGATCACCATGCCGTCAGGGGTTTCGTCGATAATGCAGCCGATTTTGCGCAACTCCCCGGCCGGGGCGTTGATGCGGTCGCTTTCCGTGAGGCGCAGGTGGGGGGCCCCGCAAATCCGGGGTCGCCCCGCGGCCAGGGCGGCCAGCACCGCCACGGTGGGCGTCAAATCCGGGCAGGCGCCCATGTTCCACTCGCCACCGCGCAACGGCCGCCCATCGGGCGGCGGGGACACGGTCAGCCCGGCCGCGCCCCAGTCAAGGCGCGCGCCCATGGCGGCCAGGATGTCGGACATAACCTTGTCGCCCTGCAAAGAATCGCGCTTTAAGCCGCGCACGGTCACGGGCCGGGGGCCAAGAGCGCCGGCGGCCAAAAGGTAGGATGCGCTGCTCCAGTCGCCTTCGCCGGAATAGTTGCCGGGGCAATACGCGCCGGGCGCGACCCTGATGCGGAAGAAGGCCGGATCAATGCCGCGCAGGCCTCTCCAGTCCACGCTTTCCCACGGCCCGGCCTCGTTGCTTTCCACCTTGAAGATAATCCCGGCCTCGGCCATAACCCGCAAGGTCAGGAGCAGGTACGGCCAGGAACTGACGGTTTCGCCGCCGAAACACAGGGTCAGCCCGCCGGGCGTCAAAGGCGCGGCCAAAAGCAGGCCCGAGGCATACTGGCTGGATTCCTCGCCCGGCGCCACAACTTCGCTGCCGCGCAAACCTTCGGCCCAAAGCACAAAGGGCGGGCAGCCGGATTTACCCAGCCAGGAAAAACGGGCCCCCAATTGTTCCAGCACTGTGGTCAGCCCGGCCATGGGCCGTTCGTGCAATCTCTCCGCGCCAAAAACTTTAAAGGACCCGCGCCCGGCGGCCAGCAGCGCGGTGAGCAGGCGGCAGGACGTGCCGGATTCGTGCATATCGCACAGCACAGGCGCATCCGGGCTTGCGCCGCCGCGCAAGCAACCGCCCGCGCCGCGCACTCTGAACGCGCCCGGCCCGAGGCGTTCGATTTCGGCGCCGCCGGCCGCGAGCACGGCACGGGTTTGTTCAGTGTCCCTGCTTTCCAGAATATTTTCGAGGCGCGACTCGCCGTCCGCCAGGCCCGCAACCATAAGCAGGCGGTGGCTGATTGATTTTGAAGGCGGCGCGTCAATAGTGACGGGAGACATAGTTTGCTTCCATTCGTTTTTTAAGATGGCTTCTTTGCTTCTCTCGCTCTGCTAAACCCATGCCGGGGCTGGCTTTCTTACAGGACCGCCCAAGGGCGCCTGCGCCCCTGGAGGTTCGGGATCACAAACAACGCAAGATGCAAAGCAACTTTATTCCGTGCCGTATTATTCCGGCCGGGCGCCTTTCCCTTCCCTCAATAAGGGTCCAGGCGGGGCGGGAGCCGGAGAGGGGAACCTCAAGGGGCGAGCCCCTTGGGGTTCCCCTCCCCGGCGTCCGGCAAAATCCTCCCCGGCGGGTAAACGCCGAGGATGCGCAGTTCGTGGGCGTTGCGCTTCAAGTCGCGCAAAATGCGCTCATAGGCCGCGCCCAGGAGGTTGACCGTGACATCGGCAAAAAAGACGTAAGTCCAGTCTTCGCCTTTGCAGGGCCGCGATTCCAGCTTGCTCAGGTTGATCTGGGCCTGGGCGAAGAGGCTGAGTAGGGAAGCCAGGGAGCCGGGGCGGTCGGGCAAGGTGAACAGCAGGGAAGTTTTGGCCGGCTGCCCGTGGGCGGGCGGGTCGACGTGGGCAACGCCGTTGTCCAGGCGGCCTGGGGCCAGAAGCACAAACCGGGTATGGTTGTGGCTCTGGTCGGCAATGCTCTGGCCCAGGACGCGCAGGTCCAGATCCGCGGCAAGATCGGCATGGGCGATGGCCGCACTGTGGCTGTTTTCCGCAGCCAGGTGCGCGGCTTTGGCGGTGCTGTCCACACTGATGGCCTGGGCCAGGGGCAGGTTGCGGCGCAGCCATTCGCCGCATTGCGCCAGGCCCTGGGCATGGGAGAACACGGTTTTGATGTTGGCAAGATCGCTTTCCCGGCTCAGAAGCGCGTGCTTGATGCGGTAAAAGAACTCGGCGCTGATGTGCACAGGATGGGTTAAAAACAAATCCAGACACTGGCCCACACTGCCGTGCAGGGAGTTTTCCAGGGGGCTGACGCCCAAGGCGCACCGGCCTTCGCGCACGGCTTCAAATACAGCCGCAAGGTCGGGCTCAAGCTGGAAATCGGCTGTGCGACCCAAAAAGGCCAGACCGGCCAGATGGGAGAACGTGCCGGCCGGTCCCAGGCAGGCGATGCGCTGCGGGGCTTGCAGTTGCCGGGACGCGGCCAGGATTTCGCGATACACGGCCCGGAGCTGGTCCTCGCTCAGGGGCCCGGCATTGGCCGAGGCCAGGCGCTCCAGAAGGGCTTCTTCCCGAAAAGGGCGGTACACCGGATCGCCCGTGCCGGCCTTGCGGGCGCCCACGGCCAGAGACAGGCGCGCCCGCTGGCTGAGCAGATCAAGCAGCGCGTCGTCCACCTGGTTGATGGCCGCGCGCAACTCGTCCAAAGATTGCGGCGGGGCGGCGGGAGAGCGGTCTTGCTGGTCGGCCATGTCACACCTCGGCGATATGTTCAGCTATGCGGCGGCCGAAATGGCGGCCGGCTTCATCCAGGCGGCAAAGCACCGTGCCGTTGATTTTAAGATCCACCACCGATACCGGGCTGCCGTCGGGCCGGGTCAGGCAGATGGTCTCGGCCTTCTGCAAAAAGATGCTGCCCTTACGCCCTTCCGCCTCAGCGCTGATTTTAAGCATGGGGCGCACTTCCTGCTTGGCCCTGCCCACCACCACGCTGCGCGTGGCGCCGGTAAAGGATACGGCCAGCACCTCCTGCCCGCCCTCAATTTCGCTTAAGTAAGCGGTGCGGTCGTCGGGCAGGAAGATATAGGCGTGCACGGCCCCGGCATTGACCCTGAAGGGGCGCGAGGCCACAAACTCGTTAAGCTCTGTTTCGGCATGGGTTAAAAAGGTGAAGGCCGAGGAATCGCCGGAGAGCACGCCTTCGCCTTTGGCGAACATGGACAAGGTGTCCACGCAGACCCGGTTGCCCAGGCCCACGGGCTCAATGGCGGTGATCACGGCCGGGGTAAGCTTGAGGCTCCCCGCGCCCGCGTTCAGGATGCCCATAATGGCCGGCAACTCGGGCAGGGCCTTGGGAGTGACGGCAATAACGTCCGCGCCCAGTTCCATGATCGCGGCGGCCAGCCTGGCGCGCTCCAGGTCATCCACAGCCAGCGCCAGCCTGGCTCCGCCGCTGCGCCTGGTGATCAGGTTTTCCACAGGAATGACTTCCCAGGCGGGAGCCAGGAGCACGGCCCGGCCGACGGCCAGAACTTCGCCGGCGGCCTCTTCATCAGCCTTGGCGCTGACCTGGCGCAAAGGCACATCGGCCAGGCTCCAAACTTCCATGCGGGCCATGCGTTCCACTTCGGCCACATGCTCGGGGGCCGCGATCACGCCGTGCGCCCCGCTTTCCAGAGCGAAGGACACTTCGCTCTGGACAAAGGGCTCGGCCAGGAAAAAAATCTGTTTGCTCATGCCACCCACTTCACTCCCGGTTTGTCCGCGGCCTTGGCCTCGATTTCCTGCATAATACGCGTGGCGTCTTTGAGAGGCAAATCATTGTGCACCAGGTCGCGAAGCACGCGCACAAGATCGGTCATGCAACGGTGCTGGAAGATGTTGCGGCCCACAGACAAGCCCGCGCCGCCGGCTTCCAGGCTATCGTGCACCATCTTCAGAAAGCCCGCCGTGGAATCAAGCTTGGGACCGCCGGCAATAACCACGGGGATATTGCAACCCTGCACCACAGCGGAGAAACTGTCTATGTCCCCGGTGTAAGCCACCTTGACCAGGTCCGCGCCCAGCTCCATGCCCACGCGCGCGGCCAGAGCCACCACTTTGGGGTCATATTCATCGGCGATGCCGGGGCCGCGACCGTAAACCATAGCCATGACCGGCATGCCCCATTCCGCGGCTTTGGAGGAAATATGGCCAAGATCGGCCAGCATGCGCCCTTCCGCGCTGTTGCCGAGGTTGACGTGCACGGACACCGCATCGGCGCCCGACCGAATGGCATCTTCCACCGAGGCGACCAGGTTTTTTTCAGTGCAATCCGGGGCGAGAGCCGTGCCGCCGGACAGGTGCAGCATGAGCCCGATGTCCGAATCAATGGTCGGCCCGCCCGAGGGACGAAAACCTTTGCCCACCGCGCCTTTGTGCATAACGACGCAGTCCGCGCCGCCTTCGGCGATTTGCGAGACCGTGTCGTGCAGGTTATCGAGGCCGGGCATGGGCCCGGCGGTGAGGCCGTGGTCCAGGGGCACGATAATGGTGCGGTTGGTGTTGCGGTTAATGATTCTTTGCAGTCTGATCTGTTTGCCGAGCATGGAAAAAACTCCTTATTTTCGGCCTTGCCGTTTTGGCCGGCAAAGCCGGTTTGCGGCCCAGCCCTTTATGCCGCGGCAAGAAATAAAAAAGCCGCAGCAAAAAGCCGCGGCCTGGTTGATTAAGTTGTACGGACAAAAAATTACGCCGCACACACCCCCAGCAGCCGCAGCTTGCGGATAAAATAATATTGAAAATAAAAGCTGAAAGCTTGCAGGGCGATGTTGTTCAAAATCTGGATTCCCGTCCGTATATTTTTGTCCTGTTTTGAGCTTTAGGGATTCTCCCCAAAAATGTCAATAAGCAAAAGCGATTTTTGTGGGCGCCCGCTCCGGATCCAACCCTGAACCCCCAAGGAAGGCGAGGCGGAAGGCCGGGATATTTTCCCCGAAATATATTTTTCGAACCGGGCGATCCCCCTGGCCAAAGGGAAAAGCGCCGCCCCAAAAATGGGCAGGCCATCTAAAAAAGAACCCCGGCATCCCTGGCCTTGCATTTATGTACAAAACGAACAGCAAAAGAAACCCGCTTGAGCCGATATCCACAAACAAGTATTGTTAAGCATATTTGGGCGGATGCACTATATTTTTGTGCATAAAAGCAAAAGAAACGTAGCTTTTTTTTAAATATCCCGACGCGAATGTTTGCCTTGCTGATTGTCTATGCGGAGGAACGACATAGCTCCCTTGAAAATATAGATATATTGACAAAAAATATTGATAAAAAACTTCTGCAAATTCAAACTGTTATTAGGATAATTTTTAAAAATACAAGGAAGGCGGCAAAAAAGGGAGTTTTATGTTGACGAGATGCGCGGCTTAAGGCATTACCATAACGTAAGGCCGCAGGGCTTAAGCGTGGGGCTTGCTAAATTACTGCGGAAGATGTGTTTATTTTTTTTTAGCGAGGTTTTTTTCATGTCCAAGTCTATTTATGTGGGTAACTTGCCTTGGTCCGCCACGGAAGAACAGATTCAAGACCTGTTTGCCAGCTATGGCACTGTGCATTCCGTGAAATTGATTACCGACCGTGAAACCGGCAGAGCTCGTGGCTTCGGCTTCGTGGAAATGGATGACGCGGAAGCGTCCGCCGCCATTGAAGCCCTGGACAACAGCAGCTTTGGCGGTCGCACTTTACGTGTTAACGAAGCGCGGCCCAAAGACATGCGGGGGCCCCGAGGTTAGGCGCTCTAACAGTTTCCCGGAAGCCGCCTTGCTGTGCAGGGCGGCTTTTTTTGTTTCCGGCTTGTTGATTGAAAAAAACCGCGAAATCTTCGCCCGCTCCGCCCCTCCCGGCAAAAGCGCGAAGAGGCGACCCCAAAGCCGCGCCACAACATTTTGCAAGGCAAAGGCGGGCATTGCCGCCGCCGGCAAGTCATTTTATAACAGGACCCATGATAAACATTGACATGGCGCGGGATTGGTTTTATGGGAGCGCACCGGTCTTCCCGGAAGCCCGCCGGAGCGCGCGCCGGGAAACAGGTTATCGCCTTGCTTGAACAACTCTTGAAAAAATAGTATTATAAATGAATTCGCATACAACGGACAAACTTGCCGACGACGGATTCAGGAGGAACTGATGCAGAATCCTAAAGACTGTGTGTTATATAGTGGCGGCGCCACGGGCACTGAGGAATTTTTCGGCGTTATCGCGGAGCAGTACGGCCTGAAAGAAGTGAACTACAGCTTCGCCGGCCACCAGCCCATGCGCGAAAGAGGCCTCAAGGTGCTTACCCCCGAAGAGCTTTCCCTTAAGGATGTCAGCCTGGCGTATGTTTCCAAGCTGATGAGCCGCGAAT
>JAVBRZ010000189.1:0-2814 GCA_031547425.1 Desulfovibrionaceae bacterium
AAACGCAGGGAGCGATTGTTTATGCAGATTTATCAACTCAATGACAAGCTCATGGTTTTTTATTTCAAAGGCGACACCGAACCGGACAATCCTGTGCTCAAAGCCCCGCCGGCTGAGGAAAACTGGGAAGTCACCTGTGACCGGCTGGGGGTGGCCGGCTACGTCATCCATAGCGGCGACAGCGCTGTTGTTTATGATACGCTTTGCTCGCCGACCCAGGCTGGCGAGATCAGGTCTTATCTGGAAAAAAACTTGGGCATCGCCAAGTTTACGGTTGTGCTCAGCCACTGGCATCTGGACCATGTGGGCGGCAACGAGTTGTACAGCTCGTCCAATATTGTGGCCAGCCGCAAGACCAGGCAGAGCCTTGCGCAGCACAAGACAGCCATAGAAGCGGCCGCTTTGTGGGGGCAGCCGCCCATTAAGCCTTTGCGCCTGCCGGACATTGTTTTTGACGAGGCCTTGACCATTTATCTTGATGATCTGGAGATCAGGCTGCTTAATTTCGACATCCACAGCGAGGACGGCGTGGCCGTTTATTTGCCGGCCTTCAAGATTCTTCTGGCCGGGGACATGCTGGAGGATACGGTTTCCTTTGTAACCAACCCGGAGGGCGGCGCCGTGCATATTGAAAACTACCGGCGCATGCGGGATATGGACATTGAACGCATTCTGCCCAACCACGGCCGCTCCGCTGTAATCAAAGCGGGCGGCTATTCCAAGGAATTGATCGACAGCACTATTTATTACCTGACCGCGCTGCATGAGCTGCTTAGCCAGGATAAAGATTGCGCGGCGCCGGATTTGAAAACTTTTATGGCCCCTTATCTGGATAAGGGCGTGGTTCACTACTGGGCGCCCTATGAACAGGTTCACCGGGACAATGTTGAACGGGTGCGCGCTTTTATCAAGTCCGGACAGGGATCTTCAAAGTATGGCGCATAAGCGGGGCCGAAAGGCGCTTTGACGGTAAAAAGCCGGGGGGCGTTCGCATCCTCCTGGCTTCTACATATTTGGGCTTAAATTTTACCGCCTGGCCTGAAAAAAAGTGGTGAGCAACCCGGCGCATTCTTCGGCGCAAATGCCGCCCGCGGCCGGCAGGCGGTGGTTTAAAAACGGCAGATCCGGACCGTTTAAGCAAGATTCGACAGCGCCCGACTTGGAATCGCGAGCGCCGAAAACCAAGCCGCCAAGCCGGGCATGCACAGCCGCGCCCAGGCACATCAGGCAGGGTTCCAGGGTGACGATCAGGATAGCGCCGGCCGGCAGGCGGTAGTTGCCCGTGGCCGCGCAGGCGGCGCGGATGGCGATGATTTCCGCGTGGGCCGTGGGGTCATTTGCGCCAATGGGGCTGTTGCGGCCCCGGCCGATAATCGCGCCTTGGGCATTCACAACCACAGCGCCCACAGGCACTTCCGCCAGGTCATATGCCGCGCGGGCCTCGCGCAGGGCCTCGGCCATAAGTTCTTCCCAGGCGGACCAGCCCGGAGGAAGCAAGAGGGCATTGAGCTCAGACATCTGTGGTGGGCGGGTCGCTTTGGCAACGCTAAACTATGACATGGCGTTTGATGTATCTGACCACGTCGTCGGGGTTGTCCAGCACGGTGATGTAGGAAAATTCATCCTCATTGAAAAAGCCGCGCGGCACCATAGTGTCCAGGATCCATTCCAACAGCCCGTTCCAAAAATCGCTTTTGTACAAAATGATGGGGAAGGGCTGAATGCGGTTGGTCTGCACCAGCACAAAGGCCTCGAACAGCTCGTCCAGAGTTCCGATGCCGCCGGGCATGACCACATAGGCCAGGGCGTATTTCACGAACATGAGCTTGCGCAGAAAGAAGTAGCGGAACTCGCACTCCACATTGGTGTATTCATTGCTTTTCTGTTCGTGGGGCAGATGAATGTGCAGGCCCACCGAGGTGCCGCCCGCCTCAAAAGCGCCTTTGTTGCCCGCCTCCATAAGGCCGGGGCCGCCGCCGGTGATTACGCCGTAGCCGGCTTTTACCAGCTTGGCGGCCAGTTCCGAGGTTTCCTCATACAGTGGGTCGCCCGGCTTGGTCCGGGCCGAGCCGAAAATGGACACGCAGTTCTGCACGCTGTTAAGCGTGTCGAAGCCGTCCACAATTTCAGCTATGATTTTGAACATCCGCCACGATTCTTTGGTGGACAGATTGTTAAGAACATATTGTGAATTATCCATTTGTACCGCTCCAGGGGTGGTTGCCATACCGTAAAAAGTGTTGTCGTCAGCTTGAATTAACGCAAGTAAAATATCATGCCACAACCTGTGCTCTTTGGCTAGAACCGACTGTGGCGCCCGCAACGGAAAAAACTTGCCCTCAGACGAGGAAAAGTTCATAACCAAATTTAGCTCAATTCGTGTGCAATCTCTTTTGGGCCGGCGGCTTGGCGAAAGGAGCCGTTTGTCGTAGCTATTCGTATAATCCTGTACCAGAAGGAACTGTTATGAAAGTTAATGTGGAATTCTTGGGCGCCGCGCAGACCGTTACCGGTTCATGCACCGTGCTTAATGTGGGCGGCAGGCGCTTTGCCGTGGATTGCGGCATGCACCAGGGCAACAAAGCCATTGAGTCCAGAAACTGGGAAACCAGACTTTACTCCCCGTCCGAACTGGATTTTATCCTGGTTACCCATGCCCACCTTGATCACACCGGACTTTTGCCGCGCCTGGTCAAGGAGGGTTTTAAGGGGCAAATTTACTGCACTCCGCCCACAGCGGACTTTTTCGGGCTGATGCTTCAGGACAGCGCCCATATCCAGGAAATGGAATCATCTTACCAATCCGTGCTCAGA
>JAVBRZ010000067.1:0-2768 GCA_031547425.1 Desulfovibrionaceae bacterium
GCGCTGGTCTTTGTGCCCAAGTGCGACAAGATCGTGCCTGGGATGCTCATGGCGGCTCTCCGGCTGAATATCCCCAGCATTTTCATCAGCGGCGGCCCCATGATGCCGAGCATCGTCCAGGGCGCGAAAATCACCTTGTCCAACGCCTTTGAAGCCGTGGGCAAGGCGGGCATCGGCAAACTCAGCGACGAAGAGCTGCGCGAGATAGAAGACAACGCCTGTCCCGGCTGCGGCTCCTGTGCCGGCATGTTCACGGCCAATTCCATGAACTGCATGACCGAGGCCGTGGGCCTGGCTCTTCCCGGCAACGGCACCATTCCGGCGGTGCAGGCGGCGCGTATCCGCCTGGCCAAACGCGCGGGCATGCAGATCATGCAGCTTCTGGAAAAAAATATCCGCCCCAGGGACATCGTGACCAAAGATTCTCTGCACAACGCGCTCACGGCGGACATGGCGCTCGGCTGCTCATCCAACACCGTGCTGCACCTGCCGGCCATCGCCCATGAGGCGGGCATAAAAATTGACCTCGCGGACATCAACGCCATCAGCAAGGCCACGCCGCACCTGGCCAGGCTCAGCCCGGCAGGGCCGGACAGCCTGGCCGACCTTGACGCCGCGGGCGGCGTGCAGGCGGTGCTTAACCTGCTGGCCGGGTACGGCCTTTTGCGCACGGACTGCCTGACCGTTACGGGCAGGACCGTGGGCGAAAACAGCAAAAACGCGCCGGTTAGAAATGCGGAAATCATCCGCTCCAGGGAAACGGCCTATTCGCCCGACGGCGGTCTGGCCGTTTTGTGGGGCAATCTGGCTCCGGACGGCGCGGTGGTTAAAAAAGGCGCGGTGCTGCCGGAAATGATGGTCCACAAGGGCCCGGCCCGCGTCTTCGACAGCGAGGAAGAGTGCGTTGCCGCCTTGCTCGCCGGCAAAATCAAGGCGGGCGACGTTATCGTCATCCGCTACGAGGGCCCCAAAGGTGGCCCCGGCATGCGGGAAATGCTGTCCCCCACCTCGGCCCTCGCCGGCATGGGCCTGGACAATTCCGTGGCCCTGGTCACGGACGGCCGCTTTTCCGGCGCGTCGCGCGGGGCCTCCATCGGCCACGTCTCCCCGGAAGCGGCGGGCGGCGGCGTTATCGGCCTGGTGGCGGAAGGGGATGTGATCAGCATCGACATTTTTGCCAATAAACTGGAGCTGCTGGTGGATGAAGCCACGTTGGCCAGGCGGCGCGAGGGCTGGAAGCCCCTGGAAAAACCGGTGCCCAACGGGTATTTGAAACGCTACCGCCGTCTGGTCACCTCCGCCAACACCGGCGCTGTTTTTGCCGATGAATAAATCCGTTTCACGGACGTAAAAAAACGCTCCGTCCCGGCTAGCGGGGCGGAGCGCGATATTTTCCGGGAAATATCCGTTTCAGGGCCGGAACAGGCCGGGTTCTTCCTGAAGGAGCTTGGCGGCAATGGCTTTGCCATCCGGCAGATATTCGCCGGATTCAACGCGGGCCTTGAGTTCCGCGACTTTGGCCTGGCGCACGTCCGGCGCGTTGAGGGCGGAAGAAAGGGCTTCGGTGCGCAGCTTCGCTTCCGGAGACAGGCTGACCCGGTCGCCGCCTTCCTGCGCGGGAGCGGTCTGGGCGGTATTGGCGCTACGCTGGGCGGCCTGCGCCTTAGCGCCGGCTATTTGCGTCCTGCTGTAGGGATCAAGCGGGTTAAGGGTGTTCTTGATTTCCATGGGGGCCTCCCCTCATCTATGCAGCCTTGCGGGCATCCTTGCCGCGCCGGCTGCTCCGCAGGAAAAACCTTCCTGCGCCATGCGCCATCCATGGCGCACTGTGCCGTCTGTATATTCGCTTTATCGGCGCGGTGAAAAATACCTTTAGCCCCGCCGCGCGATTTTCGCAAAGTATTTTTAAGAAGGCGCCTTGTTACAGCATCGTTTCATTGACCGTCTCCTCGGCGATGCGCCAGAGAAGGCCCATGATCCTGCCTTTTTCCTCGCTGGGAACTTCCGTTTCGCTCCCGTCTTCGCCTTTGCGGAAAATCAGCATATCGAGTTCGCCCGGAGGGTAGCGGAAAAAAACTTCTTCCCCGAGCGCTTCGTTCAGCCGCTCTTTGACCTCCGTCACAACAGGGTTGTCGGACCCGGTGAGCAGGAGGTTTTCCACAATTTCGCTGGTTACGCGGCTGACCATGAGCCTGCGCTTCTCCTCGGGGGAGGGTTCGGGAGCGAACCCGCCCGCAAGGCGCATGGCCTGCCTGTGCCGCGCAAGACGGCGCGCCGTCATCAGCTGGCGTCCGTATTGCAACAACATGTGCTGCATATAGTAACTGCTCATAGTGCCAATACTCCCCTCATCCCGCTTTTCGGCAGGTTACGGGGATTCTTTAGGGTAGCCGGTGATTTTTTTTATAAAAATAACACACTGTTTTTATTTGCGAAGTCTGGATGCGCGCAGAATAATTTTTATTGGCCTGAAAGTAGACGGGAGTTTTCCCTTTTGTTTCGCCGCGCTTTTTATTATCCCAGTCTCCTCCCGCCACAAAGCGGTTTTTTTACAGGAGAGACGGGTATGCGCGCGGATATGGACGATTTCAAAAGCCTGTTCCGGGTAATCCGGCCGTTGGTGCTGGCTTCCGCTTCCCCGCGGCGGCAGGATTTTTTGCGCGAACTCGGCATCCGTTGCCGCGTTGTGCCCCCGGCCGGGGGGGCGGAACCGCCGCCGCTGCCGGGCGAAGCCCCGGAAGCGTTCGTGGCCAGAGCCGCAAAGGCCA
>JAVBRZ010000058.1:0-31767 GCA_031547425.1 Desulfovibrionaceae bacterium
AACTTTGAAATGTTACACCATATGCAGCATTTAAAAGACAAAAAACATAGCCTTTTATCATACACGTTCAGGCCGAAGCGGCCTGAACTAAAGACACGCTGCGCTGCTCGCTTGCGGGCGTCTGCCGGCGCATCCGCCAGAACATTTTTCCTTAATATATAATTTAAATGTTAAAATACTCTAAATGTAATGTTTCAGCAGGTTGTTCACCCCGTCCCAAATCGGCACAGCTGAAGTTGCCAGACAACAGCCACGCAAAGCGAGGACAGGGTGAACACTCATAAGAATGCCAAACTCGCGGCTCGAGGTCGGGAGGAAATGGTCAGGCGGATGCGGCATGAGCCGGTCGGCGAACGGCTGTCCTGTCGATCCGGCGAGTCAGGATAGTTCCCCGCGTTCAGCGCCGCCGCTAAGGTTGCGTGGGGTCAAGCTTCGTGATTTTTTGGCCTTGCAAGCCGATTCCCGCCATCAGACCTTCCTGCCCGTAGACAAAAGCAAAGACATCGGAGCGCAGCGTGGTGCTCGAAAAATCCTCCGCCGCTCCCGCGTCCACGACCACAACGTTCGGGCCGGCGCCTATGGACCATCCGTCACTACTGTCGAGGTACTCAAGCGCTTCAGGCGTCATCAGAAACATAGCTTCGGAAAATGTTTGCGCGCCAAGCTGCAAGCCGTAGGAAACCGAGTCCGCTTCGTAATAACCAAGCACATGCCCGTTGGGCGAAAACAAAACGCCGCTGCCGCCGGAACCGCCCACAAGAAGGCCGGCCTTGAAGATATCAGGAAATATCAATATGGCCTGCGCACGGTCACGCAATTGTTTGGCCTCCGGCGTCACAGCGTATAGCTCGTTCAAGGCCGCCCGTGACGCGTCCACAAGCTCGGTTTGGGTGTCTTTCGATATCGTCGAGTCGCCCACAGCCGCGCAAGCGCTCAGCAGTATCGCGGCAAGGGTGATTGCCAGTTTGGGATAAATATTTGTCACGTTCATGACATGCGCTCCAATAAATGTCTGTTCTTGTGGCGCTATGCGCCGTTTGCCCGGGAGTTCTCGTCGAAAGTATATATAATACCTTCGCTGCCATTGAAAATGGGCGCGGCGACGAAAGGCGCGATGTTACGGTAAATCTCTCGCTTTCAGGGGCATTTCAGGGGGGTAAAGCTGTCTCGTTTCCTGAAAATAAGAAAAGGGACCTACGGTTGTTCCCGTAAGTCCCTTTAATTGGGGTAAATTTCTGGTCGGGATGAAAGGATTTGAACCTTCGACCCCTTGAACCCCATTCAAGTGCGCTAGCCAAACTGCGCTACATCCCGACGCGAAGGCCATAATTAGTCCAAGTTAATCCGGGTGTCAACTGTAAACCCGGAAAATTTGCGGCCGGGCAAAGGGCGCGGCGGGCGGACGGCGGTGGGTTTCCGGCAGGCTCGAGCAGGGCAACACCCGAGGGCGACGCTGGGCGGATTTTTCTCACCGGGCGCAATACGGACGCAGTTTTTCAATAAGCGCTTTTTCATCCAGGGGTTTGGAGAGGTGATCGGTCATGCCCGCAGCCAGGCAGTTGTCCACATCTTCCCGGAAGGCGTTGGCGGTTACGGCGATGATGGGGATGCTCGCGGCTTTGGCGAAGCCCAGGGCGCGAATGGCTCGCGTGGCCGTCAGGCCGTCCATTTCCGGCATCTGCACATCCATGATGATGACGTCGTAACGATAGGGGTCGGCCTGAAATTTTTCCAGGGCAATGCGTCCGTTTTCCGCCATATCAATGCGCACATGGGTCCTTTCCAGCAGGGCGCTGAAAATTTCCCGGTTGATTTCCAGGTCCTCGGCCAGCAGTAGGGACAGGCTTGACAGGTCCGTCATCCCGGCGTCGGGCGGGCAGTCGCCTTCCGCATGGGAACAGCGATTGAGAGCTCGGGCCGTGATGTCCAAAAAGTCCGAGGCGAACAGCGGTTTGGCGATAAAGCGGGAAATGCCCAGACCTTTCATGTCGGCATCCAGCTTGTGCCACTGCAAAAAGGAGGTCATGGGAATGACGGAGCCCGGTCCGGCCGCATGGCTGATTTGCCGGGCCGTTTCAAGGCTGTCGGGTCCGGTTTGGCCCAGGGCAAGGAAAACCAGATCATAAGGGCGGAGCTGCTCTTGGGCGGCGCGCAGCATGGCCAGGGCTATATGCCTGTTCGCGGCTTCGTCGGCCGCGATGCCGAACGTTGCAAGCATGTCTTTGAAGCGCAGCCTGTCTTCCGCATCATTGTCCACAAGAAGAAGCTTTAACCCCGCAGGCGGGCCGGCGGAGCCGGTTTTGTTCTCCGGCGGCAGGCGCTCCAGCTCCACTGCAAAGCTGAAGGCCGAGCCCTTGCCCGGTTCGGACTCCACGTTAATGGCGCCGTTCATTTTTTCCACAATATTTTTGGAAATGGCCAGCCCCAGCCCGGAACCGCCGTATTTTCTGGAAATGCTGACGTCGGCCTGTTCAAAGACGTTGAACAGCTTGGCCGCCTGTTCCGGAGCGAGGCCGATGCCCGTATCAGCCACCGTGAAGCATAGCTTGTCGTGCTGAGTTGTTTTTTGGACCACGGCGATGGCAAGCGTGATCTTGCCGCCCGCGGGCGTGAATTTAACCGCGTTGGACAGGAAATTGGTGATGACCTGCGAGAGGCGCAATTCATCGCCCAGGTAGCGCGCTCCCAGGTCTTTGCCGAGGTCCACGCCGAGCTTGATGTTTTTTTCCTCGGCTTTGGGCAGAATCAGGTCGCAAATTTTCATGAGCATGCGCTCAAGATTGAACGGGGCTTGTTCCAGTTCCAGCTTGCCGGATTCGATTTTGGACATGTCCAGCACGTCGTTGATCAACTCCAGCAAATGCTGCGACGAGGTCTCGATGGAGGCCAGGCAATATTTAAGTTTGGCTATGTCCTCGGAGCTTTCGGCGATTTTGGTCATGCCGATGATGGCGTTCATGGGCGTGCGCATCTCATGGCTCATGCGCGAGAGAAAATCGCTTTTGGCCTGGTTGGCCTGCTCTTTTACACTCATAAGCACCAGCTTGGCTTCGGCTTCCTTTAAATTGGAGATGTCCGTAAAGCTTTCCAGCAAAGCCAGGCGTCCGTTGTATTGGATTTTGGCCACAGACTTGATGATGGGTATGGCCTGGCCATCGGCTTTGATAAACTTGCGTTCCGAGCGGTCCACGGAGTGCCCTTTGTCCATGATGGGACAGGAGCGCATTTCCGCCGGGCAAATGAACTTGTGGCAGCGCTTGCCGATGATCTTTTCTTTGTCATCGCCAAACATGCGGGCCGCCACCGGGTTGATGTCCAATATTTCGCGGGTCTCGGCGTCAATAATGCAAATGCCGCACTCAACGTGTTGCCAGATGGTTTCAAAGCGTTGCAGGGCGTCACCATTGCATTGCCGCGCAGCGGCGTCGGTATTTTGGGGAGAGCTCATAACCGCATCAGGTCCTTGTTTTAATCGAAAAGGGCACCTTAAAGCGTTTCAACTTTGAGATGTTGTGCCGTCGGTAGTGTTTTAAAAGATAAAAAGCTGTCGCATACGTTCAAGCCGAAGCGGCCTGAACTAAAGTCGCGCCGCGCTCCTCGCGCGCGGGCACCACTGCGCTTCGCTTCGTGTCCGCCAGAGCAAATCAACTTTTTCAAAGTCAGTTTGTTCTAACGGAAAAGAGTTATGCGCCACAAAACCTTCGGCGTCAAATCATACCGCGTTTACATGAATACGCTATTTTTCCAAATTATGGCAGCTTATTTTTATGAGGCAAAGGATTTGAATTCGCCACGGCCTATACAAGGCAAGGCGGAAAATAAAGCGCCTTTTGGCCGTCAGGCCGACGCCCGGCAGTTTAAGCCAGATAAAATATGGAATCGAAAAAAAGCGGCGCGCGGCGGAACCGCCCTTTGCTTGTTAATGCAGGAAAGGCACATCAGTGAGCGCGGGAATGGCGCAGACCAGCAGAAGATCCAGGAGCAGAACCAGCAAAAACGGGAGCACGGCCCGGCTGGCGGACCCAAGGCCAACTTTGCCTATGGCGCAGGCCACAAACAAACACACGCCCACAGGCGGGGTGAGCATGCCGATGGCCAGGTTAAGAATGATAATGGCGCCGAAATGCACTTCGCTGATGCCGAGGTGGGGCACCAGAGGCAGGAGCACCGGCACGAAGAGAATGAGCGCGGCCGTGGTTTCCAGAATGCATCCGGCCAGGAGCAGGGCAATATTGACAAGCAGGAGCAGCACGGCCGGGTTGTTGCTGATATCCAGCAGCGTGTTGACCAGGTGCTCGGAAACCTGGTTGAAGGTCAGGAGCCAGCCGAACATGCTGGCCGCGCAAATCATGAACATGACCACCCCGGCCATGATGCCCGAGGACAGGATCAGTTGGGGAAGGTCTTTTACTTTCAACTCTTTGTAGATGAACAAACCCGTTAAGATTGCGTAGGCCAGGGCCAGCGCCGCCGCTTCCGTGGCCGTGGCCATGCCCGAGAGGATGCCTGCCAGAATGACCGCCAGCACTCCCAGGGCCCACACGCCGTCGCGCAGCGCCTCTTGCAGCGCTGTAAAGGAAAAAGGCCGCCGCGTTTCCTTTTCGTGCCGGGTCAGCCACAGCCAGACCAGCCCCAGGCTCAGGCCCATGATCAGGCCCGGCAGCAGCCCGGCCATAAACATTTTGCTTACCGAGGCTCCGCTCAAGGCCCCATAAATCACGGCCGGAATGCTGGGCGGAATGATCACGCCCATGGAGCCGGAAGCCGCCTGCAAAGCCGCGGCCCTGGCCGGAGGGCAACCACGTTTGATCAGAGACGGGATCATGATGCCGCCCACGGCGGCCACATCCGCGGCCGACGAGCCGGAAACGCCTGAAAAAATCATGGACGCGGTCACGCAAACCAGCCCCAGGCTCCCCGGCAAATGCCCCACCAGAGCCTCGGACAGGCGGACGATGCGCCGGGAAATGCCGCCCGCGCTCATGATTTCTCCGGCCATCATAAACAAAGGCACAGCCAGCAGGGGAAAGGAATTGGCCCCGGCATACAGGCGTTGCATGGCCAGAAGGGGAGAGGCGTCGGTGGTCAGCAGCCAGGCGGCCAGGGCCGAGGCGCCCAGGGCCATGCCCACGGGCGTGCCCATGGCGATAAGCAGGAGGAGCAGGGCGAGGAGCAGCAGCGTGGTGGTCATGCTTTGTCCCCATCGGGTTTATTGTCCGGTGGAACGTTATCTTGTCCTGGCTTGCGCGGCGCCGGGCCGGCCCACTGCTCCAGGAGCATGGCCAGGCAGTGCAAAAGCATTATTCCGCCGCTGACAGGAATAACCATAAAGGGTGCGGCCAGATTGACCGGCAGGGACGCGGCTTGCTGCAAGACGAGGGTTTGGCTGAATTTAAGGCCATAAACCAACATGGCGGTAAACAGGGCCGCACAAACCAGAATACTGGCGGTCCGCAGCAGGCGTTTGGCTCCGGGGCCGGCTGCGTTGCCGACAAAATCCACGGCTATGTGCAAGCGACCGTGAAAAGCGGCGGCCGCGCCCAGAAAAGTAATTTGCACCAGGAGCATGCGGGCCAGTTCTTCCGACCAGAACAAGGAGTTGTTGAACAGATAACGGCAGATCACCTGGAGGAGGACAACAGCGATCATGACTGTGGAGGCGCAGACCAGCAGGGCGCGGACCACCCGGTCCACCCGGGCGCTGAGTGCAAGGGCCCCTTTGCTCAGCGCCTGCATAGCGGAAAGACGGCGAAAAAACATAGGGCTTAATTTTGGGCGCGCGCGGCGGCCAGCGTTTCTGCCAGCAGGGCGCGCACCTCGGGCGCGCTGAACAGGGGCAGGTTCGCAAAGTCCTCCACTTTGGCCCGGAAGGAATCAAGATCCGGATGCTCGTCCACTTCCATGCCGGACGCCTTCAGTTCGGCCAGAAATCCCGCTTCCTTGGCCCGGCTCCAGGCGCGCTGGTATATGGCGGCGTCGCTCATGCAAGTTTGGACGAGCTCCCGCGCGGCCGAAGGCAGCCCTTCAAACCAGGCCAGATTGGCTAGGTCCACGTGAGCGGAATAAATGTGCCCGGTCAGGGTCAGATATTTTTGCACTTCCTGGAGCTTGTACACCACGGCAATGGAGATGGGGTTTTCCTGAGCGTCAATGGTGCCTTGCTGCAGTTCCGCATAAATGGGCCAGCCCATGGGGGTGGGATTGGCGCCCAGGATGCGCCACAATTCAATATCCAGAGCGGACTCCATGACCCGGATCTTCAGGCCGGCCACATCCGAGGCGCTGTGCGCCGGGCGCCGGGAGTTGGTGATGTGCCTGAAGCCGTTTTCCGAAAAGTGCAGGCCTTTGAACCCGACGCGGGAGAGGCCGTCCAGGATTTTTTGTCCCACCGGGCCGTCCAGCAGCGTGTCGGCCTGGGCGTAGCCGGCAAACAGGAAGGGGTAGGAGATGACCCGGATTTCCGGATAAAAAGAATCCAGGGGGCCGGCCGTGATAATGGCCATGTGCAGGGAGCCCAGTTGCAGCTGCTGCAGAATTTCTGTTTCCGTGCCCAGGGAGCCGCTGTGGTATAAAGTCACCCGGACGCCGCCGTCCGAGCGCTCTTCAATAAGCTCCTTGAATTTTTCCGCCGCGATATTCTGGGCCGAGCCGGGTTTGGTGACCACGGCCAACCTGATGTCCACAGTCTCGGCCGGCGCGTTATGCGGCAAGGCGAGGCCAAGCAGGCCGGCCAGGATCAAAAATAGTATTTTGCTGTAAAGTACGCGCATGGTATGCCCTTGGGGCGGTTTAATTTTGGAATGCTGTGCCCTGCCTGATGTTTTAACATACAAAAAGCACAGCCTTCATCGTATACGTTCAGCCCGAAACGGGCTGAATAAAAGGCGCGTTGCGTCGCCCGTTTGCGGGCGTCCGCCTGTGCATCCGCCAGAGTATTTTAACTTTTTCAAAGTCAAAGTGCTCGAAAATAATTTTAAAAACCGTTCCAGAAAAGGCATGCCACAGGTCATGGCATTTGGCAAATTACGAATTTTCAGGCATAATTCGGAAAGTGTACGATAATTGTCCGGCAATCGGATGTTTTAAGTTTCAGCCCGCTTTGGCGGGAAGGCTTTGTCAGGAGGAAGCATGCCCCATAAAGCTCTGACCCACAGAGATCTGTCCCGGCAACTGGGAGTTTCGGAAACCACGGTGAAAAGCTATCGCCGCAAATTTCCCGGCTGCATTCCCGTGGCCAACCAGGGCAAGCCCATTCGTTTTGCGGCCGAAGCCCTGGCCGTGTGCAAGCGCATTCGCGATTTGTTTGAACTGGGCATGAACATTCCGGAAGTGCGCGCCCGTCTGGCCGCCGAGTTCCCCTGGGTCAGCCCTGAAGTTTGCCCCGCCTGTCCTGAATGCGGCGATAGTGAAGAACAGGGCGTGCCGGCGGGACCGCCTTCAGACAGCGCGGGCGCAGTTTCCGATTTCGGCCAGGATTTGTCCCTGATTGTCAGCAATCTGGCCAAAAGCGTCATCAGCCTTTCCCAGCAGCAATCCGCCCTGCTTAAGCGCCTGGACGGCATGGAAGTCAAGATGGAGGCGGCGCTGCAAAATATTGTTCGCGCGGATGCACCGGAAGCCCGCGCCATCCCCGTCTCGCCGGAACCCTCGTCCGCATCCGCGCCCGCGCCTGCCGTGCGCCTGGCCGACAAGCTGGAGGGCATTGAACGCACCCTGGAGCAGACCATGGGACTTCTCGGCAATTATGTGGAGGCGGTGCAGGGCCTGGTGCAGGCGTCGCCGGCGGCGGAGGGACAGTTTTCCGCCGGGCCGGGCGGGGGCAACGGCCAGGATATGTCCGAAGAATATCTGCGCCACCTGTCCCTTCTGCCCCTGGCCTACAGAAATGAGCACGGCGACCTGGCGCACTTTGGGGACCGGAGCCGGGGCTCTTACACGCTCAATGATCTCAAGGCCGTATTTGCCCAGGCCTATCAGCCGCCCGACCATTATGCCGCCCATTGGTATGTGGAAAAAGGGCAGAGCTGGTTTGTGCTGGAGCAGCCCGAAAACCGGCAGGGCCGCAGCATATATATGCTTATCCGGCTGGTGCGCGTTGACCGCGGCGCGGAACTCGCCCACATTGCCGAGTTGATTATTGACGGCGTGAAGCAGCCGCCCATGACCTTGTACCCCGCTATCCAGCAGGTGTTGGGTTAGTTGTAGGGCATTTTAACTTTTTCAAAGTTAAAATGCCTTGGCGGACGCCCGTAAGCGGCCGGCGCAAATTTCGCCGGCACACGCCTGAATTGCTTTAAACACGCGCGAAACGCCGGGGCCCGCGAAACGAGATAACCATGTTTCGCGGGCCCCGGTTGTCGGCATCCTTAAGTTCTAAACCTTTATGCCCTTCTTAATTCCTCAATAAGTTCGGAGAGACGGCGCACGTCTTCTTCCATAACGCCCAGCGCCATGTCGGCCTCGCCCATGATGGAGAGCGTTTCAGAGGCCACAATATTGATGGATTCCGTGGTGTGGGCCAGGCCCTCGCAGGTGCTGGACTGCTGCTCGGCCGCCACGGCGATGGATTGGATTTGTTGGGCCGTGCCTTTGGCAATGTCCACAATGAGCTGTAATGATTCCCCGGCGCTGGTTGCAAGATCGGTGCTGGTTTTCACAGCGTCCGAAGCGCCCTGCATATAACGAATATTTTCCGCGGTGCCGTCCTGGATGGCGCGAACGGCGGCCCCCACCTCACTGGTGGCGTGCATTGTTTTTTCAGCCAGCTTGCGCACTTCATCGGCCACCACAGCAAAGCCACGGCCGGCCTCGCCCGCTCTGGCGGCTTCAATGGCCGCGTTCAGCGCGAGCAGGTTGGTCTGGTCCGCAATATCGCTGATCACGGCCATAATGCGCCCAATGCCTTCAGCCTGTTGGCCCAGTTGATCAAGGCTGAGTTGCAGGGCGGCGGTTCTGGAGTCCACAGCGCTGATGGCTTCCACCACCTTGGCGACCACCACGGCGCCTTCCATAGCGTTTTGCTGGGTGGCGTTGGCGGATTCCGTGGTGTCCGAGGTGCTGCGGGCCACTTCCATAATGGCCTGGTTCATCTGCTCCATGGCTTGCGAGGACTCGGTAAGGCGCTGCTGCTGGCTTTCAGCGCCTTTTCCGGCTTGATTGATCTGCTTGGACAGCTCCATGACCGTGCGCTTGGTGGCCTCCACAATGTCCATGAACTGCTCGCCGGCCTGGCGCATGCCGAGGCTCTTGGCCTGTTCCGCGGCATGCTTGGCGGCTTCGGCTTCTTTGACGGCTTCGGCCGCGCGCATGGACTGTTCTTCCGCTTTAGCGGTGGCCGTTTCAGCCATGCTGATGCGTTCGCGTAAAGACTGAAGCATGGTGCGCAGGGAAGCGGCTAGAGAGCCGATTTCATTGCGGCTCTCATAGGCGAGGCTGCTTTCAAGGCGCCCTTTGGCGACTTCGCCGGCAAAGCGGTCACACAACAAAACTGGCCGCACAATGCAGCGCTGCACCAGCAATAAAAAGCCGATGAACATGACCACCAAAACAATAATGCAGGCTTGCAGGAGCAGCATGGAATTCGCATAACTGTCCTGCGCATCGCGTACCGCCGCGTCCAGCCTGGATTTCAGCTCTTTTTCAAACTTGGAAAACGGGGCCATGATTTTGGACACTTCCCCGTCGTAGGCCTGGCTGAAGACCAGCGATGCGGCCAACGCCTTATCCGGCGTTCCTTCGATGGAGTAGTTCCCCTGCGCGTCGGGGAACAGGCCGCGCACCGCGTTCATGGCTTTTGTTTCCAGAATGATCAGGTCATTGGAAAAATTTTTGGCCTGCTCCAGCAAAGACAGCTCAGTATCGGAGAAGCCCGCCTGCTTCAAGAGTTCATCAAGGGGAGTCGTTTCGCCGGGGGCAATGGTCCGATCCATGGGGCGGGACATTTTGCCGGCCCGGATATTAACCACGTCCATATATATGCCGGCAAAGCGCTCATCCCCGGTAACGGCAAAGGCGCGAACAGACTCGGTCAGTTTGCGGGAGCTTTCACGCAGTTCATCGGCCAGCAACAGGGAACGTTTTTCGTCCATTTCGGCTTTTCGCATGGCCGCCGCGCTTTGGTGCACGGTATATATGGAATAAGATAACAGCACCGCGGCTAGCAGGAGCACCCCGAAAGATCCGGCAATAATTTTTTTTATAGTCATAACCATCCCTTATAATTACAGAATCATTAAGTTGCGCGTTAATATCATCCTGAATATATCCGGCATGGATAAGTTGTTGCTGCTTGGTTGATATTGCAGGGCCTGAAAAATGTTGCTTTTCCCTTAATCTGCTGCCGACCAGACCCATAAACCTGAATGCGGCGCTCTGTTTGGGCTGACGCCTCTCCCGCAGAAAGGCGAGGAGAGCCATAACAAAAAGAAAAAAAAATTTCAATATGCCGGGAAAAATTATTTAATAAAAGTGGCACAGGGTATTTATCAAAGATATTTATAAATAAAAATTACAACCTTTTGTATGATGGCTGGATACGCTCATTCGAAGAACTTTCAGGCAATACATTAATAGTTTTTCAGTATGTCAGGGGAGGGTCGGCGGTTTTTGAAAAAGCGATATAAAGATATGTACTTGGTGATAACAGTGCATAAATTACTTTTGTGTTGTTCCGCACACTATTCTAAACCCGCATTCGCACAGGCGGGGATAATCATTCAAACAAGGAGGCGCTTTATGGCGGACGCCAAAAAATTAACCAGGGCCTTTGGCCAGCCCGTGGGCGACGACCAGAATACCGTGACGGCCGGCCCCGGAGGGCCCGCGCTGCTGCAAGATGTGCATTTTCTGGAAAAGATGAGCCATTTTGACCGGGAGCGCATTCCCGAGCGGGTGGTCCATGCCAAAGGCAACGGCGCTTTCGGCTATTTTGAGGTCACCCACGATGTGACCAGGTACACCAAGGCGGCTTTCCTTTCCAAGGTGGGCAAGCGCACCGAGGTATTCGCCCGCTTCTCCACGGTGGGCGGAGAAAAGGGCTCGGCCGACACCGAACGCGACCCGCGCGGTTTCGCCCTTAAATTTTACACGGAAGAAGGCAATTACGACATGGTGGGCAACAACACCCCCATCTTTTTCATTCGCGATCCCCTCAAATTTCCCGACTTTATCCATACCCAGAAACGCCGGTCCGCCGACAACCTGAAATGCCCCACCATGTTCTGGGACTTTTTATCCCTGACCCCGGAATCTTTGCACCAGGTCATGATTTTGTTCTCAGACCGGGGCACGCCTTACGGCTACCGGCATATGCACGGCTTCAGCAGTCACACTTACAAGTGGTATAATGCCGCCGGCGAATACTTCTGGGTCAAGTACCACTTCCTCACCGATCAGGGCATTAAAAACTTCACCGGCCCGGAAGCCGAAGCCATGCGCGGCAAGGATCCCGATTTTGCCGGTCGCGACTTGTTCGATCATATCGCCAAAGGCGCGCATCCCAGCTGGACCTTTAATATTCAGGTCATGACCCCGGAACAGGGCGAAAAGTACAAGTTTGACATTTTTGACATCACCAAGGTCTGGTTCCATGGCGATTATCCGCTCATTCCCGTGGGCAGGCTGGTGCTGGACCGCAACCCGCAGGATTATTTCGGCGAAGTGGAACAGTCCGCGTTCAACCCCTCCAGCTTCGTGCCCGGCATCACGGCTTCGCCGGACAAGATGCTGCAGGGCCGGCTGTTTTCTTATCACGATACCCACCTGCACCGCCTGGGCGCCAATTACCATCAGATTCCGGTCAATGCGCCCAAGCACGCGGCGGAAGCCAGCAACCAACGCGACGGCCCCATGAACGTCAAAGTGCAGGCCATGCCCGACCCCAATTACTGGCCCAACAGCATGGGCGGTCCCGCGCCGCGTGGCATGGCCGATGAGCCGCCTGTTCCCCTGACCGGGGAAGGCAAGTCCCAGGCTTACACGCATCCCAACGACGACTTTCTGCAGCCCGGCGAAATGTGGCGCCGCGCTTTTTCCACTGAAGACCGCCACAATTTTGTCAACAATGTGACGGGACACATGGGCGGGGCCATCAAGCGCGTGCAGTATCGCCAGACCGCTCTGTTCTATAAGGCCGATCAGGAAATGGGCGCCAGAATCGCCGAAGGCCTGAAGCTGGATTTGAATTTGGTTAAACAACTGGCGGATATGAGCCAGGAAGAGCGGGCCGGAGCCACCAGCGAAGAAAAGTTCAAGGAGAAATAAGCCGCAGGCTCAATTTTGGTTAATCAGGCAAACCGCCTCTGGAGAGTTTATCTTCAGAGGCGGTTTTTGTTGAAGCCCGGATTTTAGAGCATTTCACTTTTGAAATAGTCCATAACAAGTTATATTTAAAGCCGTTACCTGTTTTTTCTTTTCAAGATAAGAGGGGTCCTTTATCTTAGAGCATTTTAACTTTGAAATGTTACACCATCTGCAGCATTTAAAAGACAAAAAACACAGCCTTTTATCATACACGTTCAGGCCGAAGCGGACCGAACTAAAGGCACGCTGCGCTGCTCGCTTGCGGGCGCCGCTTCGTTGCGCTGCGCGCCGTCAGAGCATTTCAAGAGTAGATGCTCAGAAAAGCGCGGAACAGAGGCGGAGGGGGCTCAGCCCTTCCTGACCACCGCGCCGTAGAAGAATTCATGGGCCGGGGAATCAGGCGGCGTTCGCCAGGCGCCCACAAGTTCGGCGCCGGGGTGGCGGGCCGTGAGGCTGGCGATCTGGCCTTCATTTTCCGTTGGGTTGAGCGTGCAGGTCAGGTACAGCAACCAGCCGCCAGGGGGCAGGCAGGCGTAAAGATTGTCCACAATGCGGTGCTGCAGGCCCGCCAGGCCGGGGAGATCCTCGGGCCGGCGGTTGTATTTGACGTCCGGCCGGTGGTTTAGAGTTCCCAGGCCCGAGCAGGGCACGTCAGCCAGAATTACGGGCGGGCAGGCTTGCAGGGGGCAGGGCGCGGCGGCGTCGGCCACAACCAGGGCTGGCGCGATGTCCGCAAGCCCCAGGCGGGCGAGATCTTCGCGCAGCCCCGCCAGGCGCCCGGCATGCGGATCGCTGGCCAGCTTCACGGCAATGCCTTGCTCCAAAAGGGCGCAGGTCTTGCCGCCGTGCCCGGCGCAGGCGTCCCAGACGCCGCCAGGCAGGGCAAGGGAGAAATCAGCGGCAGCGGCGCGGGCTATGTTTAAAAGCGCGGCCAGGGCCTCCTGGGCGGCGTAACTTTGCCTGGAGGCGAGGCCCTCCCGGATAAGTTGCTCCAATTGAGCGGGCTTGTGTGCGGCGCTGAAGGCCAGGCGTTGCTCCTGCGCCGCCAGGCAGCCGGCTTCGCGGGCCAGGTCGGCGGCCAGGCTTTCCCAGCCGGGCCGGCGGGCATTGGTGCGCACGCCCAAGACCGGTTCGGCCAAAAAAGCCTCAAGATAGGCGCGGGCCTCGGCCGCAGGGTAGCTGGCCGCGAAGTGAGCGCTGATCCAGTCCGGCTGGCAATGCCAGACCGAAGCCAACTGCCGGGGATCGCTAATTTCAGTTGCGAAAAAATCATAATCGCGGGCTTTTTCCCCCAGGGCCGCGACCTTGCGCAGCACCGCGTTGCTGAGGCCTCCCAGGGTCGGGCCAAAAGCGGCCTTGCTTGCGTCCACAGCCCAGGTAAGGCTGGCGTAAGCCGGCACGGCATCCAGAAAGATCAGTTCATAGGCGGCCAGGAGCAAGATATCCTTGTGCGCCGGAATAACCCGTCCCGGGCGGGTCAAGAATTTATGGAGCAGCCACTCCAGGCGCTCTTTGCAGCGCAGAGTTCCATAGGCGATATTGGTGGCCAGGGCCGCATCCAAAGGTCCCAGGCGCGCGGCGCGCAAAACTTGATCAAGCGCGGCCTGCAGCGGGGCGCCGGGCGCGTCGCCCTTGCCCCGGCGCTGCTCCAGAGCGAGGAAAGCGGCCCGCCTGGCCGGGGGCATGGCCTTTAGAGCGCGTTCCGGCAGGGCGCTGTGAAATTTACGCATGGTCGGCCTGCTCCCGCGCCAGGGGCGGCAGACCGAGCAGAATACGCAGGGCGGCTTCCACTTCGGGGACAGCCACATCAGTATCGATGCACGGGCCGAACGGCCTGGTGTTAAATACGCCCAGCACCGGCATGGGGGCAACATCCTGGATGCCGGAAGTGAGATCGCGTTCGCAAGCCACGGCCACCAGGCACTTGGGCCGCCGCTCCAGCACCAGGCGGCGGGCGATGCTGCCGCCCGTGGCCAGGGCCACATAGACGCCATAGGTGTCGGCCAGGTGTTTCAGGCCGGCCACGGCGCAGTTTCCGCAACTGCGGCAGTTGTTGATGTTGTGGGTAAGACGAAAGGCGCAGCGGTGATTCTGCAGGCAGTGCGGGGCCAGAACCAGAATATTTTCCGGCGTGTACACGCGCCTTTCGGCCAGGACCAGGGCGTTGTTGGTATGGATGAAAGCGTGGCGGACCCTGTCCTTGGACAGGCGGAAGGCCCGGCCCAGCAATTCCATGAGCGGCAGGAAAAATTTAATGGTCAGGGCCCGCAGTTCTTTGGTCAGGGGCAGGGCCTTGCCGGCGGATAACTGCACAATAAGCTGCACACAGGGCAGAATCAGAAAAACAAGCAGGCCGGCGCAGAGCAGGCCCAACACCATACGGTCGAGCCAGGGATGCAGGCGGGCCAGGCCCGGTTGAGCCACGCTGTAAACCGCAAGCAAGATGCCCGAAGCCAGGGCCGCGGTCAGGCACATCAACCCGCAAAACAGGCGCTTGTGCCCGGCCGGTGTTTGCGAGGCCAAAGTGGGCGGCACAAGGGGTTGCAAGTTTCGCTGCTTACCCGGCATGGCTGAGGTTCACCGCTTTGCAGGCATCCGCCTGATTGAGGTAGCCGCAGGCAAACTCCAGGGCGTCCATCATCTTGCTGTTAGCCGGGCAAACCTGGGGAACCAGGTAGGCCCCGTCGGCGCAGCGCACGGCCAGGCTATTGCCCAGAACCCCCAACACGGAGCCGGGGGCGGCGGCGCCATGTTCGGCGTTATATTCCGGCGGGGCGGGTTGGCCCGGGCAGATCCTTACCCTGATAATTTCGTCGCCCTGTTCGCTTGCGCGGTGCAACTCGCACCAGGCCCCGGGCCAGGGGCTGACCCCGCGCACCTGGTTGTGCACTTCGCGCACAGTTTTGTTGAAGTCGATGCGGCCGTCTTCCTTGCACAATTTAGGCGCATAGGTGGCCACGGCGTTGTTTTGGGGCGCGGCTTCAAGTTTTCCGGCAGCAATGTCGGGCAGAGTTTCCAGCAAAAGCTCGGCGCCCAGGCAGGTCAAGGCGTCGTGGATGTCCCCGGCTGTGGCGTCAGGGGCGATGGGCAGGCTGCGCATGGCGTAGACCGGGCCTGTATCAAGGCCCGCTTCCATGCGCATGATGGCTATGCCGGTTTCCGGATCGCCGTTCATGACCGCCCGTTGGATGGGGGCCGCTCCGCGATACTTGGGCAGAAGCGAGGCATGGACATTGACCGGCGCAATGCGGGGGATATCCAGCACCGCCTGGGGTAAAATCAGGCCGTAAGCGGCCACCAGCAAAAAATCGGGTTTTAATTCCGCTAAGGCGGTAATATCATCAGGGTTCTTGAAGTTCAAAGGTTGCCGCACTTCCAGGCCGTGCTGCAAGGCCAGTTCTTTTACCGGAGAAGCTTGCAAACGTTTGCCGCGTCCGGCCGGCCGGTCGGGCTGGGTGTAGGCCGCGAGCACTTCGCCGCCGGGCCAGGCCAGGATCTGGTCCAGGATGACGGCGGAAAAATCCGGCGTGCCCATGAACACCAGTTTGAGTTTTGCGGATTCAGGCATGAGTTTGTTATATCTTTGGAACGCCGTAACGGCAAGAATATCTGCTTAGAGCATTTTAACTTTGAAATGTTACACCATATGCAGCATTTAAAAGACAAAAAACACAGCCTTTTATCATACACGTTCAGGCCGAAGCGGCCTGAACTAAAGACACGCCGCGCCGCTCGCTTGCGGGCGTCTGCCGGCGCATCCGCCAGAGCATTTTTCCTTAATATATAATTTAAATGTTAAAATGCTCTAAATACCTCCCCATTCACCCCCATCGGGGTTGAGGAGGGGGAGGGGACCGGCGGGAGTGATGAACCTTAAGGAGCCAAGCAGCGCAAGGTTCCCCTCCTCCGGCGTGTTCGCGAATTATTCCCGTTCCTGGGCTTCGCGTTTGAGGCGTTTTTTTACGGAGGCCGTATACAGCGAGCGTTTGAGGCGGCTGATGCGGTCGATGAACAGCTTGCCGTCCAGGTGGTCCACCTCGTGCTGCAGGCAGATGGCAAACATATCGTCGGCCTCAAGCTCAACGGGGTTGCCGTCAAGGTCCAGGGCGCGCAAAAGCACGCGCTCGGCGCGCTCCACATCGGCCCGGAAATCGGGCACGCTGAGGCAGCCTTCTTCGCAAATCACGCCGCCGCCCAAAGGCGTGAGCTCCGGGTTGATAAAGGTGTGCAGGTCCGGCTCCCCGTCCGGGTGGTTGACGTCAACCACAATCATGCGCACCAACCGTCCCACCTGGGGCGCGGCCAGGCCAATGCCTTTTTCCGCATACATGGTCTCGGCCATATCTCTGGCCAAGTCCACAATCTCCGGGGTAATCTCGGCAATGGGCTGCGCAACCTGGTGCAGGCGGGGGTCAGGATATTGCAATACTTCTAAAACCATAATTTTAATCCAGTTGTTACTATTTAAACCTACTGTCAGGGATTATAAACAGTAATCATTCCTATCTTTTATGCAAGACAAAGTCTTTCGCTTTATGTAAGTTTGACCCCGGTCCGCCCCAATTCGGGTTCAGGAGGGGAGAGGGCCCGGGAGAGGGGAACCTCAAGGGGCAGTGCTCCTTGGGGGTCCCCTCTCCCGGTGTCTCGCTCCTTACTCCGCCTGAATTTTCTCGCGCAGCCTTAGCCCCAATTCCCTAAGCTGCACAGCGGACACGGCATTGGGCGCTTCGGTCATCAGGCAGGAGGCTTTCTGGGTTTTGGGGAAGGCAATCACATCGCGAATGGAGGTGGCCCCGGTGAGCAGCATGGTCAGCCGATCCAGGCCAAAGGCAATGCCGCCGTGGGGCGGGGCGCCGAATTCCAGAGCGCGCAGCAGGAAGCCGAATTTGTTTTCCGCTTCTTCCCGGCTTAGGGCCAGGGCATTGAACATATGGCTCTGGGCCTCGCTGGAGTGGATACGAATGCTGCCCCCGCCGATTTCGCTGCCGTTGAGCACCAGGTCGTAGGCTCTGGCTTTGGCCGCGGCCGGATCGCTGAGCATCTTGTCCTCGTCGCCGGGCTTGGGCGCGGTAAAGGGGTGGTGGCAGGCGGCGTAGCGCTTGGCTTCCGGATCATATTCAAACAGGGGGAAGTCGGTGACCCAGACAAAGTTGAATTGATCTTCGGGGATCAGGCCCAGGTCCTGGGCCACGCGCAGGCGCAGGTTGCCCAGGGCCGGGTTGACGATTTCCGGCGGACCGGCCTGGAAAAAGACAATGTCGCCCACTTCCAGGTCCAGGGCGGCCTTGAGTCCTTCCCGTTCCTTGTTGGACAGGAATTTGGCAATGGGCGACTGCCATTCGTCGGGCCGGATCTTGATCCAGGCCAGCCCCTGCGCTCCGTAAATTTTCACAAAATCGGTGAAGTCGTCGATTTCCTTGCGGCTGAGTTTTTCGCCGCCGGGCACGCGCATGGCCTTGACCAGGGGCACGGAGGAGAAGAGCTTGAATTCCGAACCGCGCACAATGTCGGTTACGTCTTTGAGCTTCATTGCAAAACGGGTGTCCGGCCGGTCCACGCCATACTCAAGCATGGCCTGGTCGTAAGTCATGCGCGGGAAGGGCGGGTTGAGCTTGAGCCCCAGGGTCTTTTCAAACACGCGGGCCATGAGCCCTTCGGCCATGGCCATCACCGCGTTTTCATCCACAAAGGACATTTCAATGTCGATCTGGGTGAATTCCGGCTGGCGGTCGGCGCGCAGGTCTTCGTCGCGGAAGCAGCGCGCGATCTGGTAATAGCGCTCAAAACCCGAGACCATAAGCAATTGTTTGAACAGTTGCGGCGACTGGGGCAGGGCGTAAAAATCGCCGGGGTTCAGGCGGCTGGGTACCAGAAAGTCGCGGGCGCCTTCAGGCGTGGAACGGGTCAGGAACGGGGTTTCAATTTCCAGAAAGTCCAGTTCGTCCAGATAGGTGCGGGCCGCTTGCGCCGCTTTGTGGCGGGTGATGATGTTGGCGGTCATTTGCGGCCGGCGCAGGTCGAGATAGCGATATTCCAGGCGCAGGTTTTCCGCGGCTTCAATACGGTCTTCCACGGCAAAGGGCGGGGTCTTAGAGGTGTTCAGGAGCTTCCATTCGCGCACCACCACTTCAATGGCCCCGGTTTTCATCTTGGGGTTGAGCATGCCTTCGGGCCGCTCGCGCACATAGCCGCGAATGGCCAGCACGTATTCGGTGCGCAGGATATGGGCGCGCTCGTGGGCCTCGGTATTGACTTCCGGGGAAAACATAATCTGGGTGAGGCCCTCGCGGTCGCGCAGGTCCACAAAGATCAGGCCGCCGTGGTCGCGCCGGAACTGCACCCAGCCCATGAGGCAGACCTCGGCCTTGAGGTCCCCGGCGCCCAGGGCGCCGCAGGAATGGGTGCGCGTCCAGTCACCCAGGCCTTCGATATATTGCTGGTGTTCCTTTTGCAGATCCAAATTTTGCGTATCAAGATTATGTTCGGTCATGGGGTCAATCCTTTTGGCCGGCCGGGATCATCCGGCGCAGCGCGGTTATTAAATCAGCGAGGGGCGCCGTTTCCTGCTCCCCGCTGTCCATATCCTTGATCAAGGCCGTTTGCGCGGTGAGCTCATCCTGCCCGATCATGACGCATTTGCGCGCGCCCAGTTTGCCGGCATGGCGCAGCTGGCTTTTCAGGCTTTTGGCCGCAAAGGCCACTTGGCCGAATAAACCGGCGGCACGCAATTCTTCGGCCAGGAGCAGGGCCGCGTCCAGGGCTTCGGGGGCCAGGGGCGCCAAATAAAAGTCCGGGCGCGGGCCGGCGCGCTCGGGCAGGAGCATGGCCAGGCGCTCCATGCCGCAGGCAAAGCCGATGCCCGGAATGTCCGGCCCGCCCAAGTCGCGGACGAGGCCGTCGTAACGCCCGCCGCCGGCCACAGCGGCTTGCGCGCCGATATTGCCGGAAAGCACCTCAAAAGTGGTGCGGTTGGAATAATCGAGGCCGCGCACCAGCCTGGGGTTCATGACATACTCCACCCTGGCCGACTTGAGCAGCCGCTCCACGGTGGCGATGTGGGCGCGGCAGGGTTCGCAGTTATAGTCAATAACCTGGGGCGCCCCGGCCAGTAAAGCTTGGCAGCCCGGCATTTTGCAGTCCAGCACGCGCAAGGGGTTGGCGCCCATGCGCCGCTGGCAGTCGGCGCAGAGCTGCGTGGCGTCCAGGGTTTGCAAAAAGGCGTGCAGGGCTTCGCGATAGGCCGGCCGGCATTCCTTGCAGCCCAGGGAGTTGAGGCTGACGGACAGGTTCTTGATGCCCAGGCGGGTTAAAAACTGCATGAGCATGATGATGACTTCGGCATCGGCATGGGGCTCTTCCGCGCCCAGACATTCGCAGTTGATCTGGTGAAACTGGCGCATCCGGCCTTTTTGCGGCCGTTCATAGCGGAACATGGGTCCGTAGGTGAAATATTTGGAGATGGGCTCCAAGGTGTGCCGGGCGCCTTCAATATAGGCGCGCACGACACTGGCTGTGGCTTCGGGCCGCAGGGTCAGGGAACGCTCGCCCCGGTCCGTGAACGTGTACATTTCTTTCTGGACCACATCGGTTTCATCGCCAATGGAACGGGCGAACAGCTCGGTGCGCTCCAATACGGGCAGGCGCAGTTCCGTATAGCCGTGCGCGCCGAATACTTCACGCACCGCGCTTTCCATAAAGGTAAAAGCATCGCTTTCAGGCGGAAATAAATCCGCAAAACCTTTAATCCGTGTGATTCTATCGGCCATAAGCCTTCCTTGCGCTTCTTGGGGCGAACTTAGCCGCTCCCAAGCCGTAAATGTTTCTATAGCCTTTTAATCTTGAAATACCGCGGAGCGTAACATTTTTTAAAATACAAAAAACACAATTTTTATGGCGCACATTCAGGCCGAAACGGCCTGAACTAAAGGCGAGCCGCGCTGTCCGCTTGCGGGCGTAAGCCTGTGCGGCCGCCGGAACATATTAACTTTTTCAAAGTAAATATGCTCTAAAAGGCGAAATAGTTTAGACCAAGGCGATGTGCTTGTCAAAATTTAGTGGGGAAAAACTGAAATAAGAGAATGGTTGAACCAAGGCCCGATCATTCGGCGGCCACGGGCCGGGTGGTCAGATACAGGGGCTTGACTCCGGGGCGCCGTGCCAAATCCACGCGCAGGGCCACGTAAGCTCCAAAAGGGGTGGGCAGGATGGCGCCGTTGATTTTTCGCCACAGCCTTTTTTCGTTGCCCCAAGTGCCGGGCGGGCCGAACAGGGTGGAGCGGATGCTGCCGCGCAGGCCCCCGCTGATTTGCTTGACCAGGGAGAGCATGTGCACGCAAGAGTGCCAGTGCAGGGCGTGGAAGGAGCAGCTTTTGCGGTTGTAAAGGCAGCTTAGGCGGTGTGCGGAGTATTTGTTGAAAAAACCGAAAATGACGCCTTTGCTGGCCACCTGGAAAGCTTCGCGCAAAATGGGCTCCGGGTCGGGTGTAAAGCCTAGGGGATTGAGCACAGCCACATAATCAAATTCTTCATCGCCAAAGGGCAGGTGCTCGGGCTGCCCGAGGATGAGGTCCACCCGGTTGCCCAGGCGTTCCCGCGCTTTGTCCAGATGAAACTGGGAAGCGTCCAGGCCGGAAATGTCCAGGCCAGCTTCCCAGAAGGCTTCCAGAAGATAGCCCACGCCGCAGCCGACTTCCAGAATATTGTGCCCCCGCCGCCTCCAGCCCGCGATGAGCTGCTCCACCAGGGCCCGCTTCTGGCACACCGCGAATTCGCCGGCGTCGCTCTTCACCCAGCGCTCGAATTCCCGGTAGTCTTCATGGTCGTCAGGGCTGTTGAACATAACCGCATACCTCTTGATCCGTCGCTCCCGCCCGCGCGGGGAATGGCGCATGCGCACTATCCTCTTCAATAACTGTTAAGAAGCAATGGCGCCCCAAGTCAAGGCTTTTATGGGGATTATTTTAGGAGGCAGGTTTGAAAAAACAGGGCGGCCGCTGAAAATCGCGGCCGCCCCGGGGATATCTCTTCGCTGGTCGTAAACCCGCGCGTTTTTTGCTTACAGAACGGGCAGGTACTTGTCCAGCTCAAATTCAGACACGTGCGTGCGGTACTTGTCCCATTCAATGAGCTTGTTGCCCACCAGGTTGTCGTGCAGGTGGGGGCCCAGCACTTCGCGCATAAAGACGCTCTTTTTCAATTCCATGGCCGCTTCGTGCAGGGAGCCGGGCAGGCAGTCAATGCCGAACTTATCAAGGTCCTCGTCTTCCATGGCGTAGATATTGGCCTCAATGGCCGCGGGCAAGGTGTAGTCCTCTTCAACGCCCTTAAGGCCGGCGGCCAGCATGACCGCAAAGGCAAGGTAAGGGTTGGCGGCCGGGTCCGGGCAGCGCAGTTCCATGCGCGTGGCGTTTTCCTTGCCCAGTTTGTACATGGGCACGCGCACAAAGGCGGAACGGTTGCGCTGGGCCCAGGCGATATACACCGGGGCTTCATAGCCGGGCACCAGACGTTTGTAGGAGTTGACCCACTGGTTGGTGATGCAGCAGTATTCCTTGGCGTGCTTCAAAAGGCCGGCCATATAGCACTTGGCCAAGTGCGAGAGGTGATACTTGTCGTCCTTGTCGTAAAAGGCGTTGCGGCCGTTTTTAAACAAGGACTGGTGCACGTGCATGCCGCTGCCGTTGACCCCGAACAGGGGCTTGGGCATGAACGAAGCAAAGCAGTTGTTGCGGCTGGCGATTTCCTTGGCCACCACTTTGTAGGTCATGGCCACGTCGGCCATATACATGGCTTCGCCGTAGCGCAGGTCGATTTCGTGCTGGGACGGGGCGCTTTCGTGGTGGCTGAATTCCACCTGGATGCCCATTTCCTGCAGGGCGTCAATGATTTCGTAGCGCACCTGCACGCCCAGATCCAGGGGCGGGGCATCAAAAAAGCCGCCGTTGTCCAGGGTTTTGGGAGAGTGGGCGCTTTCGAACAGGAAAAATTCCAGTTCCGGGCCCACATTAAAAGTGTAGCCCTGGTCAGAGGCCTTTTTCAGCAAGCGGCGCAGCACATAGCGCGGGTCGCCCTCATAGGGGTCGCCGTCAGGCTTGCGAATATCGCAGAACACCCGGGCCACGGGGCGCTCGCGGCCTTGCCACCATAAAATTTGGAACGTGGTGGGGTCGGGGAAAGCGATCATGTCGCTCTCTTCAATACGAGTAAAGCCCAAGATGGATGAGCCGTCGAAACCGACGCCCTCCTCAAAGGCGTTTTCAAGTTCCTGATAAGTGATTTGCAGGCACTTGAGATTGCCTAAAATGTCCACAAACCAGATCTGAATGAACTCGACATTGTACTCGGCAACCGCCTTCTTCACATCGGCCAGGTCGCGGCACTTGAAAATAGGGTGAGTCATTGCCTCATCGCTCCTGCTGGGATGCCAGCTTGTTCTGTCCACGGGAAAAGTCCCTTTCAAACAAAAAAGTACTATATGTCTTAGCGGTCAAGAGAGCAATGTTTCAAAGGGTAAAATTCCGCGAAAAAATAATTTCCGTACAGGGCTAATGCTTTAAGAAATTTTTCCGAAAAGGAAGATGCAGAGGAATAAGTTATGAACGGCATTTCTTTTGATTTATCATCCCAGGGCAACGGCTGGAGCTTCACGCCCGCGCGTAAATTCCAGAGCGCGGCTCCGGCTGTGGGCGGGGCGGCTTTGCACAATACCGCCGAAATTTTTGCCGCGGACATTGCCCGGCGCATCGACGGCGCGGCCATGCCCCAAAGCGGCGAGAGCAAACCGCAGGAAGCCGGAGTAACGGAAAATTCTTTTTACGGGGTCACGCGTGGGGATTTAAAAGCCCTGGAAAAAGCCCTGGCCGGGGTCATGGACAAAATTGTCGAAAACTTCGGGCTCAAGGCTGGGGCGGTGGCCCAGGCCCTGGTTTACAAAAGGATCGGCGAAGACGGGATCACCGAGGACAATTTGGGCAACGGCCTGTTGGACGCGCTCAAGTTTATCGACAAACAGTTCGGGCCCGAGGCCGGCGACGGGCTCATCGCCTTCATGAACCGGGGCGTCAACAAGGAACTTAATGAATTTTTCGGCAACGGGCGGAGCGAGGAATTTTACGTCTCCACGGATGCGGCGGACGCAGCCGCGAGCAAAACCGCCGCGGGCGGGCAAGTGCTGGCCGGGTGGATGAATAAAAGCATCGACGCCGGGGGCGAGATGCCCAGCATCATGGATGTGCTCAAGCAACTGGCCAAAGATTTGGAAGAAAAACTGCGCAAGGAAATGGAGAGCTCTTCGCCCGGCATGCTTTCCGGCGATATTTCCGCGCAAATGGCCGAGCAGCTTGGCGCCTACGCCGCGCAAAACGCGCCGGGCGGACTGGCGCCGGGCCTGGTGCTGGAGCGGACCGTTTAGAGCATTTCACATTTGAAGTGCCTTGGTAACGCGCGGTACAACGAAGCGGCGCCCCAGGCCTGTTTTGGCCGGGGCGCCGCTTTTTTCATTTTAATGTGCTGCCAGGTCACGAATTTTTCAAGTCGTTCACCACCTGGCGCAGGGCGTCGGCCACCTTGCTCAGTTCGGCCATTTCTTTGGCGGCGTCGGCCATGGAGTCGGCGGTGTCCATGGCAATGTTGTTGACCTGATCCGTGCCGTTTTTAATGGCCTCGCCGGCCGCCAACTGGCGGGTGACCACGGTGCTGATTTCCTTGACCAGGCCGGCGTTGGATTCCGCCGTACGCACAATGAACTCCAGGGCCTCGTCAGCCTGGTGCGCCAGTTCAGTGCTTTTGCCCACCGCCTGGGAAGCGGCTTCCATCTCGTTAATATTTTGCTGTGTGCTGTCCTGGATGGCCTTGACCGCATCGCTGACCTCTTTGGTGGCTTGCATGGTTTTTTCGGCCAGTTTACGCACTTCGTCGGCCACCACCGCGAAACCCCGCCCCGCATCACCGGCCCTGGCGGCTTCAATGGCCGCATTGAGGGCCAGGAGGTTGGTCTGGTCCGCGATGTCTGAAATCACGGTCATAATCTGGCCGATGGAGTCGGCCCGGTCGCCCAGCTTGTTCAAGCTTTCCTTCAGGCTTTGGGCTTTGCTGTCCACGTCGGTGATGGCCCCGGCCAGGCTGCTGACCACTTCCCGGCCCTTGAGCGCATTGCGGCGGGTTTCTTCGGCGGTTTCCCCGGCCTGGCCCGAGTTGCGTTCCACTTCATGGATGGTCACGCCCATTTCGCCGACCGTTTCGGCGGCCTGCGCCGTCAGCGTCCGCTGATGGTCGGCGCCGTTGCTGGCCAGATCCACGCGTTGGTTGAGGCCAGCCGTCAGGGTGATCACTTGCCCCACAATGCCCTCCAGGCTGGTTGCGGCCTGAAGCATGCCTTCCCGTTTGGCGGCCTCGGCCTGGTGTTTGGCGTGGTCAGCTTCCTCGGTGGCTTTACGGGCTGTTTCGGTCTGGCGCCGGGCTTCTTCGGCCTGGGCCTTGGATTCCAGAATCATATTTTTAAGGTTACTGACCATTTTACCCAGGGCGTCGTACAATTGGCGCAATTCGCCCGTGAACATGCGCGCTTCGGGCAGGGCGTCAAAATTGCCTGTGGCGATGTCTTCCGAGGCATGCACCAGGGCGCTCACGGGCTTTGCGATGGAGCGGTTGATGAGCACGACGACCACGAGCATGAGCACGACAGCGGTAAGCACGCCGATGACAATGATCTGCTTGGTCAGGTCCATGGCCCTGGCGTGCACTTCTTCGCTGTCAATGGCCACAGCCAGCTTCCAGCCCAGGACCGGCGAAGTGTAAGCGGACACAAACTTGGTTCCCTTATCGGTGTCCAGTCGGGCATCTCCTTTGCCCAGTTCCTGAATCTCCTTGTAAATGGGATCGCCGGCTTCGCTGGCGTTTTTGTACAGGTCCGCCTTGTTGCCCTGGTCCACCAGAATCATGCCGGTTTCGTCCAGGACAATGACCCGGCCGGTGACGCCGATTTTGAGGGCGTTGAGGTAGTTGGTCAGGCCGTCCAGGCTGAAGTCGATGCCGATGACGCCGGCCAGCTTGTTCTGCGGGTTGTAAACTTTGCAGGTCACGGTGGTCACCAGGCCTCCGGAGTCGGAAGTATACGGCGCGGTGACGTCGATATCGTCTTTGGAGGCCAGGGCTTCGGCATACCAGGGGCGTTTGGCCGGGTTGTAGCCGGCGCTCAGGGGTTCGTCATCGGGCGCCTGGACAAAGCCGCCGTCGTTGGTGCCCAGGTAGATGATCTGGTAAGCGGGGTTGCTTTTAACGATGCGCAGGAGCTCCAGGCGCACTTCCTGAGCCAGGGGCGTGAGTTTGGCCGGATCCTGCACGGTGTCTTCCGTGGTGCTTGAATAGTTGTCCAACTGGTTTTCCGCGTTGCGCACCGCCGGGATGGCGGCCAGGTAAACGGCGCTGGATTTGCCGTTTTCCACAAACAGAGTGAGCACGTTGTCGATGCGTTCCAGTTGTCCGCCAGCGTTTTCCGCGAAATTTGTCTCGGCGTAGCGGTTGATTTGCCAGACCACCAGCACGGCCACGGAGGACACGGCAAAAATGATAGCCACAATGTAAGTGATGAAAAGCCTTGCCCGAATACTCATAATTAACCTCATTGCCTTAATGTGCCAAAAGCCCGGCCAGGGCCGGCCGGGTATTTTTACTGAAAATCCGCAGGTTTTATTATTATCTTACTTGTGAGAGCACTGCAAGGAACCGGCAAGCTTTTTTGAGCGTTCGGAGGCGGGCCTGCGCCGCAGGCCCGCCTGAAGCGGTGAAGATTTTGGACAAGACAGGAATTATCATTGTGGATCGCCAGGGAATTTTGTAATATGGCGAATATTTTCTCGGAACAAAGCGCCTTGAGCTGTTCCGGGAGGGATTCAGCGTCAGGATGCTTCTTCAGTGGGGACAAGTATCCGGAAAACGGCTTTCAAAGGGAGCCGTTAATGGACGGATGCCACAGGCCCAAAGCGGTGGGGGAGTTGTAATTTTTTGTATTTTTTCGGCTTCCGGCCGGTGGCGGCAAAAAGGGAAACTTTATGAGCACAGCGGAAAATGAACGCGGAGACGGCATGGGCGCGGCCACGGGTCTGCCGGGTCTGCCGGGGTTTGACATGGCCGGCGCGTTGCAACGCCTTGCCGGCAACCAGAAGCTGTACCGCACGCTTTTGGAACGTTTTTACAATGGATACGGCAAATTCGGGCAGGATATCCAGGCGAGTCTGGCGGCCGGCAACCTGGAAGAAGCGCAGCGTGGGGCGCACACCATCAAAGGGTTGGCCGGCACCATCGGCCATGCCGGCCTGGCCGAGGCTTCGCTAGCCTTGGAAATGGCCTGCAGGAACGCCATACAGGAGCCGGGGGGGGCCGCGGAACTGGAACCCGCGCTGGCGCAATTTCTGGCGCAGTTGAACGCGGTCATCGGAGCTTTGTCCGCGATTTTTGGTCCGCCTTCGGCCTGATTTCTATTACGGTTGAACAAAAAAATCCGCGGAGGTCGGCTTTCAGGCGGCATGCCCGGCAAAGCGGCCCCGGCATTGGGCAAGTCCGGCAGCGAGGCTGTTGTCTTTTTTCACGCCGCCGGATCTTTTCATTTTACCTGTTTCCATTGTTTCCCCGGCGCTCCGGCATATAATTCAAAGCGTCCCGGATTGCGGGTTGCCGGGTCCGGTATTAATATCAATATTGACACTCTACAGGCCGCAATTTTGCCCAGCAAGCGTGCGCTATTGAAGTGAAGGAGAAAACATATGGATCAGAAAACCGACATTGAAATCGCCCAGGCAACCCCGTTGCGGGATATTCGCGAAATCGCCCAGGCCGCCGGAGTGGACGCCAAATATGTGGAGCTGTACGGCAATTACAAAGCCAAAGTGGACTTCAAGCTGCTCCGGGACATGGCGGGGCGGCCGGACGGCAAGCTGGTGCTGGTCACGGCCATTACGCCCACCCCGGCCGGGGAAGGCAAAACCACGGTGACCGTGGGCCTGGCCGACGGCTTGCGCCAGATCGGCCAAAAAGCGGTCATTGCCCTGCGCGAGCCCTCCCTGGGGCCGGTGTTTGGCATTAAAGGCGGGGCGGCCGGGGGCGGCCATGCCCAGGTGGTGCCCATGGAGGACATCAACCTGCACTTCACCGGTGATTTTCACGCCATTGGCGCGGCCAACAACCTGCTGGCCGCCATGCTCGACAACCATATCTTTCACGGCAACGAGCTGCGGTTCGACAGCCGGCGCATCACCTGGCGGCGTTGTGTGGACATGAACGACCGCCAGTTGCGCTCCATTGTCAGCGGCCTGGGCGGCCGCGTGAACGGCATGCCCCGCGAGGACGGCTATGATATTACCGTGGCTTCGGAAATTATGGCCGTGCTCTGTTTGTCCAGGGACATCGACGACCTCAAGAATCGCCTGTCCAACATGATTGTGGGGTATACCCGCGACGAGGAGCCCATCACCGCCGGACAGCTGCACGCCCAAGGCGCCCTGGCCGCCTTGCTCAAAGACGCGCTCAAGCCCAACCTGGTGCAAACCCTGGAGGGCACGCCGGCCTTCATTCACGGCGGGCCTTTCGCCAACATCGCCCACGGCTGCAACTCCCTCATGGCCACGCGCATGGCTTTGAAAATGGGCGATTATGTGGTGACCGAAGCCGGTTTTGGCGCGGACCTGGGCGCGGAAAAATTTTTGAACATCAAATGCCGCATGTCGGGCTTGCGGCCTTCCGCCGTGGTCATTGTGGCCACGGTGCGCGCCCTCAAGCACCACGGCGGTGTGGGCAAGAATGATCTGGCCGCGGAAAATTTGCCCGCCCTGAAGCGCGGCCTGCCCAATCTGCTGCGCCATGTGGACAACATCACCAATGTGTTTGGCCTGCCGGCTGTGGTGGCGCTTAACCGCTTCCCCGGCGATACTGACGCGGAACTCAAAATGGTGGAAGACAGTTGCGCGGACATGGGCGTTAACGTGGCCCTGACCGAGGTCTGGTCCAAAGGCGGCGAAGGCGGCGCGACCCTGGCCCACGAAGTGGTGCGTTTGTGCGATGAGCCCAACCACTTCCTGCACTGCTATCCTTTGGACATGAACATTGAGCACAAGCTCAACGCCATTGTCACCAAAGTCTACCGGGGCTCGGGCGTGGTGCTGACCGTGCCGGCCAGGAAAAAGATCGAACAGCTTGAAAGCCAGGGGTTCGGGCATTTGCCCATCTGCATGGCCAAGACGCAGTACAGTTTTTCCGACGATCCGCTGCTGCTGGGCGCGCCCCATGATTTTGTGGTCACGGTGCGCAATTTGGGGGTTTCGGCCGGCGCCGGGTTTATCGTGGCCCTGACCGGGGAAATCATGACCATGCCGGGTCTGCCCAAATTGCCCAGCGCGGAAAGGATAGACGTGGACAATAACGGCAAAATTTCCGGGTTGTTTTAAGCTGTTTTAAGCAAAACCCCTTAACCAGGCGGGTAAAGAATGGCCTTTACGCAACTTAACTGCGAGGAATTTATAGCTCAACTGGCCTCCAGGGCGCCGACGCCCGGCGGCGGCGGGGCTTCGGCCCTGGTGGCGGCCGTGGGCGCGGCCCTGGGCAATATGGTGGGCAGCCTCACTGTGGGCAAAAAGAAGTATGCCAACGTGCAGGAAGACATTTTGGCCCTGAAAGCCAGAACGGACAAGCTTCAGACGGAGCTGTTATCCCTGGTGGAGCGCGACGCCGAGGTCTTTGAGCCGCTGTCCAGGGCCTATGGCCTGCCCAAAGACACCCCGGAAGAGCAGACGGAGAAAGCGCGGGTCATGGAAGCGGCCCTCAAAGAGGCCTGCGCCGTGCCGTTGGACATCATGGAAAAATGCGGCCAAGCCATTGAGCTGCACCGTGAATTCGCGGCCAAGGGCGCGCTGCTGGCCATCAGCGACGTGGGCGTGGGCGTGGCCTTTTGCAAGGCGGCTTTGCAAGGGGCCAGCCTTAATGTGTTTATCAACACCAAGGCCATGCGGGACCGCGTCCATGCGGAAGAAGCCAACCGCCGCGCCAACGAATTGCTTGACAAATACCTGCCCCTGGCCGACGCCATTTACGCGGACGTGGCCGCGCGGTTTTTATAGCGGCTGCTCCGCCCGGAGCGCCGCGCTTCATTTGACAATTTATCTCCCCGCTTTCACGGGGGGGCGGGTCAGGGGAGGCGTCGGGCTTACAAAATAAAGAGCGTGCCGGGAACATAAAAAGGAGCGGGAGAACAATTCTCCCGCTCCTTTCAGCTTGGAGGCAACGGTTGCGGGCGGGAAACGCCCCGCCCGCTTGCGTCATTTGTTGGTTAAAACTCGTACGGCGTTTTTAGAACTCGTACTTAAGCTGGAACGTGCCGGTCACGCCCTGGCGCACGCCGGTGTAGCCCTGCACGCCCAGGTCCAGGGCAAAGCCGCCGGCCGGGTCGGGCTTGAAGGTCAGGCCCAGTTCGCCCACGCCCGTGCCGCCCGTAAGGTCCGGCTCGTCAATGCCGAGGCCATAGGCGTCCGCCCCGGCCTCGCCGTCAAACTCGTGGTCATAGTACGCGCCGATGTACGGGGTGATCATCTCGTTCACCGCGTAGGAGAAGCGCGCGCCGCTGCGCCAGCGCTGGGAGTTGGCGCTGTCAAAGTGGATGTCGTCGCCGGCCACGGTCACGTTGTCGCTGTCCTGGTGCGTCCAGATGTACTTGGTGGAGAAGTCCAGAGCGGCCCTGTCGTTGATGTTCCAGATGTAGCCCAGGCCCGCGTGCGCACCGTAGTAGGCCGAGCCGGAATCATAGTCGCTGCTCGTGCCCGGCAGGCCGATATCGTTGCTGGAGAAGTCCGTGGAAACGTGCCCGGCCCGGAAGGAGGCTTCACCGTACAGGCCGCCCGGCCCCGCCGGCATTTCGTAGCGGGCCAGGACGCCGCCGCCGTAGTAGTTGGTGTCGCCGTCGCCGTCAACTGAAGGCAGGGCGTCGAAACTGTTGTAGGAATCATAGCTGCCCCAACCGGCTTCAAAGAAAATGCCGGCCAGGAAAGAGCCGTTTTGCGCTTCCAACGGCGCGCGCCAGGCCAGGCCCGCCAGCAGGGAAAAGCCGTCCACGTCCACGTGCGAGCCGGTGTCGTAGCGGGAGGTGCCGCCGCTCAAGGTGGCGAAGGGCGCAAGGCCGTAACCCTGGCGCTGGGTGGCCAGCAGGGCCGAGTACATGCCGGGGCCGATGATCAGATCCGCGCCCTGGTTCACAAAGGCCAGGGCCGCCAGCCGCCCTTCGGACAGGGATTTGAGTTGCGGGTTGATCTGCGCGCCGCCCACGGCCGTGGCAAAGAGGTTGTTGGCGTCAAAGGTCAGGTCGAAGTCGTAGAGCCGGGCGATGCCCTGCAAGCCCACGGCGCGGGAGTTGATGCCGGCGGCGTTCAGGCCCGTGGCGCTGCTCAAGAGGGTGACCCGGTCGCCGTTTTTCAGGGACGAGGTCGCGCCGTCGATGCCCACGCCGATGACCGAGCCCGAGATGTCGGCCTGACCGCCCGCGCCGTCGCCCTGGCTGACGGTAAGCATGGTCCGCCCGGCGGTCATGGTTGTGGGCAGGTAGAAGTTGTAGTTGGCGAAGTTCTGGATGCCCTTGGCGGACATGCCGGAGTTTTTCACGTTCAGGGTGTTGCCGGTGCGCGCGTCGCCCGCGGCTGCGGTTATGCCGCCGCGGATGATGGCGGCGCTCAGATCGGCCGTGCCGCCGAAGTTCACGGTGTTGTTGATGGCGTTGCCGCCGCTCGTGGTAAGCCCGCCGTTTGCCTCTTCCCGAATTATTCCGCCGGTAATAGTAACTGTGTTTCCGGAAGCATTGCCAGAGAGCGTGACGCCGCCGCTTGCATAATCCATCTGCCCGCCGCTGACGGTTACGCTGTTGCCTGTGGCGTCGCCAGCACCGTTGCCGATAAAGCCACCAGCGGTGTGATATATCGACCCGCCTGTGACAGTCACGGAGTTGCCTGTGGCGCTGCCGCCGTTCCCGGTATAGCCGCCATCGACACCTCCCGTGACCGTGCCGGCGGAGAAGGTCACGCTGTTGCCCGTGACGTTGCCGCTGGTGCTGTAACCGCCGGAAACGTTCTGCACCGTCGCGCCCGCATTGTTGAAGGTCACCTGGTTGCGCAGGGCTTGGCCGCTGGCCGTGTTGCCGCCGTAGATGGCGGCAGTGCCGCTGCTGAAGGTGCCGCCGGTGACGTTCACGATGTTGTCTTCGGCGTTGCCGGTGTTGGCGTTGACATAGCCGCCATAGACGTTCGCCGTCACCGTGCCATTGCTGATATTCACGGCGTTGCCCGTGGCTCTGCCGCTACCGCTATAGCCGCCATAAATAGCCTGCGCGCTTCCGCCGGAAAGAGTGACGGCGTTACTCACGGCATTTGCGAAGGAACTGCTGCCGCCGTAAACGTCCCTCGCGGTTCCACCGGAAATGCTGACAACATTGCTCTCAGC
>JAVBRZ010000198.1:0-13544 GCA_031547425.1 Desulfovibrionaceae bacterium
ACATTTAAATTATATATTAAGGAAAAATGCTCTGGCGGATGCGCCGGCAGACGCCCGCAAGCGAGCAGCGCGGCGTGTCTTTAGTTCAGGCCGCTTCGGCCTGAACGTGTATGATAAAAGGCTATGTTTTTTGTCTTTTAAGTGCTGCATATGGTGTAACATTTCAAAGTTAAAATGCTCTAGAAAACCGCCGCTCCCTCCCGCCAAAAAAACAGCTTAAAAACAAAGACAAACCTTTGCGAGGTGAGCTATGTGGAATGGAAAAAATCCACCCGGAATGCTTATGGCCTTGCTGCTTTTAATCTCCATATTCCTGAGCGGTTGCCCCCTGGTGGTCTACGAGGCCTATGAAGCATACGAAAATGGGGACAACGAAGAACAACCGCGTGAAAAGCCGCCCCAGCCCGCGACCAACTCCAGCAAACCGGCCGGAAGCGCGGACGCCCCTTAACGGGCCTGCGCTTAAGCCCGCTAAACCATGGCCTGACGCCGGCCCCGCCGCCCCGCGCGCCATACCCCGCACGCGCCCGTATCGCATTCTCCCGCCCTGCACTCCCGCCCCTTGCCTTTTGGCCCAAAACCTGTATATTCAAAATCAGCCGTTCGCCCTTTTCTGGAGCGCGGACGGCGAGAGGAGCCGGGCGGCGGCGTTGCCGCCAACCCCGTCAGGCCCGAAAGGGAGCAGCGGTAACGGTTCGCGCCGGGTGTCCGGCTCCTGGAAGGCGCAAGTGTTCCCCATAACGCTTGCGCCTTCTTTATATAAAAAATGCCCGCGCCAAACGCGTTCGCGCCCAAACCCCGCGCAAGCCGCAGCCTTGCGGCCGGCCATCCGGCGGCCTGGTCCGGCTTGACAGGCGCGCGGGTTTAGAGGATACTGCGCAGTCGGTGTTTAATGCACTCCAGAGATTCAGCTTTCAGCATAAAGGCTTTGATATATGTCCAAACTTTTTGATGCCCTTTTAGGCGTTTTTTCCAATGACCTGGCCATTGACCTCGGCACGGCCAACACTTGCGTGTACGTGAAGGGCAAGGGCATTGTCCTGCGCGAGCCCTCGGTGGTGGCAGTCAAAAAAGACCATCGCGGCAACAACGTGGTCCTGGCCGTGGGCTCGGACGCCAAGCGCATGCTCGGCCGCACCCCCGGCAATATCGACGCCATCCGCCCCATGAAGGACGGCGTGATCGCCGACTTTGAAATCACCGAGGCCATGCTGCGCCACTTTATTTCCAAAGTGCACAATTCCCGCCGCCTGGTGCGGCCCCGCATCATGATCTGCGTGCCCACGGGCATCACCCAGGTGGAAAAACGCGCGGTCAAAGAATCGGCCCAAAGCGCCGGCGCGCGCGAGGTTTACCTTATCGAGGAACCCATGGCCGCGGCCATCGGGGCGAATCTCCCCATTCACGAGCCCACCTCCAACATGGTGGTGGACATCGGCGGCGGCACCACGGAAGTGGCGGTCATTTCCCTGTCGGGCATCGTTTACTCCAAGTCTGTGCGCGTGGCCGGCGACAAGATGGATGAAGCCATCAAAACCCACGTCAAGCGCAAGTACAACATGCTCATCGGCGATTCCACGGCCGAGGAAATCAAAATCAAGGTCGCCTCGGCCTACCCCATGGACCCGGAACAGGAAGTGGAAGTCAAAGGCCGCGACCTCGTGACCGGCATCCCGCAAAACATCATCATCACCTCGGAAGAGGTGCGCAAAGCCATTTCCGAACAGGTGGAATCCATTGTTCAGGCCGTGCGCATCGCCCTGGAGCAAACCCCGCCGGAACTGGCCGGGGACATTGTGGACCGGGGCATTGTGCTCACAGGCGGCGGCGCGCTTTTAAAAGGGCTCGACCAGCTCCTGCGCGAGGAAACCTCCCTGCCCATCACGGTCATTGACGACCCCCTGTCCACCGTGGTCATCGGCACGGGCAAGGCCCTGGACAACATCCATATCCTCAAGGAAGTCTGTATAGATTAACGTGAAAATCAAGCGCCTTCTGCTCTTTGTGATCCTGGGCCTGTTTATCTACCTGGGACTCTATTCCTGGAACCAGAGGACCGGCGCGCTTGACCGTCTCACCGAATACACCGGGCTTGAGGTGGCCGGCTATGTGCTGGGCCCCTGCCGCTGGGTGGCCGACGGCATTGCCGGGGCCTGGAACGACTACGTCTATCTGGTTAACACCCGGGAAGAAAACGCCAACCTGCGCCGCCGCGTGGAACAACTCTCCGAAGAGCTGAATATCGCCACGGAAGAGCGCGAGGAACTTCTGCGCCTGCGCGATCTGTTAAGCATGGGTCCGCCCGACCAGTGGCAGGGCGTGGGCGCGCGGGTCATCGCCAACCGCCTGGGGCCGCAGGCGGCTCTCGTGTCCATCACCCTGGACCGCGGCTTTTTGGAAGGCGCGACCACCAATACCCCGGTAACCACCCCGCACGGCCTGGTGGGCCGCATCCTGCGGGCCTCGCCGCACACGGCCACCGTGCTCCTGGTCACCGACCTCAACTCCCGCGTGGCCGTGCTTTCGCAATCCGGCCGCGTGCCCGGCATCCTGGCGGGCACGGGCGACGGAATGCTGGAAGTGGATTACGTGCCGCCCAACGTGCGCATTCAGCCCGGCGAAATTTTCATCACCTCGGGGCAGGACGGCATTTTTCCCAAAGGCGTCCCCTGCGCCCGGGTCACCACGGCCCGCGAGTCCGGCTCCTCGCCCTTCCAGATCATCACCGCCGAGCCCATGGCCGATCTCGACAACCAGGAGGAAGTGCTGCTTTTGCAGGCGCCCTCGCCCGGGGCGCGCATCCGCCACGTGCGCGAAGGCCCCTACGGGCTGGGGGGCAAGCTGCCGCCCATTGTTCCGGACATCATGCCCCGCGAAGTACTGCCCGAAGACCTGCTGCAGCGGGAATACAACGCCGCCGAGCAGGCGGAAACTCCGCCCGCGCCATGACCGTTATCAATATTATATGGTGGGTGGTCTTTCTCTGTCTGGGCCTGGTCCTGGAAAGCCTCCTGCCCGGCATCGACGTGCTGCTCGTGGGCCTGATCATCGCCCTGCAAGAAGGAAAACTCGTGCAGGGCATCTGGGTGTTTCTGGCCGTGATCCTTTTGCAGGAAGGCATCGGCGCCTTGCCCTTCGGCGCTTCCATTCTGTCCTATACCATGACGGTCATAATTTTTTACGGCGGACGCGCCCTGCTGGAACAGGAAAACATCCTGTTCGTGCTCCTGGTGGCGATTTCGGCGGGCCTTGGCCACTATGTGTTCACAGAAGCCATGGCCGCCTTGCAGGACATCTCTTTGCCCGGCGAGCGCCTGGTTATGGAAAGCTTCATCCAAACCCTCATCCTGCCGCCCCTGTGGATCCTGACTTTTGCCCTGCGCGGAAAACTGGTGCCCCATGGCCAAAATAGAACTGGAAATTGAAGACTACCAGGCCCCGCGTTTGGGGCTGATCCTGCTCCAGGTGCTGGTGGCGGCCATGTTCATCATCTTTGTGGTCCGCTTCTGGTATCTGCAGGTGCACCGCGGGCAGGACCTGGCGCGGGAAGCCATGGCCAACCACTTGCGCACCGAACGCATTTACGCGCCGCGCGGCTTTTTGCAGGACCGCAACGGCAAACTCCTGGCCGAAAACCGCCCGGCCTTCGCCCTGGCCCTGATCCGGGAAGACTGCCCGGACATTGATAGCGCCCTGGCCCAGGTCAGCCTGTGGTCAAGCATTCCCTTAAGCCGCCTCACGGCCAAGTATCAGCAGGACCTCGGCAAGGTCAAAAGGTTCGAGCCCATCATCATCCTGCCGGACATGCCCTTTGAGCTCCTGGCCAAAGTCGAGGCCCATATCCACCAGTGGCCGGGCCTGTCCATCATCACCCGCACCAGGCGCCACTATCCATACGGCCCCCTCCTGGCCCACATTTTAGGCTATGTGGCCGAAGCCAACGAAAAAGAGCTGGCCGCCGACCCGGACCTGTCTTTGAGCGACACCGTGGGCAAGCAGGGGCTGGAACTGGTGCTGGAAAAAATGCTGCGCGGCAAAAAAGGCATGGACAAAATCATGGTGGACGCCCGGCAGCGCGTATTGTTCCGCCGCATGGTCCAAACCCCGCAAAGCGGCACCAGTATTACTCTTTCCCTGGATCTCGACCTACAGAAAGTAGCGGCCGAGGCCCTGGGCGAGCAAGCCGGCTCCGTGGTGGTGCTTGAGCCGGACACGGGCAAGGTCCTGGCCCTGGTCACCCAGCCTTCTTACGACAACAACAGCTTCACCACAGGCTTCTCGTTCAAGGAATGGGAGGAGCTCAGCAGCGACCCGCGCGAGCCCATGCAAAACCGGACCATCCAGAGCGCCTACCCGCCCGGATCGGTGTGGAAGCTGCTCATGGCCGAGCTGCTGCTCAAAGAAGGTGTGAACCCCAAAGACCGCATCGTCTGCACCGGCGAAACCACCCTGGGCAACCGCACTTTCCGCTGCTGGCGCAAAGGCGGCCACGGCGCCGTGGACCTGACCACCGCCCTGATCAATTCCTGCGACGTTTATTTCTACCTCATGGGCGAGCGTATGGGCATCGACCGCATCTCGGCCATGGCCAAGGCGGCCGGCTTCGGCACACCCACGGGCATCAACCTGCCTCACGAGCGCAGCGGTCTGGTGCCCACCAAAGAATGGAAGGCGCAAACCCTCAAAGAAACCTGGCAGCGCGGCGAAACCTTGAACGTGTCCATCGGCCAGGGCTTCACCCAGGTCACGGCCGTGCAGATAGCCCGCTATCTCGCGGCCCTGCTCAACGGCGGCCATATTTTAAAGCTCAGCCTGCTGCTTGATGCTCCGGTGGAAGAGGTGGGGCAGCTCCCCTCGCCGCAAAAAGACCTGGATTTCATTCTGGAATGCATGCGTCTGACCGTCACCGAGGGCACGGCCAGGGTGCTGAACCGGCCCGATGCGATCCTGGGCGGCAAAACCGGCACGGCCCAGGTGGTCAAAATCGGCGACGTGCGCCTTAAAACCCACGAAATGGAATACCGCCACCGCGACCACGCCTGGATAGCCACCTGGGCGCGCAAAGACGACAAAGCTTACGTGGTGGTGGTCATGGTCGAGCATGGCGGCGGCGGCTCTTCCGTGGCCGGGCCGGTGGCGCGCCAGGTTTACGATTATCTGCTCGGGCCCGTGGATGGCGTGGCGGCCAGGCCCGCGCCGCCAGGCACGCCCGGCGCGGCGAACGCCGCAAACGCGCAGGACGCGCGGCCCTCACCGCTCGTGGGCGGCCGGGGCAATGCGGCCCAGGCCGCGCCGCCGCCGGCCCCGGCGCCTGAAACCCCACCCGCGCCCGCGCCGCGAATTTCTCCCGCGCCCGCACCCGCGCCCGCCCCCGAAGCAGCCGCCCCTCCCGCGCGCTCCCTGTTCCAGACCACCCCCAAGCCCGGAGGCCAACCATGAGCAATTCCCTGCCGCGTTTACTCCTGCACATGAACTGGGCTCTGTTCATTTTTTCCGTGCTGCTGTTCGGGGTGGGCATCATCAATCTTTATTCCGCGGGCGGCGTGCTGCGCGAGTTCGGCATGGTGGTCACGCCGTTCTATCAGCAACAGCTCGTCTGGGGCGCAGCCGGCCTCACGGTGATGATCGGGACCCAGCTCTTTGACTACCGCCACTTGAAAAGCCTGGCCGTGCCGGCTTACCTGGTCGCGGTGGCCTTGCTGCTCATGGTGCTGCTCTTCGGCGAGGTCAATTCCGGGGCGCGGCGCTGGCTGAATTTAGGCCTGTTCAACGCCCAGCCCAGCGAGCTGGCCAAAATCGCCATCCTGCTCATGGGCGCCAAAATCCTGTCCCGAGGCAAATCGCCGCTGAACTGGCTCAAGCTTTTAGAGGCCGGCTCCATCTGCATTTTGCCCGTGCTGCTCATCCTGCTGCAGCCGGACCTGGGCACGGCTCTGAACATCCTGCTGCTTTTGGGCGGCATGTTCCTGTTCCGGGGCATCAAGCTCAAGGTGCTGGCCGTGCTGGTCATTGTCCTGCCCCTGTGCCTGCCCCTGGGCTGGCAGTTCATGCACGAATACCAGAAAGAACGGGTGCGCACGTTCATCGACCCGCAACGCGACCGCAAGGGCTCGGGCTGGAACATCATCCAGTCGCAAATCGCCATCGGCTCCGGCCAGATGTGGGGCAAAGGCTACTTGCAGGGCACCCAGGACAAGCTGCTGTTCCTGCCCGAAAACCACACCGATTTCGCCCTGGCCGTGTTCGGCGAGGAATGGGGCTTTGCCGGATGCACGGCCTTGACCGCCATGTTCTGCCTGTTCCTGCTCTCCATCTGCACCACGGTCCGGGACGCCAAAGACCGCTTCGGCAGCTATATCGCGGCCGGGGCCTTTTTCTACTTCTTCTGGCAGATACTCATAAATATGGGCATGGTGCTAGGCATCATGCCCGTCGTCGGAATTCCCCTGCCCTTCATAAGCTACGGCGGCAGCGCCACCCTGGTCAACTCGTTCATGATCGGCATGGTGCTCAATGTCTCCATGCGCCGTTTCGTGTTTAAAACCGGATAAACAGGCGGGCGGGGCGCGCGGCCCCGGAGCCGTACAGGCCCGCCCGACGTTTGCTATTTTCTGTTTCTTTTTATTTTTAAATCGGTTATAGGCCAGATTCCGGTTCACAGCACGACAAAAACCGCATCCCGGCCGCAAGGGGGCTTAAACACATGAGCAAAGAAACTTTCAACGCTTTTTTGGGCGCCGGAACCAACTACAACGGCACCCTGACCTTCCAGGGCGCCATCCGCATCGACGGCGTGTTCACCGGCGCCATCAAATCCGAAGGCACCCTCATTGTGGGCCACAACGCCTCCATTGAAGGCACGATCCAGGTGGGCTCCGTGGTTTGCAACGGCAAGATCAACGGCGATATCCACGCCTCGGAAAAGGTGGTGCTCAACAAAACCGCCGTGATTACCGGCACGCTGTTCAGCCCGGTTTTGAGCATGGAGGAAGGCGCGAGGCTCGACGGCAAACTGGCCATGACCGAGATCGCGGTGGCCGGCGAAGCCGCCGCCCTCGACGGCTTTGACGGGCAGCCCACCATCCTGCTGGACAAGGATTCCGTGGTCAATTAAACGGGAGCGAAGCAGAATGCCGACGCCGTTGCCGCAAGGCGGACCTCTTAGGGAAGAGCCGTTTCGCGGCAACGGCGTTTTTTGCTTTTCCACGGCCGGCGCCCGTTTTTCAAACAAAAAAATTTTTTCAGAAGCGGAGAATAACCTTTGACAGCCTTCCGCAAGTCCGCTAATAGATATGCACCTGTTTCGTCACATAGCAAGCCCGAGCCCAACTCGGGCAACGCTTTATGTGCTGCCCGCGCAAAGAGGGAGCCGGGCGACGTATCTTGCGCCGCATCCGGCCCATAGGGCAAAAGGCGTTACATCTCTTTTTCAGGAGTTGCGGCATGATTGATCTGGACATTACCTTTTTTATTCAGCTGGCCAATTTTTTCATTGTCCTGGCCGTGCTCAATCCGTTACTCATAAAGCCCATCCGAAACATCATCAAAGAACGCAAGGAAGCCGCGGCAGCTCTTTTGGGCGAGTCCGAAGGCTTTTTCCAGTCCGCGGACAACAAGCTGGCCCAGTATGAAAAATCCCTGGCTGCGGCGCGCGAAGAAGCTCTGGCCGGCCGCGAAAAAATGCGCGGCGAAGCCCTGGCCGCCGGTGACGACATCACCGCCCGGGCGAGCCAGGAAGCGCAAGCCGACTTGAAAGCCGCCCGGGAAAGCATCGAAGCGCAAACCGCCGCCGCCTTTGCCGCGCTGCGTGAGGAAATCGACCCTCTGGCCAGGCGGATCATCGCCAAGGTAACGGCCTGACAAGGCCCCTAGCAGGAGAGTTTAGCGTGAGACAGTTTCTGAAATCCATCCTGCCCAACCTGGTCCTGGTTGGTCTTTTGACCACCGCGGCCTGGGCCGCCACCGACCATATCGCCCATGAATACAACTGGAGCGATCTGATGTTCCGGGTGGTCAACTTCGTTATTTTCGCCGCCACCCTGTACTTTTTGCTGCGCAAGCCCGTGGCCAAGTTCTTCCGGGAGCGCACGGAAAAAATCCAGCAGGAATTTCAAAACCTGGCGGCCCGCAAGGCCGAAGCCGCTGAACGCTTAAAGAGCGTGGAAGACCGCATCGCCGGCCTGGAAGCCGAACGCCAGGCCATTCTGGCCGACTACCGCGCCCAGGGCGAAGCCCTGAAAAAGGGCATGGTGGAAAAAGCCGAGGAAACGGCCCGCCAGATCGTGGATCAGGCCAAATTCGCCGCTGAAAACGAAGCTAACGCCGCTGTGGAAGATCTGCGCGCCCGCATGGCCGACCTCGTGGCCGAAGCCGCCGCGGCCATGCTCAAAGACAAATTGAGCGCCGAAGACCACGGAAAACTCATTGATAAATATCTGGAAAAGGTGGTGCTACAGTGAGCAGTTCAGCGGCACGCAAATATGCGCGGGCCCTCTTCGCGCTGAGCGCGAAAACGGGCGACAAGGAGCTTAACGGCAACGCGGAAAGCCTGGCGGGCCTCGTGGGCGCCCTTGACGCCAGCCCCGCTTTGGCCGGCTTTATCTCCAGCCCCGTGTTTTCGCTGGAGGAAAAGCGCCGGGTCATGCTTAAGCTTCTGGATAAAACCGGCGCGGGAGCCTCTTTGCGCAATTTCTGCATGCTCCTGGCCGATAAAAACCGTCTGCCGGCCCTGCGGGACATCAGGTCCGCCTATGCGGCCATGCTGGATGAAAAAGCCGGCACGCTGCGCGGGGCCATGACCACGGCCGTGCCTCTGCCGGCCGACAAGCAAAGCGGCATCAAGGCGCATTTGGAAAAAATTTCCGGCAAGCGGATAGTTCTTGATTTCAATGTGGACGAGGACATTCTGGGCGGCCTCATCTTAAGGGTTGAAGACCGCGTACTGGACGGCAGCCTTAAAGCGCAGATCAACATCCTCAAGGATCAAATCAAACGGGGTGAATAGGACCATGCAGATCAAAGCTGAAGAAATCAGTAAAATCATTCAGGAGCAGATCCAGAATTACGAACAACGGGTGGACATGTCCGAAACCGGGACCGTGCTCTACGTGGGCGACGGCATTACCCGCGTTTACGGGGTCAGAAACGCCATGCTCATGGAGCTTCTGGAATTCCCCGGCGGGCTGATGGGCATGGTGCTCAACCTGGAAGAGGACAACGTGGGCGTGGCCCTGCTCGGGCCCGACACCGACCTTAAGGAAGGCGACCAGGTCAAGCGTACCGGCCGCATCTTCTCCGTGCCCGTGGGCGACGCGGTCATGGGCCGCGTGCTCAACCCCCTGGGCCAGCCCATCGACGGCTTGGGACCGGTCAACTCTTCCGACATCCGCCCCGTGGAGCTGAAAGCCCCCGGCATCATCGCCCGCAAGTCCGTGCATGAGCCCATGGTCACCGGCATCAAGGCCATTGACGCCATGACCCCCATCGGGCGCGGCCAGCGCGAACTGATCATCGGCGACCGCCAGATCGGCAAAACCGCCGTGTGCGTGGACGCGATCCTCGCCCAGAAAGACACCGACGTGCACTGCTTCTACGTGGCCATCGGCCAGAAAAAATCTACCGTGGCCCTGGTGGCCGACACCCTGCGCCGCTACGGAGCCATGGAATACACCACCATTATTTCCGCCACCGCCTCGGACCCCGCGCCGCTGCAGTTCATTTCCGCCTATTCCGGCTGCACCATGGCCGAACACTACCGCGACAACGGCAAACACGCCCTGATCATCTACGACGACCTGTCCAAGCAGGCCGTGGCCTATCGCCAGATGTCCCTCCTGCTCCGCCGCCCTCCGGGCCGCGAAGCCTTCCCCGGCGACGTGTTCTACCTGCACTCGCGCCTGCTGGAACGGGCGGCCAAGCTCAACGACGATCTGGGCGCGGGATCGCTTACAGCCCTGCCCCTTATTGAAACCCAGGCCGGCGACGTGTCCGCCTACATCCCCACCAACGTGATTTCCATCACCGACGGCCAGGTGTACCTGGAGCCCAACCTGTTCAACGCCGGGCAGCGTCCGGCCGTGAACGCGGGCCTGTCCGTGTCCCGCGTGGGCGGCGCGGCCCAGATCAAGGCCATGAAGCAAGTGGCCGGCACCCTGCGCCTCGACCTTGCCCAGTACCGCGAATTGGCGGCTTTCGCCCAGTTCGGCTCGGACCTTGACAAAGCCACTAAAGACAAGCTTGATCGCGGCGCGCGCCTCCTGGAGCTTTTAAAGCAGCCCCAGTACCAGCCCCTGCCCACGGAAGAGCAGGTGGCCTCGCTGTACGCGGCCACGCGCGGCTTTATCGACGACGTGCCGCTGGAATCCGTGCGCGCCTTTGAATCGGGCCTGCTGGAATACCTGCGCGGCGGCAAGGCGGACATCCTCAGCGACATCAGGACCAAAAAGGTGCTGGACGAGGATTTGGAAAAGCGGCTCAACGCGGCCATTGAAGAGTTCAAAAAGAACTTCAGCGCCTAGGTTTGGCGGCAACCGCAGCACCGGGCTTAGGAGTCACTTAAATGGCATCCCTGAAAGACGTTAAACTGAAAATCGCCGGCGTGGGCAAAACCAAGCAGATCACCAAAGCCATGTACATGGTTTCGTCCGCCAAGCTGCGCGGCGCCCAGCAGCGCATAGAGCGCTTCCGTCCCTACGCGGACAAGTTCTATGAGCTTCTGGAAAGCCTCTCGGCCAACGCCGGCGGCTCGGCCCACCCCCTGCTCAAGGACCGGCCCGAGAAAAAAGTCTGCGCCATCCTGCTGGTCACCTCCGACCGGGGCCTTTGCGGCGGCTTTAACGCAAGCCTGCTGCACAAGGCCAATGATGTGCGCAAGGCCAAACAGGCCGAAGGCCGCGAAGTGGTGTTTTACTGCATGGGCCGCAAAGGCCGCGATGCGGTGCGCAAAAGCGGCGGCAACATGCTGCAGGGCATTGCCGACAAAATGGGCGTATTTGATTTTTCCCTGGCCGGGCGCCTGGGCAACGACCTGATCAACGATTACCTGGAAGGCAAAGTGGACGAAGTGGTGGCCATTTACAGCCGCTTTGTGAGCATGGCCCGCCAGGTTCCCGAGGCCCTGCCCCTTTTGCCCGTGCAGGCGGCGGACGAAAAGGCCGCCCCCGGCGAGGCCCAGGCCCAGGTGGAATACATCTATGAGCCGGAAATGGAGAGCCTGCTTGCCGAGCTCATGCCCCGCTTCATCAAGGCCCAGGTCTATCGCTCTTTGCTCGAGACCTCGTGTTCCGAGCACGCGGCGCGCATGTCCGCCATGGACAACGCCACCCGCAACTGCGACGAACTGATCGCCAGCCTCACGCTCTTGTACAACAAGACCAGGCAGGCTTCCATTACCAGTGACCTTATAGACATCGTAGGCGGCGCGGAAGCGCTTCAAGGATAAGGAAGGACATCAACATGAGCAATATCGGTAAAATAGTCCAGGTTATCGGCGCGGTTGTGGACGTGGAGTTCCAGGAAGGCCATCTGCCGAACATCCTCAATGCGCTGGAAATTAAAAACAGCAACAACACCGACGCGCCGGAGCTTATCTGTGAAGTGGCCCAGCACCTGGGCGACAACGTGGTGCGCACCATTGCCATGGACAGCACCGACGGTCTGGTGCGCGGCATGGACGTGGCCGACCTCGGCGGCCCCATTCAGGTGCCCGTGGGCAAAGCTTCCCTGGGGCGCATCATCAACGTGGTGGGCAAGCCCGTGGACGAAATGGGCCCCATCAATTCCGACAAAACCTACCCCATTCACCGTCAGGCCCCCTCCTTCACTGACCAGAACACCAAGGTCGAGCTGCTGGAAACCGGCATCAAGGTCGTGGACCTGTTGATCCCCTTCCCCAAAGGCGGCAAAATGGGCCTTTTCGGCGGCGCGGGCGTGGGCAAAACCGTGGTGCTCATGGAAATGATCAACAACATCGCCAAGCAGCACGGCGGCCTGTCCGTGTTTGCGGGCGTGGGCGAGCGCACCCGTGAAGGCAATGACCTCTATCATGAATTCAAAGGCGCGGGCATTCTGGAAAAAGCCGCCCTCGTCTACGGCCAGATGAACGAACCGCCCGGCGCCCGTTCCCGCGTGGCCCTGACCGCTCTCGCCGCGGCCGAATATTTCCGCGACGAAGAAAACCAGGACGTGCTCCTGTTCATCGACAACATCTTCCGCTTCACCCAGGCCGGTTCCGAAGTGTCCGCGCTCCTGGGCCGCATGCCTTCGGCCGTGGGTTACCAGCCCACCCTGGGCACCGACCTCGGCGCCCTGCAGGAACGCATCACCTCCACCAACAAGGGCTCCATCACCTCGGTGCAGGCCATTTACGTGCCCGCCGACGACTTGACCGACCCCGCGCCGGCCACCACCTTCTCGCACCTTGACGGCACCCTGGTGCTCTCCCGCCAGATCTCCGAGCTCGGCATCTACCCGGCCGTGGACCCGCTGGACTCCACCTCGCGCATCCTCGACCCGCACGTGGTCGGGGTCGAGCACTACACCGTGGCCCGCGAAGTGCAACAAATCCTGCAGAAATACCGCGACCTGCAGGACCTCATCGCCATCCTGGGCATGGATGAACTCTCCGACGAGGACAAGGTCATCGTGGGCCGGGCGCGCCGCATTCAGCGCTTCCTGTCCCAGCCCTTCCACGTGGCCGAGCAGTTCACCGGCTTTGCCGGCGCTTACGTCAAGCTGGAAGACACGGTGCGCAGCTTCAAGAGCATCCTCTCCGGCGAATACGACCACCTGGCTGAAAACGACTTCTATATGGTCGGCAGCATTGAGATGGCTGTTGAAAAATACAACAAGCGCCAGTAACAAGCGCACGGGATTTTAGCTATGGCCAATACGTTTCACTTGTCTGTGGTTACGCCCACGGCCATGATTGTGGATCAGGATGTGGATTATATGGGCGCGCAAGGCCTGGAAGGCGATTTCGGCGTTCTGGCCGGCCACGCCGCGCTCCTGTCCGCGTTGCGGGTGGGGCACGTTTTCTACAAAAACGGAGACGAAACCCACTATGTGTTCATCTCCGGCGGTTTTGCCGAAGTGTCCGACAACAAGGTCATCATCCTGGCTGAAACCGCCACCCGCGCCGAGGATATCGACACCGAACGCGCCGCGCGGGCCAAGGCCAGAGCCGAGGAACGCCTGAAGAGCAAAAATCCGGATATCGACTACCTGCGCGCCGAAGCCGCCCTGCAACGGGCCGTCAACCGTCTGACCACAGCCGATTACGCCAAGAAATAGCCGAACGGCCACATTGCTTTAACTTGAAAAAGCGGAGGTTCTGCCTCCGCTTTTTTCATGGCCTCGGCTCCGTTTTTTTGCGGCCCCGCCCGACGCTTTTTTATCCCCAGCCCGGACCCCAAAGTATGGGCTGTCCGAATTTCCGCCCTACTCATAATAAACGTCATCAGTTGACATTTTAACAAAGGGTCATGACTAGCAGAGAGGCCTAAAAGGGTCTAAAAGCTAGCTATGCCAATCAAAAACAAGTATGC
>JAVBRZ010000165.1:0-2555 GCA_031547425.1 Desulfovibrionaceae bacterium
AGGCGCAGCAAGGCGATGAACATCAGGGTTCCCGCAAAGGGATAAGCGAAGAACAACAACCCGAACAGCAGGTAAGAGGGGGCGTAAATAATCATGCGCCCCAAGCGGTCCAGCCAGAAACCGGCCACGGGCCGGGAAAGAATGGATGAGGCCGTGTATGAAGCCACCAGCAGGCCCATGAGCAGGCCTTCCGCGCCCAGGCGGTCCTTGAGAAACAGGGGCATGACCGGCATATTGGCGTAAAAGGCAATGGTCATGCACGCGTGCGCCAGGCAGATGAAAACAAAGTTGCGGGTCCACAGGGGAGTTTGGGGAATCATGGGCGCTGGTCTTGCGCGGAAGCGGGTAAAGCAAAGACAGCCGTGGGACATTTCATACGCAGGAGGCTCAGGAAGGCTTCTTTTTGGCCCGCGTCGGCAAAGGCCGCGGGCGGCACAATAATGGCGCTGAGGGCGCCCAGGAATAGATAAATCAGTTCCGCATCGCCAGCCACTTTGACGATGCGCTCGTAAGCGATTTCCAGCCTTTCAGCGTTGCCCGCGTAAACCAGGCCGTCCTTGCGCAATTCAAGGCTGAATTTACCGACAAATTCATTGTGTTCTTTGGTGATTTTTTTGATATGCCGCCGGATCAGGGCCGTGAACCGGCCGGGCATGAGCAGCGCCCCCAGACCGCTGATGGCCGTGGCCACGGCCGCCCAGCCCCAGGGCGAGGCATTGGGAAAGGCGAGAAAGACCAGCGGAGTGACGGCCGCCATCAACACCGGGACCAGCAGGCACAAGCCGATGACCGTGCGCCGGTAATTGGGCGTTTGCCGGGCGTGATAAAGATTAAAAGCGAGGTAGTCGTCTTCGCTGATCGTGTACCGCAACAACATGGACAGTCTCCAAAAGGAGCTTACCGATAAGCTCGCCATAGCCTTACGCTAAATTTGCTTTGTCTTTGGCCTTTTTGCAACGTTCTCAGGCTTGATCATCTCTTTGGGGCTGTCCGCTTCCGGCATATGCAAAGTCATTTGCGGGAAGGGTATGTCGATGCCGTGTTCCTCGAATAGCCTCTGGATATTAAGGCGCACCCCGGACATGGCGGATAGACCGTTGTCCAGGTCGTCAATAAAGATGTTCAGGGTGAAGTCCAGGGAATTGGGGCCGAAATTGTTGAAGAACACCGCGGGGGCCGGGAGCTTGAGCACGTGTTCTTGTTCTTCGGACGCCTGCAGCAGGAGCTTGGACACCAGATCAGGATCCGAACCATAAGCCACGCCGACAAAGATGCTGCGCCGCACCATGCGGCTGGTGCGCGTCCAGTTGGAAAACTGCCCGGACATGATGTTGGAGTTGGGCACATACACCAGGGCTCGTTCCGGGGTTTCTATGGTGGTGGAGCGGATGTTGATGGAGCGCACCGTGCCCGATATGCCGCCCACCTCCACATAATCGCCCACCAGCAGCGTGCGCCCGAAAATAAGCATCAGGCCGCTGATCAGGTTGTTAAACAGGGTTTGCAAGCCAAAGCCGATGCCCACGGAAAGGCCCCCGGCCACCACGGCCAGACTGGTGAAATTCACGCCCAGCATGCCCAGGACCACCAGGCCGAATAATACCCAGAGCGCATAGGCGGTTATGGTCTGTAAAGGCGGAATTACGCCGCGTTCCAGGTGCGGCAGACGGTCGGGCAGGTGCTTCAGCGTGGTTCTGGACAGGCTGATCAACGAACGGAACAGGAAGAAAAGGATGATGATGAGCAGAATCCGCGAAAAATCAAAGCTGGCCTCGCCAATGGTATAGCTGGCCGACAGGCCCTGTCTCAGAATGTGGCTGGCGCCGGGCACGGCCCAGAGCCAGGGCAGAGTGCACACCAGGGAAAGCAGCCAGGATACGGGAATGGCCACGGCCTCGGCCACGGCATGCAGCACGGGCTGCCTGTCTTTGTTAAACCAACGGCCCACCAGGCTGCTGAACAGATACATCAGGGCGTTGCCCAAAGTAAAAGTGTTGATCAGGGCAAACAGCAGCATATACAGCAAAATGGCCAGGCGCGCGTAGCCGGACACGGCCACCAGCAAAGAGGCGGCGCCGAACCAGAGCGCGCAACCGTAAAAAATCCGTTCCAGGAAGGGCGGGCGTTCCGCGTCCCGGCGTTTGTGCATGCGGCTGATGGAAAAGAGCCTGACCAGAAAGATGAGCATGGCCAGCCCCCAAATGATGCCCAGGATGCGGGCGGGCAGGTCGGAAAAAAGCATGACCACGCCGAGCACGGCCGGCGGGAAAAGCCGGCTCAAGGGCGAGGGCTTGCCCTTCAGCATGGGCCGGACCACTATGCGCAGCCGCCAACTCAAGGCCGCCACGCCGTGAATGACCATGAGCGCGCCCACTAGCGCAAAGGCGAAATAGACGCCCCCGGCGCTATTGGTGGAGGCGGTCAAAAAGGACATGCCCGCTGCTATCCAGCCCCAGGCGCGCTTGACCACGTCGCGGCAGGCTTCGCGCCAGTACACGGGCAGGAGATGGGCGCCCCGCAAAGCCAGCAGGCCGAGCAGCCCCAAAATTATGGCG
>JAVBRZ010000182.1:0-4842 GCA_031547425.1 Desulfovibrionaceae bacterium
AATAATTTTTGTCTTTGAAATGAATTATTGCATCCGGAACAGGCACGCCAAAACACGCCGCCGCCCGCCAAACCTCTCCGTATACCACGTCTAAAAAAATAACCCAATAATTCTCTATAATTATATTCACTCTCCTCGCACAGGAAAAACACGGCCCCGCGCGAATGCGTCTGGCCCGGTACTTGCTTTTAGTATACCGCGCTGCCGCGCGAATCTTTACAGAGCAACTATCCAACACGAGGAGACAGCAATATGAGCACGGAGATTGCCATCATCGGCATCGGGGTGCAGGGCTCCATGATCGCTTTCCGCAACGCCGTTCACGGGAAAGCGGTTTCCGGGTACAGCCGCACGCCGGCATCCGTGGCGACCTGCAAAGCCAAAATAGACAAATGGCTGGCGCATTACGTGGCTGAAGGCCGGCTGACCCGGGCCGAAGCGGACCAGACCAAAAGCCGCATCCGCTATGCCGACAGTTTGGAAGACGCCTGCCGCGACGCCTCGCTGGTTATCGAAAACGTGCCGGAAATTCTTGAGCGCAAACAGGCCCTGTTCAACGAGCTGGACAAAATCTGCGCCCCGGACGTGCTGCTCAGCTCCAACACCTCTTCCCTGCTGATGAGCGAAATCTGCAAGGACATCTCCCCGGAAGGAAAAAAACGCACCTTTCAGGTGGACCACGACGACCCGGTGCGCAACGACTACCTGGAAATAATGTGGAACGCCCACACCGCCGAGGACACAAAGACCAAGGCCATGGCCCATTACCGGGAGATCGGCTTCGAGCCCCTGGTCACGGCCACGGAAATCAAGGGTTACTCCGTGAACCGCGTCTGGCGGGCGGTGAAAAAGGAATGCCTGTTCCTGTGGGCCAACGGCTATACCGACCCCGCAGGCTTCGACAGAATGTGGATGCTGGAATGGCATACCAACATCGGCCCCTTCAAGCTCATGGACCTCATCGGCCTGGACACCATCTACAACATCGAAAATTCCTACTACAACGCCAGCGGCGACGAGCGCGACAAGCCGCCCCTGAAGCTAAAGGAAATGATCGATGCCGGCAACCTGGGCATGAAAAGCGGCAAGGGCTTTTATGACGGCTACGACACGGAAGCGGGCAATCTTTTATAAGAGCCCGGAGCCGTCAAGTAAGCCGAGCCAGCATCTCCCGTACCATTAAGGAGCCCGTAATGTCCGAAAACACCTTGCTTGCCGACCGCGCCTTCAATTTCAGCCACTTTTTGAAACTGGCCGTTCTGTCCACCTTAGGCATCCTGTTTTTCTTCGTCCCGGTCATCCCCGCCGACAACACCACGCTGACCCCCATGGTTTTCGCGGTGAACATTGTCCGGGGCTGGCTGCGGCCCGTTCTGCCGCTCATCGTGCTGTTCGCCGTGTACCTGCTCACCGCGCTTTGCGTCATCGCCAAGACGAGCGATAAATTCCCGCTCATCAAACGCCTGTACGGCTCGGTGAGAACGTATTCCATTGTGCTCTACGCCATCGGCGGCGTGCTCGGCACCATGGTTTATCTTGGCGTGGGGCCTGCCGCGCTGCTGGGCAAAGGCGTGGGGGGCCTGGGCATGGGCCTGGCCGGAACCGTCATCGTCACGATTATCATCGCCGGGATGATGGTGCCTTTTATCGCGGAATTCGGGCTGCTGGAAGCCATAGGCACCTTTATCGAGCCGCTGATGCGCCCGCTGTTCAAGGTGCCGGGCTACGCCTCCATCGACGCCACCACCTCCTTTGTGGCCAACCCTACGGTCGGCATTTTTTTCACCAACAAGCTGTACAAATCCAAAATGTACACCACCAGGGAAGCCTCGGCCATTGCCACCAACTTCAGCTTCATCAGCCTGGGTTTTTTCGCGGTCATGTGCCAGGCGGCCAACATCATCGACCACTACGGTTCCGTGGTGCTCAGCTCTTTTATTCTATCCTTTGTCATGGCCTTCATCATCATCCGCATCCCGCCCATAAGCATGATGCCCACCACCTTCATTGACGGCACGGAGCGGGTGGAGGAAGAAAAGCCCAAATTCGGGATGTCCCTGATTATCAGCGGGTTCCATGCCGGGGTGGAAAAGGCCGGCATCACGGACGTTTCGCCCGTTTTGCAGAAATACCTGGTGGAAGTGACCATTTTCGCGCAGAAAATCGCCGCGTACATTCTCTGCCTGTCCATCATCACCTTATGGCTGGTGGAAACCACGCCCCTGTTCACGTATCTCGGCATGCCGTTCGTGCCCCTGATCAACATCCTCGGCATCCCCCACGCCGCGGACATCGCCCCGGGCATGATTCTCGGCCTGGCGGAAGTGGCGCTGCCCTCCACCTACATCACCAGCATGACTCTGCCGGTGCAGAGCTCCTTTTTCGTGGTGGTGGTTTCCGGGTTGCAGATCATCATGTTCTCCAACAGCGCGGTTTCGATCATGGAATCGGATATCCCGCTGGGCGCCGGGAAACTCATCCTGATCTTCTTTGTCCGCACCCTGGTGGCCATGCCCCTGGTGGCCATAGTGGCGCACATGCTGTACTGATACCCAGAGAGGGGCGCCGCCCCTGCCCGCCGGAGGCATTTACATGAAACTGACCCCGCACCAGCAGGACATGCTGGATGGAAAACACGGCAAGGGCAAGGCCATGGCCATGCGCATCCAGGCGGCCATCGGCGAAGGCTTCATGGCAAAGCGGATGGTGCCCATCTCCCGCGCCCATGTGGCGTTAAGCGCCCAGGAGGCGGATGTCTGGTTCGCGGAAAAGCTCCTGGCCGCCGGGGCGGAATGCGCCATTCCGCCCACGGTAAACCCCGGCTATTCCGTCAACTGCTTCAAAGGGCTGGGGCTGCTCTCCCCCGAGGGTGAGGAGGTGATGCGCCGCACCCATGAGGCGTATAAAGGGCTTGGCGCGGTGCTGACGTACAGCTGCACGCCGTACCTTTTCGGCAACATTGCGCGCTACGGCGAGGTGGTCTCCTTTTCGGAGACCAGCGTCAGCGTGTACGCCAACTCGGTGCTGGGAGCCAGAACGCACCGCGAGGGCGCCAGCTCTTCCCTGTGCGCGGCGGTCACCGGCTATGTGCCGGAATACGGCATGTTACTCGACGAAAACAGGTTCGGCGACGTGCTGGTGACAGTCAAGGCCAAAGTGGAAAGCGACTTTGAGTTCGCGCTGCTGGGGCTTACCGGCGCAGCCATAGGCGACGGCGTGCCCGTATTCCAAGGCCTCGCGCCGCGCATGTCCACCGAGGCCCTTATCGCGCTGGGTACGCAGCTCAACGTTTCCGGAGTCTGCGACAAATACCACATCATAGGGGTGACCCCGGACGCGATGAGCCTGGAACAGGCTTGCGGCGGCAAACGGCCGGAACGCGAAGTGACCATCACCGACGCCCATCTGGAAGAAGCCCTGCGCGCTTACTCCATCTCGCCCGGGGATTCGGTGGATTTCGTGATGCTCGGCTGCCCTCACTACAGCTATGAGCAAGTGGCCGCCGTGGCTGGGCTTTTGAGGGGGCAAAAGGCCAAGGCTCAGATATGGATACTGACCTCCGGGGCCGTTCTGGACCTGGCCCGATCCACGGGCCTTGCGGAAGAACTGGCAGCGCTGAACGTGCTTCTGGCGCCCGGCACCTGCGTGGACCAGCGGGCCTGTTTCGGCCACCTGGCCGGAGGATGCGGCGTGACGGATTCGCCCAAGTGCGCCTATTACATGGGCGTCTTTGACGTGCGCCTGGCGGTACGCGACGTCATAACCTGCATCCGCTGGGCCAAACTCGGGAGGCCGGAAAAATGAAATGTTTTGCATGCCACAAGATATCGCCGGGCCTGGTGGAAGGCGAGGCGCTCATTTCCAATGAGCCCATTCTGTTCTACAAGACCGACCCCGAGACCGGCACGGTCACCGAGCCAGGGCACTGCCTTGAAGGTTTGAGCGTCAAGGGCAAAATCCTCATCTTCCCCGGCGGCAAGGGCAGTTCCGTGGTCCAGGCCGACGGCATGTACAAACTGGACAGGCACGGCACGGCGCCAAAGGGTTTTATCGTCAGCAGCCTGGATACCGTACTGGTTTCCAGCGCCATTATCATAGAAATGCCCATGGTCGACAGACTGGAAACCGCCTTCTACGCACTGGTCAAAAACGGCGACCGGGTGCGCATAGACACGGAGCAGAACCTGGTGGCGATCCTGGATTTTGACGACGCAATACCCTGAACAGGGCCGGAACATCTGCCCCCCTATAAGGGACGAAACCTTTAATTCCGGGAATAAAATCAAAATTTCAGTTTCAAGCGATTGCAGGAGCTGGAAAACCATGTATTTTTGGCAAGTGAAATAAATTTTCTTTTATATTACAGATAATATCATAGGCTCTTCCACAAAAAGGATGGGACTAAACACCTAGAGCGGTTCATCCCTGAGTATATCGAAAAGAGCCTTGCCCACGCCCACAAAGAAACTGTCCGTGCTACCGGGGACCTTGTCAGCAGTCTGAAGAGCCGGGGGCTTTGCCCCCGGCTCTTCACATCGTTCTATAGTCCGTTGATCTTTTCCGTATTGTGGCAGGCCACGAAGTAACCGGGCTTGTATTCCTTCAACTCCGGGTCCACCGAAAAACAGTCTTCCGTGGCAAACACGCAGCGTTTGGCGAAACGGCAGCCCGGCGGCGGAGCGATGGGTGAAGAGACTTCCCCCCGCAGCAATCCCTTTTTCAGATCTTTCTTTGCGTCAATATCGGGAACGGGCACGGCGTTAAGAAGAGCCTTGGTATACGGATGCATCCGGTATTTGAAGATGTCGGCGGACGAGGCGAACTCCACCACGGTTCCCATGT
>JAVBRZ010000185.1:0-3910 GCA_031547425.1 Desulfovibrionaceae bacterium
GGCTCGCCCTGGAAAACGTGCGGCTCATCCTGGCCGGCTGGACCAGCGAGGACGACGACACGCCGGGCATTCTCGCCGCTCTGGCCAAGGGCATGGGGCTTGAGCTCACGGTGGTGTCCCGCCCGGATGATGAAACGCGCAACAACCTCTACCAGGCGGCGGACATTTTCCTCTCCCCCGTGGATAACGCGCAGGAGACCTTCGGCCTGACCATTCTGGAGGCCGGCCTGGCCGGGCTGCCGGTTATCGCTTCTGATTACGACGGCTACAAGGATACGGTCATTGATGGTCAAACCGGCCTGCTCGTTCCCACCCTCGGCCCCGTGAGCACGGAATATACGGATATCCTGGCTCATTTGTGGTACGACAGCCAGTATCATCTGCGTCTGGCCCAGCAAACCGTTGTCTCGGTTCCGGATCTGGCCGCTGCTCTGGCCCGGCTCATAGCCGATCCTGAACTGCGCCGCACCATGGGCGCCGCCGGACGCCGCCGGGTGCTGGCCGGGTATACCTGGGACAAAATCATTGCCGCCTATCTTGGCCTGTGGGAGGAGTTGCGCGCCAGGCCCCTGCCTGCCGAGGATCTGCGCCCCGTGGCCCACCCGCTGCATTTTTCCTTCAGCGGCTTGTTTGGCGGCTATACCTCCGAGGCCCTCGGACCCCAGCTTAAAGTGGTCTGGTCCCGCGCCGGAGAAGCCTTGTACCGCGGGAAAGAGGCTCCCGTTTTTTATGCGGGCATAGATTCGGCCATCAGCGAGCCGGCCCTGCGCCTGGTGCTGCTTAAAGCCCGTAAACCTGTTTCCGTGGCTGATTTGCGCGTGGGGCTGGGAGAATTGGGCCTTTGGGACGAGCAGGCGGATTTTCATATTTTGTGGTGCCTGAAACATGATTTTTTAGAGGCGGCGGGTCGTGACCGCTGAGCCCTTGACCTCAAAATCATGCTCTGGGCACATGCTCCGGCCTGTGCGCCTGCACGGCGTTCTGGCCGCGCAGGGCGGCGCGGCGCGGGTTATGCGCCTTCTGGCCGCGGGCATGGAAGAACATGGCTTCACAGCCCAAGTGTCCTCCGAATTCAGGGACAGCGCTGACCCGGCCGTGCGGGAGATCGCCCCGCGCGACCTGGCTGTCTCTGTGCCGCTGGGGCGCTTGTGCCATGCGCACGGTTCCCGTTGCTGGCCGGATTTATTACGCGGGTTCTCCCATGCGAAGCGCCGGGTGGACATGATTACCCTGCACGATTGTTCTTTGCTCACCGGCGGTTGTATACATCCCCAGGATTGCCCGGGCTGGCTGGAGGGCTGCCCGGTTAACTGCCCCCAGGGCTGCCCGGAGGCCCTCCAACAGCAGAGGGCGCTGCGTGAGGCGCTTTTGGCGCAGGGCCCCCGGCTGATTTCGCCTTCGGTCTGGCTGCGCAAAATGGTCCGTGCCGCTTTGCCTGAGCTTAAGTGCGAGCTTATTCCCAATGGGGTGGAAGATCCTTTGTTGAGCACCAGCCGGGAGCGCGCCCGGGCTTCTTTCGGGTTGAACGCCGGCGCTAAATTGTTGCTGTTTGCGGCGCATGGCGGAACTTTGGCCGCCAATAAAGGCGGCCGGGACTTTTTGGCGGTCTGGGACAAGGTAAAGGCCGATATGCCGGATGCGGTGGCTTTTATCGTGGGCGGCGCAAAACTTTCCCGCGCGGGCGATGTTTATTATTGGCCCTATGTGGATACGCTTAAAATGCACGCATTCATGCTGGCCGCTGATGTGTTTGTCAGCGCATCCCCGGCGGAAAACCACTCCCTGCTCATCCTGGAAGCCATGGCCGCCGGGGTGCCGGTTTGCGCCTACCACACCGGGGGCGTCCCGGAACAGGTGACCAACGAGCAAACCGGCCTCCTGGCTCCCGTGGGCAAGGTGGGCGTCCTGAGCGGGGCGGTCCAGGCTCTCCTGGCCGATCCGGCCCGCTCCCGGAGCATGGGCGTTAAAGCCCGGGCGCGTTATGAGCGCACTTTCCGGGCGGAACGCATGGTTCAGGATTACACCCGCCTTTATGCCGCGCTCGCGCCTTAACCTCACGCCGTCCGGCAATCCCCGCTTATGCCCCTATTCCCTATTTTTCGGACGCGAGTTATATTGAAAGACAAACGCAAATTTTAGCAAGGACCGGGATTTATGCCGTTTTTTTTCAGCTTCAAAGCCCAGGACCGTCTGAAAATGGTCATTGTCGGCGCGGGCGAAGTGGGTTTTCATATCGCCCAGCGTCTGGAGCAGGAAAACAAGGAAGTTGTGTTTATCGACAATAATGCCGAAGCTTTGAAAAACGTGGCCGACGTGCTGGATGTGCAAACCGTGCACGGCGAAGGCTCATCCCCGGTGGTGCTGGAGCGGGCGGGCATTGAAGATGCGGATATCCTTCTGGCTGTGACCAACTCCGATCTGGTGAACATCATCGCCAGCCTGTTTGGCAACAAACTTTCCCCCAAAGCGCTTACCGTGGCCCGCATTCGCAATGAGGATTACACGCGCGGGCATCAGGATCTCATCCACGGGGCCCTGGGCATCAACGCCCTGATCAACCCGGAAGAAGAAGTGGCCAGCACCATAGAACGGATGCTCTCCGCTCCCGGCGCTTTGGAATATAACGAGTTTTTCAGCCACAAGCTGAAGCTTTTGAGCTTCCTTATTCAGGAAGGCCCGCTGGTGGGTTGCGAGTTGAGGCGGTTTAAGGAAATAGCGCCGGAAGGGGTCATTGTGGCCGCCATCGTGCGCAATGAAGTGCTGATAGTGCCTTCGGGCAGCGATGTAATCAAAGAAAACGACATAGTCTATTTTGCCTGTTTGGGCGACAGCCTGGACCTGGTGCGCAACCTGGTCACCACTAAATTGGGCCCGGCCAGAAATATTCTAATTGTGGGCGGCGGCAACATGGGCTTGCGCCTGGCGCGCCTGTTGGAGGAATACGGCGTTTACAGCGTTAAAATCATGGACAAGGACGAAGAGCGCTGCCACGTGTTGGCCGATACCCTCAATTCCGCCCTGGTATTGCACGGCGACGGCGCGGACCAGGATTTCCTGCTGGAGGAAAACGCCGGGGATATGGATGCGGTGGTGGCCCTCACCGGCATTGACGAGACCAATATCCTTATTTCCCTGCTGGCCAAATCCCTGGGCGCGGAAAGGGTTATTCCGCGTCTGGACAATAACGACTACTTTACCCTGGTGGAGGCCATCGGCATTCATTACTTCGTCAGCCCCAATTCCGCCGCGGTTAACAGCATTCTGCGCTATATCCGGCGCGGCCGGGTTATTTCCGCCGTGTCCATCCGGGGCGATGAAGCCGAGGCCATTGAAGCCGTGGCTTTGGCCGGGTCCAAAATTGTGGGCACGCCGCTGGAAGATCTCGATCTGCCCAAAGGCGTGCTTATCCTGGCCATCAGCCGGGGTGGCGAAGTGATTATCCCCTGGGGCAAAACTGTCATTGAGCCTGAAGATCACATTGTGATTGTGGCCGCCCGGGACAGCTTGTCCTGGGTGGAAAAAGTTCTTGCCGCCGCTTGAGTTCCGGCGCGCTGTTTTTAAAAAGGTAGAACGACCGCATGCGGCTGCAAACTATTTCCAGCGTGGTGGGCCTGATTTTAAGCTGCATGGGGCTGTCCATCCTCTTGCCCGTGCTCTGCGGGATGTATTACGGGGAAACAGCGGTTGTTCTGCGGCTCTTGGCGGCCATGACCATTATCATGGCCCTTGGCCTGGCGCTGCACTATGCCGGCCGGGGCGGGCGGCACGATGAGGACTTAAGCCATCGTGAAGGTCTGGCTGTGGTGGGCGTCGGCTGGATGATCGGTTGTTTGGCCGGGGCCTTGCCCTATATCTTGACCGGAGTGACGGAAAGCTTTTCCGACGCGGTATTTGAGTCCGTATCCGGGTT
>JAVBRZ010000127.1:0-5366 GCA_031547425.1 Desulfovibrionaceae bacterium
AACCGCTCCGGGGCGGTAAAACCCAAAGAGGCAAGCCCCTTGTGGTTTTCCCGCCCCGGAGCCCTCCCTTTCCTTAACCCTTATTGGGATGCTGAAAACAGGCGCAGCCGCTAAGAAGGCGAGCGTGCGCGCGTGGTCTGCCGGAGGCGTTTTTTCTGGAATCCTTTCATTATGCCTGGCTGGCGATTGTCTTTGGCAAAATAAATCTTAAATTAAGTATTATGAAAAATTTTAAAAAATTTCTATGCTCAGGCGTCGTGGCTTTATTGTTGGGAGCGGTTGCGGTTATGTTGCATCATAAGCCCGGCCAGGCGGAAGAGGCTGCTCCGCTCAGCCCCGCGGCGGCGTGGGAATTGATTGAAGCCAGCAAGGGCGACCAGGCCTTCACTATCCTGGACGTGCGTACCCCCACAGAATACGTGGCCGGGCACATTCCCGGCGCTATGCTGCTTAATTTCAACTCGCCGGATTTTGCCGCCCGGGCCGAAACCCTGCCCCGGGACAAGACTTATCTGATTTACTGCCGTTCCGGGATGCGTTCGTCCAAGGCCGCGGCCATCCTGCGGGAAAAAGGCATCAGCCGTGTGCTGGAAATTCAAGGCGGCATCATTGAGTGGCAGAACGCGGGCCAGCCTGTGACCAGGGATGAGTAGAGCCGTTCACATTTGAAATGATATATTTGGTAAATGCTCCGGCGGTATGCAGCGAAGCGCTATACCGCCCGCGGCAAAGACGCAGGCGGAACTTGTTTTAGCCTGCGTCTTTGCCAGGCGTTAAATTGCCACAGAGCCGCCACGCGCAAAGCGGGGAACCCCGGGTCGCCCGGAATTCCCCGCTGTCAGCCGTATCCAGACAAAGTCTCAATTTTCTCTAGCCGGTATCGTGTTTCCGCAGTCTAGTATCTGTAGTGCTCCGGCTTATACGGGCCGCTCACGTCCACGCCGATATAGTCGGCCTGCTCCCTGGACAGGGCGGTCAGTTTGGCGCCCAGGCGGGAAAGGTGCAGGCGGGCGACTTCCTCGTCCAGGATCTTGGGCAGGGTGTATACTTTTTTAGTCAGGTCCGTACGCTGGGCCAGCTCCATTTGGGCCAGGACCTGGTTGGTGAAGCTGGCCGACATCACAAAGCTGGGGTGGCCGGTGGCGCAGCCCAGGTTTACGAGGCGCCCTTCGGCCAGGATGATGATGCTGCGGCCCGAGGGCAGCTCCCACTTGTCCACCTGGGGCTTGATGTTGACGCGTTTGCAGCCCGGCGTGGCTTCCAGGTAGTGCATGTCGATTTCATTGTCAAAGTGGCCGATGTTGCAGACAATGGCTTCATTTTTCATCTTGAGCATGTGCGCGCCGGTGATGACCCGGTAGTTGCCCGTGGCGGTCACAAAAATATCGCCTTCGGCCACGGCCTCTTCCATGGTGGTCACTTCATAGCCTTCCATGGCCGCCTGCAGGGCGCAGATGGGGTCGATTTCCGTGATCAGCACCCGGGCTCCGAAGCCGCGCATGGACTGGGCGCAGCCCTTGCCCACGTCGCCGTAGCCGCAGACCACCACCACCTTGCCGGCCACCATGACGTCCGTGGCCCTTTTCAGGCCGTCGGCCAGGGATTCGCGGCAGCCGTACAGGTTGTCGAACTTGGACTTGGTCACCGAATCGTTGACGTTAAAGGCCGGAAAGAGCAGTTCGCCGTCTTTTTGCATCTGGTAAAGCCGGCCCACACCCGTGGTGGTTTCTTCGGACACGCCACGGATCTGCGGCGCGATTTTGCCCCAGTGGCCGGGCGTGGCTTGATAATTGAGGGCCAGGCGGTCCATGACGATCTGGAATTCCTTGTTGTCATAGCCCTTGCCCAGCAGGCTCGGGTCCTTTTCCACGGCCACGCCTTTGTGGATCAAAAGGGTGGCGTCGCCGCCGTCGTCCACAATCAGGTTGGGGCCGGATCCGTCGGGCCAGGTCAGGGCCATTTCCGTGCACCACCAGTATTCTTCCAGGGTTTCGCCTTTCCAGGCAAACACCTTGGCCATGCCCGAATGGGCAATGGCTGCGGCTGCGTGGTCCTGGGTGGAGAAAATGTTGCAGGAAGCCCAGCGCACGTCCGCGCCCAGGGCATACAGGGTCTTGATGAGCATGGCCGTTTGGATGGTCATGTGCAGGGAGCCGGTGACTTTCAGGCCCTTAAGGGGTTTTTGGGGCCCGACTTTGGCCATGATTTCCAGGAGGCCGGGCATTTCCTGCTCGGCCAGCTGCATTTCCTTGTAGCCCAGGTCAGCCAGGCCCATGTCCCTCACTTTGTAAGCAAGGCTTAAATCCAAAGGCATGGCTCTGGCCGCGTCAGTCTTGTCGCTCATGAATGTTTCTCCTTGGCGGAAGGTTCACTTCCGCGCGGCGCGGGTCAAAAGCACGCTTAAGCCCTGGCGCACGGGCATGCGCAGGGGCTCTTCAGGCTCAAACCCGGCCCGGTTTAAAATGGCTTTAATTTCAGCCGGGGAAAATCCCAGCCAGCGATCGCCGTATTCGGTGCGCATGGCTTCCATTTCGTGTTTGTCAAAATCCGTAACCACCAGGTATGAGCCCGGCGCGAGAATGCGGCGGATTTCCCGCAGGGCTTCGTCCGGGTGGGAAAGATGATGCAGGACCATGTTCAGGCAGGCGAACTGGGCCTCGCCATCCGCCAGGGGCAGGTGATCCAGCTCGCCGATGCGTAGGGACACGGATTCGTTGCCGGAAAAACGGCGGCGGGCCAGCTCCAGCATGCGCGGCGAGCCGTCCACTCCAATGAGCCGGGCCGCCTTGGCTTTCAGGCCGGCCAACACCGCGCCCGTGCCGCAGCCCAGGTCCACGGCGGTATCGCATTGCGGCATCAGGTTCAGCACAGCGGCGGTCAGGTCAAAATCGCCCAGGATTTCGCGGTTGATGTGATCCCAGTCCTCAGCCAGGTTGTTGAACAGATGCCGGGTGTCCACGTCGCGTTCATCCAGAATTTTGCGGGCCAGGCGCAAATCCCCGGCAAAGGGTTCTTCTCCCGGGTCAATGAAGGCCGCGAGCGCCTCCCACAAAGCGGCCGCTTCAGTTCCGGCGCCATGCGAATAAAATACCCACAAACCATCGCGCCGGGCCGTGACCAGGCCGGATTCAGCCAGAATTTTAAGGTGCCGCGACACCCTGGACTGGCCCATGCCGAGCAGCGTGGTCAGCTCGTTCACGTTGAGCTCATACTTGCCCAGCACGTGCGCAAGCCGCAAGCGGGTCTCGTCGGACAGGGCCTTGAAAGAAGTCAGTAATCGGGTAAAATTCAAAGTGTTCGCAAACCATCCATCAAGAAAATTTGATATATATTTATCTGGATAACTTGATATTGTCAACAAGGGTCCCGAGTTGTGTACGTAAAAAACAAATTTATAAAGCGCGCCTGCCCTGAGGCCGTGGATGCCGCCGACCTGGTGCGGGCCTGGCTGGACCGCTCGCGGCGCGGCCGCGATCTGGCGCTGACCGAGCTGTGGCGTCACTGGGGTACGGTTTTGGGCCCGGGCCTGGCCGATCTTGCCTTGCCCATGGGACACAGGGAGGCCACGCTGTTCATTGCGGCTGAAGACCATTTGGTTATGCAGGAATTGAGTTTTCTGACTCCGGAAATTCTGGAGCGGGTCAACGCCTTTCTGGAAGAGGACCGCTTTCAGGAAGTGCATTTGAGCTTGCTGGGCAAGCGCCGCGCTTTGAACGCGCCCGCTCCGTTTGAGGCGCGCCGCGCCGTGCCCGTTGTGTTCCGGCCCGACCCCGAACGCTTGGGCGCTTTGTGGGACAGCATGGACCCGGCCACGCCCCTTGGCCGTTGCTACCGCGCCTATGTGCGGCGCTTCGGCAAGAAGAAGCCGTGATTCGGGGCGCGTTCCCACGGGAATAAATTGGAATATTCCCGCCAGGACTGGCGTTTTTATATAATTTATGTCATAATACATCTTAAGGCTTTGTTGGCGGATAGCCCATCGCCGCCCGTCTTGTTTCAAAAAAGACTGTTTTGGCGGAAAGAAGCGGCCTTGGGGTAGGCCGCCCGTGCCTTTGCCCGATTTTCGCCCGCCGCGCCGGCCTTTGAAATAATCCGACTTTTGCGGGCGGAGCTTAAAACGTTTCTGATTTTAACCTCACCACAGGTGCGCGTATGGACTTTGCTACTCTTTTCGGCATACTTGGCGGGTTCGGGCTGGTTATCGTCGCCATCCTGGTGGACGGCGCGGGGAGCACTTTTTTAAATGTGCCAAGCATCATGATTGTGGTGGGCGGGACCCTCGCCTCCATTCTGGTCACTTTTCCCATGGAGGAGGTGCTCCAGGCCGTGAGCGGCGGCATGCGGGCGCTTTTGGGGCGCAAGCAGGAGCCGGAAAAAGTGGTGGACACCATGGTCCGTCTGGCCGAGCTTTCCCGCCGCGAAGGGCTGCTGGCCCTGGAAAACATCAAAACCGAAAACCACGTGCTCAAAAAAGCCTGCCAACTGATTTCCGACAATGCCGGTCCCCAGGTCATTGAAACCGTGATGCACCTGGAAATCGCGGCCATGAAACGCCGCCACAACATCCCCATTGCCGTGTTTCAGCGCCTGGGTCTGTATGCTCCGGCTTTCGGCATGATCGGCACCCTCATCGGCCTGGTGCAGATGCTGGTTAATTTGCATGACCCCAAGGCCGTGGGTCCGGGCATGGCGGTGGCCCTCTTGACCACTTTTTACGGCGCGTTGCTGGCGTATGTGGTCTTTCTACCCCTGGCCGGGAAGCTGGCCGCGCGCAGCAAGCAGGACGAGCTGGCTTTGCTGATTGTTTTTGAAGGCGTGCGCTGCATTTTGGAAAACAACAATCCGCGTATTGTCTATGATACGTTGTCTTCCTTCATTTCTCTCAAAGAACGGCGCATTGCCTGACGGATTGCCCTATGGCCGACAGATTTGAAGATTATTTGCGGGATAACGAGGAAGAACAGCCCGCCGGGCAATGGCTGATCACCTTTGCGGACATGAGCCTGTTGATGCTCACGTTCTTCATTTTGTTGTTTTCCTTGTCATCCCTGGATACGCAGCGCTTTGGCGAAATTACCGAAGCCCTGCGCGATAATTTGGGCACGCAGAGCGTCAGGGAAAGCGAGGGAGGCGGACAGCCCGAGGCGGTGGACGACGCGGCCGTTCTGGATGCCGCCCGTTTGCAGCGCGAGCTTATTGAGCGCCAGAGCCGGGCGTATGACGCCATGCGCGCCTATTTGAACCAGAAAAATATGGAAGGCAAGATCGGGGCGGTCTTCGACAAAGGGGTCATTACCCTGCGCCTGCCTGCGGATGTGATGTTCGCGCCCGGGCGGATAGACCTGACCCCTGAGGCCAGGGAGCTT
>JAVBRZ010000077.1:0-3831 GCA_031547425.1 Desulfovibrionaceae bacterium
GTTCCTTGCCCGCGGCGTCAATGGTTACGAAAGACTTGGGCGCGCCTTCCAGCTCTTCCCCCGTGGCCAGATAAGGCCTGATGGAAGCATGCGGGCAGACAAAGGAACACTGGTTGCACTGGATGCAGTTTTCCGGCAGCCAATGCGGCACGCGGATGGCCACCTCGCGCTTTTCAAAAGCGGCGGTGCCCAACGGCGCTATGCCGTCGGCCGTGAAGCTGGATACCGGCAGCTTGTCTCCCTGCTGGGCCAGGATGGGCCTCACCACGCCGCGGATGTACTCGTCGTCGTCCTCGGGCAGATAGGGCGCGTCAGGCAGATCGGCCCAGGCGGCGGGATATTTGACTTCATGCAGGGCGTCCAGGGCTTTGTCCACCGCGGCGATGTTCATGTTCACCACTTTCTCGCCCTTGCCCCCGTAAGTCTTGTGGATGGAGTCCTTGAGCAGTTCCACGGCCTGCTCAAAGGGAATGACCTTGGCCAGCTTGAAGAATACGGTCTGCATGATCATGTTGATGCGACCGCCCAAGCCCACTTCCTCGGCCACCTTGACCGCGTCCACGGTGTAGAACTTCAGTTTTCTGCGTGCGATGATCCGCTTCAGGTGCGCGGGCAGGTGCTTTTCCAGCTCTTTCACCCCGCTCCAGCCAGTATTAAGCACAAAGGTGGCGTTGTCCTTGACTCCTTCCAAAATTTCATACTGGTGCACATAAGCGTCTTTGTGGCAAGCGATGTAGTCGGCCGAGGTGATCAGGTAGGTGGACTTGATGGGTTTTTGCCCAAAGCGCAGATGGGACACGGTGTAGCCGCCGGACTTCTTGGAGTCGTAGGCGAAATAGGCCTGAGCGTAAAGGTCGGTATTGTCGCCGATGATCTTGATGGCCTGCTTGTTGGCGCCCACGGTGCCGTCAGAGCCCAGGCCGAAGAATTTGCACTGCACGGTGCCGGTGGGCACGGTGTCAACATCTTCGGCCACGGCCAGGGAAGTATAAGAGACGTCATCGTCAATGCCCACGGTGAAGCGGTTTTTGGGGGCCATGCCCTTTAAATTGTCGAACACGGCCTTGGCCATGCCCGGGGTGAATTCCTTGGAGCCCAGGCCGTAGCGCCCGCCCACGATAACCGGCGCATGCTTGCGGCCGGCAAAGGCGGTGACCACATCCTGATACAAAGGCTCGCCCAGGGAGCCGGGTTCCTTGGTGCGGTCGAGTACGGCAATGGCCCGCGCCGTGCCCGGAATGGCGGCTAAAAGGTGCTCGGCCGAGAAGGGGCGGAACAGCCGCACCTTAATGAGGCCCACGCGCTCGCCCTGCTCGGCCAGGCAGCCGATGAGCTCGTCAATGGCTTCGCAACAGGAGCCCATGGCCACAATAACGCGGTCGGCTTCGGGGTGGCCCACGTAATCAAAAAGCTTGTAGGCGCGGCCGGTGATGCCTTCCACCTTTTTCATGGAATCAAGCACCATCTGGGGCACAGCGTCGTAGAAAAGGTTGGCCGCCTCAGAGCCCTGGAAGTAAATGTCCGGGTTCTGGGCCGTGCCGCGAATGTGCGGATGCTCGGGGTTCATGGCCCGTTGCCGGAACTCGGAAATCTTGTGCCAGTTGACGACCTTTCTGATGTCCTCATAGTCGATGATGTTGATCTTCTGCACTTCATGGGAGGTGCGGAAGCCATCAAAAAAGTGGCAGAAGGGCACGTCGGACTCAATGGCCGCCAGGTGGGCCACCAGAGCCAGGTCCATGGCTTCCTGCACCGAGCAGGAGCAGAGCATGGAAAATCCGGTCTGGCGCACAGCCATGACGTCCTGATGGTCGCCAAAGATGGACAAGGCGTGCGTGGCCACGGCCCGGGCCGAGACGTGGAACACACCCGGCAAAAGCTCGCCGGAAATTTTATACATGTTGGGAATCATCAGCAGCAAGCCCTGCGAGGCGGTATATGTGGAGGTCAGCGCGCCGCCGGCCAGGGAGCCGTGCACGGCGCCGGCCGCGCCCGCTTCAGATTGCAGCTGTTTGATGGACATAACCTGGCCGAACAGGTTTTTTCGGCCTTCAGCCGCCCACTCGTCCACCACTTCGCCCATGGGGGACGAAGGCGTGATGGGATATAGCGCGGCGGTGTCGCTAAGGGCATAGGATATGTATGCGGTTGCGGTGTTGCCGTCCATGGTTTTCATTTTGGGATTGGAAGCCATGAGAACTCTCCTTTTAAAAGTGGCGCCGGGCGCATTGCCGCTAAAGCCTGATCAAGATGTCGCGCAATGTCATTGGGGGAATTTCCCGGCGGTTGGTGCCGCAGTGGGCACATGGGCCATAGAAGTCCACAGCCGAATTTTGAGCGGGCGCCAAAACCGCCGCCCGAAGCTTGCCCCCGGCAAAAGCGATACGCACGCAACGACTTTTGCCGGCGAACGGCCTGGAACCACGCTTTTTGAACAAAGTGATCTTCTCGGTGCCCCTTGCGGGGGATTTTGAATAATGCAAAAAAACTTGACGCTTTTCCGTATGGTATTAATTCATAATCCCTATACTTTTTGTCAAGCGCCTTCAAGGTTCTTTTTACACTCTCCCGCGCCTGACCTCATTTTAGCGACCGCAAAACTGCCTTTAAAAAGATTTAAGGGCTATGCTCCCCTGGCGTTCATATTAACCCCGGCGCGCTACGGCTGGTTTCGAGCGGGCGCGCGGCGCATTATAAACCCATAGCTATTCAATTCTGGAGGAGATTATGCCTACTACGCTTGTGGCGCGAGAACGCGGAAAAAGTCGCGTGTTGCGCGCCGTGGCGGTCATGCTGGCCGCTGTGGCGGTTATGGCTTCAGGCGCGGGCCAGGCCTTGGCCGAAAACAACCAGGCCGGCGGTTATGCCGGATCCGGCCAGCCCGGCGGCTATACCGGGCCGGGCCCGAACTTCGTAACCGTGGAGCAGGCCAAGTCCATGGCCGATGACGCCGCTGTGGCCCTCAAAGGCTATATTGTGCAGCGCCTCGGCGGAGACAGCTACCTGTTTAAAGACGACACCGGCTCCATCACCCTGGAAATCAGCGATAAGCGCTGGCTGGGGCAGCAGGTGGGAGCCGAAGACCTGGTGGAAATTTACGGCGAGATCGACAAGGACTGGCTTGATCTGGAAATAGACGTCAAGCGGCTGACCAAGCTGTAAGTCCGGCCTTTGCCTGAGTGTTTTCTCCATGCGGCTCCGGCTGCACGCGCCACAGAAAGGGCTCCGGAAAATCCGGAGCCCTTTTTTGGCCTTGCTAATCTGTACTGATTTTTTGGTTTTATTTTGTAAAAAAATATAGTAGTGATGCGCGCACAGGGGTCGTGCACTTTTTCACAAGCACCGAAATGTTGCTTTAGCCGCCCCCATAAAAAGGAGTTCCAGAGGAGTTTATCATGCCCGCGCCCATCCTGAAAAAAGAATCGCTCATCCCCGGCCGCACCAGCCGCCTGATTATTGAAGCCCCGCACATTGCCGCAGTCGCCGAGCCCGGCAGCTTCGTCATCCTGCGCGTGTCCGAAAACGGCGAACGCATCCCCCTGACCATTGCCGATACGGACAAAAAAGCCGGGACCATCACCCTGGTCTATCTGGTTATGGGCAAAACCACAGCCGAACTGGAACAGCTCAAAGCAGGCGACAGCCTGGCCGATTTGTGCGGGCCTTTGGGTAAACCCACGCACATTGAAAAAACCGACGGCACGGTCCTGTGCGTGGGCGGGGGCACGGGCATCGCGGCCATGCACCACATCGCCAAGGGCCACCACCAGGCGGGCAACCACGTGGTCGCGGTCATCGGTTCGCGCAGCACAGATCTGCTTTTATATTACG
>JAVBRZ010000157.1:0-7702 GCA_031547425.1 Desulfovibrionaceae bacterium
TTTCCTTAATATATAATTTAAATGTTAAAATGCTCTAAAACTCCGCGCCGGTGGCCAGGCGGATGATATCGTTGAAGATAACCAGACCCATGAGCAGGAGCAGGACAAAAAAGCCGATGGAGGTGGTGATTTCCTGAACGCGCTCGGGCACTTTGCGGCGGCTGGCCATTTCCAGGCACAGGAACAGAATATGCCCGCCGTCAAGCACAGGTATGGGCAGAAGATTGAGCAGAAACAGGTTAATGCTGATAAATGCGGCGAGCATGAGCACGGAGCTGACGCCGTGTTCGGCCTGATCGCTGACCAGCTTGACAATGGAGATGGGCCCGCCCACGGAATCCAGGGGCACCGCGCCCTGAACCAGCTTGACCAGGCTCTGGCCAATGAGCTCGGTCATGTTCAGGCATTCGTTGAAGCCGGCCCTGGCCGCGGCGAAAAAACCCAGCGGGGATTGCGTATAGGCGCCGGAGTATTCCACGCCGATGACCCAGCGGGTGATGTCCTCGCCAAAGATGCTCTTGCCGGGCTGTTGCTGGGGTTTGATGGTCAGGGCGACTTCCCTGGCCTGGCGATCGACGACCACGCTGAGGGGCGCGCCGCCTCCGGCCTGGACCCGTTCGGGGATGTCTCCCCAGGTTTTGATTTCAATGCCGTTAATGCTCATGAAGCGATCATCCGGCATGATGCCGGCCAGTGCGGCCGGGCTGCCGGTTTGCACCGCGCCGGCCACGGGCAGCAGGGTGATTTGCCCGTTGGCCGCGAACATGCCCCAGTAAATGAACCAGGCCAGAAGCGCGTTAAACAGCGGCCCGGCCAGGATGACCAGAAAGCGTTGCCAGGGCGGGCGGGTGGAGAACTCTTCTTTGGAATTAAAGCCTTCGGGCAACTCTTCGCCGGGGTCCTGCCCCACCAGAGAGACATAGCCGCCCAGGGGCACGGCCGCGATTTGATACTCGGTTTTGCCGTACTTCAGGCCGAACAGGCGCGGTCCAAAACCCAGGGAAAAGGTTTTGACTCCCATGCCGAAGACGCGGGCCATGCAGAAGTGCCCCAGTTCATGGAAAAAAATCAGAAAGCCTAAAACAACGATGGCCAGAATGATACCGCTGATGGACATATGTATTGTGTATATGGGCCGTAGCTTTACGGTTCGGTTTATGGTTGCGGAAAATCGCCCGGGGGCGCAATCACGAGAATATAACTACTTTTCAACACAAGGCAAAGGCCGCGCTATAAATGGAAATTTAATCCGTGGCAATGGGGCGTGTTCAACGTTCACAGCGCAGCCATTCCCGGCTCCAGGCCCGCGTGCGCTCGTCCAGGTCCATGATTTCCTCTTCGCTTTGCGGCGGGGTGTCGACCTCGACTTCATCAAAAGCCGCGCGCACCATTTCGGCAATGCCCAGGAAAGTCAGGCGCCCGGTTAAAAAAGCGGCCACACCCATTTCATTGGCCGCATTGAGCACCACTGGGCTGGGGCCGCCCGGCGAGAGCGTGGCGCGGGCCAGGTCAAGGCAGGGGAAGGTGGCGTGGTCCACATCTTCAAAAGTGAGGCGCCCTTGAGCCAGGAGATCAAGGGGCGCGGGGCCGGGGGCGATGCGCTCCGGCCAGGCCAGGCAGTGGGCGATGGCCACGCGCATATCGGCCGGCCCCAGTTGGGCGAGCATGGAGGTGTCGTGAAACTCCACCAGGGAATGGACAATGGACTCCGGGTGCACCAGCACGTCGATCCGTTCCGGGGGCAGGCCGTACAGGTGGTGGGCCTCAATGACTTCAAGCCCTTTATTCATGAGCGTGGCCGAATCAATGGAAATTTTGGCGCCCATGCTCCAGTTGGGGTGTTTGAGGGCGGTTTCTGGAGTCACCCGCAGCAAATCGCCGCGCGTCTTGCCGCGAAACGGGCCGCCGGAAGCGGTGAGAATCAGGCGGCGCACCCGGGAAAGCGGCTCGGCGCCCAGGGCCTGAAACAGGGCATTGTGTTCCGAATCCACAGGCAGAATCACGGCGTTGCTTGCGGCGCATTCCCGGCGGATAAGCTCGCCGGCCAGCACCAGCGATTCCTTGTTGGCCAGGGCCACGATTTTTCCGGTCCGCACGGCGGCCAGGGTGGCGGCGAGGCCCGCCGCGCCGCTCTGGGCGGAAAGGACCATGTCGGTTTCAGGCAGAGCGGCCAGGGCCGCGTAGCCCTCCCGGCCGAGCAGGATTTCAGGGGCATAACCGGCGGGCAGGCGGGCTGTGAGGTCTTGCGCCGTGGCCGCGTCGAGCACGGCCAGATAAGGCGGGCGAAAGGCGGCGGCCTGTTCGGCCAGGCGAGCGGCATTGCGCCCGCCGGCCAGGGCCAGGACGCTGAATTTATCGGGGTGCCGCGCAAGCACATCCAGGGCGGATACGCCGATGGAGCCTGTGGAGCCCATAACCGCCAGGGCGCGGGGGAAGGGCGGCCTTTCAAAAGCCAGCCCCCGGGGCAACTGCAAGGAGGAAATATACGCGGCGTTGTTCATGTTCTGCCTGAGTCAGGGTTCGCGTTGCGGGCGCGTTATATGCCTGCGCCGCCAAGGTCAAAGAGGTAGTGCAGCAGCACATAGGCGGGCAGGGCGAAAAGCAGGCTGTCGATGCGGTCGAGCACGCCGCCGTGCCCGGGCAAAAGCTGGCTGGAGTCCTTGATGCCGTAAACGCGCTTCAGGGCGGATTCGAAGAAATCGCCCAATTGTGCGGCTATGTTGATGACCATGCCCGCCAGCAGCCACATGAGCGGGGTGCGGTCAAACAACAAGTAGCCCAGCACCGTCACGGCCAGGGTGCAGGTGAGGAACCCGGCGATGCTGCCGGCCCAGCTTTTTTTGGGGCTGACTTTGGGCCAGATTTTAGTTTTGCCCATGGTTACGCCGGCGTAGTAAGCGGCGGTGTCCGAAGTCACCACGCCAACCAGGATGAGCAGGATTTCCAGGGGCATGATGCGGAAAGCCAGTTGCAGCACCAGGGGCACATAAATGAAGCCCATGATCAAAAGCAGGACCGAGAACAAGTGCTCGCGGTTGCCTTCGTCGCCGAAGCGGAACAGGAACAGCAGGGCGGCGGACAGCGAAACGGCTATGGTGAAGGCCTGGGCCGCATACGGGATGCTGAGGCCGCATGCCGCCAGAGCCCCGGCGCCCAGGGCAAGTCCCAGGCCTTTTTCCAGCAGACGTTTTTCGCCGCTGTAGACCATGTCATAAAATTCGTACTGGGCCACCATGCTGGCCAGGCCGATAAGCAGGCCGATGCCCATGCGGCCCATGGCCGCCGCGCCGCCCACCATGGCCAGGATGATGGCGGCGGTTAAGATGCGTTGGTTGTGGGCGGGCAGTTTCATGGCGCGGCATGACCTCCTGTTGTGCCGAAGCGGCGTTCACGGGCGCTAAAGTCCTTGAGAGCCAGATCGAAATCGTCGGCGGTAAAATCGGGCCAGAGCGCGGAAGTGACGTACAGTTCGCTGTAAGCGGCCTGAAAAAGCAGGAAATTGGACAAGCGCAACTCGCCGCTGGTGCGGATAATCAGGTCGGGATCGGGCTGCCCGGCGGTGTAGAGATACCGGGCAAGAGTTTCCGAGGTGAGTTTTTCGGCCGGGACATTGTCGGCCATGGCCCGGCGGCAGGCCAGGGCGATCTCCTCGCGGCCGGAATAATTGAGCGCCAGATTCAGGACCATGGCCGAGTTGTTCCGGGTTTGCCTGCATACTCCGCCGAGGCTTTGCCGGGCAAGCAGGGGAAGGCCGCTCACCTCGCCCAGGATGTTCAGGCGGATATTTTGTTCTTGCAGAAGGCCAAGTTCATTTTTGAGGAACTTGACCAGGAGGTCGAAGAGGAATTTGACTTCAGACGCGGGGCGCCGCCAGTTTTCTTGGGAAAAGGCGTACAAGGTCAGGTAGGGAATGCCCAGCCCGCGGCAGTGGGTAACCACCCGGCGTACGGCTTCACCACCGGCCTGGTGCCCGGCGCTGCGCGGCAGGTCCCGCTGCGCGGCCCAACGCCCGTTCCCGTCCATAATTCTGGCTACGTGTTGCGGCAACATAGTTATCATTTGAAAAATAACGCCTCGCGCTCCGGCCCGCTTTCGCCGCTCCTGGCCGGTTGGAAACAGGGCGGCGGAACCCGGTTACCTTACCCGCTGCCCGCCGTGCTGTCCAGTTGTGTTTTTTATTTGGCGAAAGCGGTTTGCCGGGATAAAAGTACCAGGAAACTTGCAAGTTTTAGAACTTATTGTATACAATAAAATATTACAGCAACCTGGCAGGCGGCTGTCCGAAGTTTTCAAAATGCGTTGCTCATATCGGCCTGCCGGGTGGAGGTGGAGATGGTCAAAAAACAAGTTAAATGTATATCTGACGCCGCGCAGGCCACATCAATCGCCACGGATAACCTGGAAAACGCGGCGTTTTATTTGGCTCAACCTCTGCCCGCTTTGAGTTTTTCCCCGACCGCCGGCAGCATTATTGATCTTAATCCGGCCATGCGGCGTCTTTGCGGCTATTCGACCGAAGAGCTGCCGGATATCGCTTCGTTCATCAATCACATCATTTCCGCCCCGCAGGAACGGGAGCATTGCCTGGCTTTGTTCACCGCGCCGTTGCCCGGATCTGAACTTTCGGCCGACGCGGGCGCGGAAGGGCCTCAATCCGGCGTGGCCCGCCGCGCGGTGACATGTATGTCCCGCTCCAAAAAGATTTTCCGGGCCGAGCTTTATGTTTGGGCCGTGCCCGAGCCAAGCGGCATGCGCACCGAGCCCGCGTGCTCGCCGGAAGTGCGCATTGCGCAGCTTTTTGAGCTCTCGCCTGTGGAGGTGGGGGTGGAGAGCGGCGATATTTCCGTGCAAAATCAGGCCATGCGCGCCCGCATTCATACCCTTGAAGCGGAGCTCGAGCAGCATAAAAAATGGCTGGAGCTGGCTTTGGACGGCATTCAGGAAGGCTTGTGGGTCATGTATGTGGCCAACGGCAAAATGGATTATATTTTTACCAGTATTTTGGACATGCTGGGCTATTCCATGGAGGAATTGGATCACTCCATCATCAGTTGGGACAAGCTTACCCACCCCGACGACATCGCCGAGGTCAAAAGGCGCATCAAGGCCCACCTTAAAGGTGAAACGCCCTGCTATGAATCCGAATTCCGGGCCATGAATAAAAACGGCCAGTGGCAATGGATTATGAGCCACGGCCAGGTTACGCGCCGCGACGCCAAAGGCCGCGCCCTGGAGCTTACCGGGGTGCACGTGAATATCGACAAGCTCAAAAAGATTGAAACGGAATTGCGCAGCAGCGAAAACCTGTTCCGGACTCTGGTGGAGAATCTGCCGGTAGGCATCATGTTGGTCAACGCCGGCGGCGCGGTTTCTTATTTGAATCCCCAGTTTGTGAACCTGTTCGGCTATACGGCCAAAGATTTGCCCAACCTTGAGGAGTGGTGGGAAAAATCCTGCCCATCGCGTTCCGAGCGCAAGCGGCTTTTAGCCCAAATTATCGGCGCGGAAGGCAAAGTGGTGCAGACCCGCGTACATTGCAAAAACGGCAACTTTAAGGACGTGGAGACCCAGAAGGTGGATTTGTCCGGCGGCGAGGGCATTATCGCCTGTGTGGACGTGTCCGAACAGGTGGCCCACCAGGTGGAGTTGCAGGAGCGCAAACAGGAGCTTCTGGCCCAGTCCAGGGATCTGGAGGAAATGAACACCGCCCTGCGTGTGCTGCTTAATAAAGCCAATTACGACCGCGAGGAAATGGAAGCCAAGGTATATAACAATATCCGCGACCTGGTGAACCCATACCTGGAAAAGCTGGAGCAGGTCTGCCGCAATGATTTGCAACATTCTTACCTGGACATGGTCCGCAAGAATCTGGATGAGGTTGTTTCCGGTTTCACCACCAACCTGATCCGCAAATATGCCAGCTTAACTCCGCGTGAAGTGCAGATCGCCAATATGATCCAGCAGGATATGACCATCAAGGAAATGGCTGAAACCCTGCACATTTCCGAAAGCTCCGTGGCCTTCCACCGCCTGAATATCCGCAAAAAAATGGGACTGGCCAACAAGAAGCTGAATTTGAAGACGTATTTACGTTCTTTGGAATAACGACGCTTTAAACTTTATGCCAAGTTGAAGCCTATATGGTGTTAACGGTAAAAATTTAACCATAATTATCAAATAGTTATGCCTAAATTCCTGAACAATTAACCCTGGCCTGATTGCAACTTGGTATTATGCGCTCTTTTGGGAAAATAAAAAAGCCGACCTTTGGGGTCGGTTTTTTTGGTTTTTAAGGAAACAGGCCGGGGCCGGGGAGGCCCCGGCCTGTCGGGGGTAGAAGAGTCCTGTGTATGAGAATTACGGACGGACTCTGGTGGGGCCTACTTGTTTGGGGAAATAGTCTTCGCAGGTGCCTTCGCGGTACACGTCGGCGGTGGAGCAGTGCAAGCCGCCGCCGAAGGGGTAAGCGTCGCGGAAGGGCACAGGCACGACTTCGAATCCCAATTTATCCATCTGCTCCATGGTGTTGTGTTCGCTGGCTTCCACGCAAATGGTCTTGTGGTCAAGTACGAGCACGTTCATGGACAGCCACACGCTGGAGTAGCAGAGCGGCGGCGGGGTCTTGTGCGCGGGCTGAGCGGCCGCGATAATTTCCCAGCCGTTGGCCTTGAAGATTTCGTCGGAACCGGGCGAGGGGTAGCGGGTGGGGTTGACGAACATCAGGCCCGGGCGCAGGGGCACAAAGGTGCAGTCAATGTGAATGGGGTAGGGGTCGCCGGGGAAGTTCATGGCATGTACGCGGTGGTTGGGGAAGTGGCGCTGCAGCCAGTCCTGGCCCTTGCGGTTGGTGGTGAAGCCGTGCTGGCAGAACAGGTCCTTGCCCAGACGCATAATGTCGGCGGCATCAAACAGGGGTTCATATTCAGTGGTCACGAACTGGAGGTCTTTCACCCATTCCAGGCGCTTTTCGATGTTGTGGGAGTCGTCCAGGTAGCCTTTGCGGTAGGACTTTTCGGTGAGGCGGGGCTTGGGAGCGGCTTCCCAGACCATGTCCGGGTCGTTGTCAAAGTAATACTGCATCAGGGGGCGATAGCAGAGATATTCAAACCAGCGGCAACGGTAGGACATGGTGGCTTCCACCATTTCGTTGCCCACAGTGAGGATGACGTCGCGGGGGGGCATGCAGCCGAACATGGAGTCGTTTTTCCAGTCCGGGGTGCCGATGGCCTGGTTGAAATCAATGGGCGTGGGGCGGTCTACAATGATGCCGCGTTTTTCCAGAATGGCGGCGAAGCCGTCGAGTTGGGCGTTGCCCGCGTCCACGGTATGCTGCGGACGGGGACCCCAGGAGCCGCGCATGTCGCTGTCCACGGGAATTTTGCATTCCATGGGCAGTTCCGGCGGGGGAATCATGCAGCCGTCGGCGCGGCCGACAATAACACGTTTTAGGGGGTCAAACTCGTTCCAGGCGTTTACAATCTTGGGCATGTTGGTCTCCTCGCAACTGTGGGTTTGGTATGCCGCCTCAGATGAGGCTTTGGGTGATAACCGGCCTTTGTTGCGCTTTGGCCGGAGCTATGTTTCTTGCTCAGGCGCCGCCGTGATCAATCAAGGCGCATGGCCTGATTTCCTGATGGGCAATACCTAGCATTTCACAAAGCACATGTGAATACCAAAAAAAAAACTAGGAAATTACCAGGTT
>JAVBRZ010000032.1:0-5426 GCA_031547425.1 Desulfovibrionaceae bacterium
AGGCCGCGCGTTTCCGGGCCGAAAACCAGAATATCATCCGGCCTGAAAGCAAAACGATGCACAGGCTCGCCCCGGCGGGCCGAGGCGGCGACCAGGCGCGGCGGCACGCCTTGCGAAAATTCATCTTGGGCCAGGAATGAAGAAAAATCCGGCCAAACTTTGAGCCGCACATGGGGCCAGTAGTCCAGGCCCGCCCGTTTGAGGTAGCGGTCTTCAATGCGAAAGCCCAATGGTTCTATGAGATGCAGGGGGATGCGGGCGGCCGCGCTCAAACGGGCCACATTGCCGGTATTGGGCGGTATTTCAGGTTCAAAGAGGACAATTTGCATGGCGGCGCGGTTTTAAAATTTTTGGCGAAATTAATCTTCCACAATATCCAAAATGCCCGGCCGCACCTGGCAGCGCACCCGGATGTTGCGGCCCAGAAGTCCGCGCTCGCCCACCATGTTGAAAGATGCTTCCTCAAGCGCGTCAATGGGCGCTTCAGCAGGATCCACCCCCTGCGCGGCAAGGCTGGCGGCAGCCGCGGCAAGGGCATCGGCGCGGGCCTGGTCCAGTTTGTAGCCCAGGTCCACAGCGCGACGGATATCCAGAGCCGGAATGAGCATGATGCCCTGTTCGGTATCGGCAAACAGCTCCACCTCCGTGGTGGTGCGCGCCAGGGCCGCGCCAATGGCGTTGGTCACGGCATAGCGTTTGGGCAGAGTAATCTCCATCCCCAGAACGCGCTCCAGATGCGGCGCGAATACAGCCGCCGGAGTGCCCATTACATAGCCCTTGGCGGGGGCGATGTCGCGACGCTCCAACAACGCCCGGATAGTGTATATGGGACGGGAATTGACCTCGCCCAGCACATCCGCCACTGCCTGCCGTATTTTATCCATGGCCACGTGCACGGCTTTGGCGGCCAGTTCATCAGCGGAAAGGCCGTTTCCGGTCCGGCTCAAAACAGCGGCCAGTCGCTCCAGGCCTTGCCGGGAAGCTTGATAATCGCCCAGCCGCAAATTATCCAGCACATTGAAGGCATCCAGCAGGGCCGGACTCTCTCCGCCAAAGGCCAGGCAAGGCCCCAAACGCTCGGGCCCCACAGTACAATAGCCGCTTTCAAAACCTATGGCCGAATCGCCGCCAACGCCGATGGACAGCGTTTTGATGGCCCGCACGGACGTGGCCCGGCCGGCCAGTCCCACGCCATCACGTTCAATAACCGCTTCGCCGGCAACAAAAATAGCGATATCCGTGGTGGTGCCGCCCACATCAAAAATCAGAGCATCGTGGTCAATGTCGCATAACGCGATAATGCCCATCACGCTGGCCGCAGGGCCGGAGAGGATGGATTCCACGGGCATGAACCGTGAGGCGGCCAAAGACATGGTGCCGCCGTCGGCTTTAAGAATATTCACCGGCACGGTTATGCCCCGCTCGCGTAAAGAAGTTTCCACAGCATCGGCAAAGGCGTTGTGCAAACGCCAGACCGCCGCATTGTAATAAGCGGTGGCGATGCGCCGGGGAAAGTTGAGCCGGCCGGCAATGCGGTGCCCCAGGGTGATATGATCCATGGCCTGGCCGAAAGCCGCGGCCATGCGCTCTTCATGAGCCGGATTGCGGGGTGAAAATTTGCCGATAACCGCCGCTGTTCTCAAACCTGCTTCCAGGCAGCGGGAGGCCACATTTTTTAACTCAGCATCGTGCAGGAGCGCGGTTTCCATGCCCCGGTGGTCAATGGCCCCCACTACGGAAAAATAATGGTCATTGGGGCGAAAACGTTCCGGGGCAAGGCCCGGCCCGGCGGAAACCACCACGGCCGCAGGCTCGGTCCGCTTCTGCACCAGGGCGTTGGTGGACAACGTGGTGGACAGGTTGACGTGACGGATTTTATTCACCGGCGCCGCAAGCAGCACCTCGCCCAAAACTTGGTCAATGGAAACAAGCAGATCCGTGTGGCTGGTCAACGTCTTGGCCGCGGCCACAATTTTACGCCCGCTCATGACCACCGCATCGGTATGCGTGCCCCCTACATCTATACCCAAGTACATTACAGGTCGCCTGCGTTCCAATTCGGCTGCTTGCGCGCCAGCCGGGCAACAAAGTCCGCGATTATTTCGTCGTGCCCGAACATGATCCTGTCGGGCAGTTTGTCCAAAGGGAAAAATATGGCGTCTTTGGCGTCATCTCCGCCGGCCAGGGTGGAATAGTCCTCGGCCCCGGCCTGAAATACCGTGGTGATGGTGTGCAACCTGGGGTCCCGCGTCGGATCGGAATATACGCCCAATAAACCTTGCAACGTAATGCGCAGCCCGGTTTCCTCAAAGGCTTCGCGTATCGCGGCGGCTTCCACGGTTTCGCCGTAGTCCACAAATCCGCCGGGCAGCGCCCACCCCAGAGGTTCAAACTTACGGTCAATAAGCACGATACCCCGCTCCGGATCGTAAATGACCGCATCCACAGTGGGAAACGGATTGGAATAAGCCTTGACCGCAGCGCCGCACCTGGGGCATTTCAATTCATGGAATGTGGACATGGCCAAACACCGTGGTTTGTGCTGTTTCGTAAATATCCCCCGCCGGGAATTTATCTTTAACCAAAGCGGGCATGGAGGTAAAGGGCAATGGTCGCGCTCCCGGAAAATCACATTGCCGCCGGACAAAAGCCCACGGCAATCCTGGCGGCCCATAACGGCGCGCTGGGAGATTTTCTGTGCTGCTGGCCGGGTATGCTGGCCATTGCCCGCCATTTCGGCGGACAGACTCCCAGCGGCCCGCCGCTATATTTCCTGGGACGCGCGGCTCTGCGCCCCTGGGTATTGCCTCTGGGCTACACGCCCTGCCCGCCCGACTTGCGCGCGGCGGCGGAGAGCTTATATGCCGCGCAAAAATTACCAGCCGTTTTGGCCAACAGTAAAATTTTCTGGTTTTGCCTGGACAAACCGCCCAATTTTCCCTGCCTGCATGTAAAGCCTCCGCAAGAAATCATTCCTCTGCCCATTTTGCGCCAGCCCCCGCCCCCTGATGTTCAAAGCTGTTCAAACGCGAAAAGCGCTTATTCCCATGTCCGCCGCAATCTTAAAGCTTCACTTGAAACTTTCGGATTAAGCTGGCCGCCGGATTGGCGTGAGGCCTGGCAGGCTCTTTTCGGAGGCTGGCAAGGACGGGCTTCCAAGGAAATCGCCCTGTTGCCCGGCAGCGGCCACCAACACAAAGAATGGCCGCTGCATTATTTCACCGCCCTGGCCGATATGCTGGCGCGCCAAGGCTGGGAGCCGGTGTTCATCATTGGAGAAGCCGAACGGGAGCGCGGCCTGCGGCCTCCCACCGGATTAAAATGGGAAGACCCCAGCCCGCCTTTAATTCTGGCTGGCCGGTTGCGTAAAGTCAGGGCCATAGTGAGCAATGATGCCGGGCCCGCCCACCTGGCCGGGATGTACGGCGTGCCTGGAATAGTTTTATTCGGACCTACCCCGCCGGAAACCTGGGGCGTGCCGGGAATGGCCAACCTGAACGGACACGGGCTGTATCTTTCAGATGAAACTGTTGCGGAAGATGAGCCGGGGAGCCTTGACTTAAAGTTAAACTTTAGCTTTAAGCCAAACCCTCTTCCCTTCTTGCCTTGCAGCCCCTGCACCACCACCCTGCGAGGCATAAACTGCCCCGTGCCGGCCTGTATGGAGCGTCTGGAGCCGGAGCTGGTTTGGGACGCATTAAGCTTTGTGCTGAAAAAAACGGCTTGACCCTCCTGCTCCGCACCCACAAAAAAAGCAGTTCAATTCGGCTTATTGAACTGCTTTTCTGCAAAAGTAAGAAGGATAGGATATTTAAGATATAGCAATAACCTTGCCAACTGTATCGGCAGATAGGTCGTTGCAACAATATCTTGTATTTATTGGATTTTTCTTAAAAGCCCCCCTGCGCTACGATCCGAAAAGGGTAAAAATTTTTGGTCCCCGCTCCTGCTCCAGGGTTATTTTTTTACTCCCAAAACAATTTTTTTTACCAGCCGCCCAAACACGCCAGCCAAACCCGCCCCGGCAACAGCTATGACAACACCTCCCAGCCCACCTGGGTCAATATGGCGGGAGACACCACGCCGGAACGCACCAGACGCAACTTGCCCGGAGCCGCCAACTCAATCAACGTGGAAGGCCGGCCTCCTTTGGGGGTGGGGGGCGCATCCAGCACTCCGGCGCAGGAAGCCAGCAGCTGTGGGGAAATCAGGCCAGCCTCCGCAGGAGGGGGTTCACCGGCTATATTGGCGCTGCTCGCCGTCAGCGGGCCGCAGTGTAAACACAACTCCCTGGCCGCAGGGTGCGAGGTAAGGCGTACAGCCACTTTGCCCGAACCCGCCGTAAGCACGGAGGGCACTTCCGGTTTGGCCGGAAAAATCACGGTCAACGGACCGGGCCACAGCACTCGCAATAAAGTAATCAGCTCGCCTGGCACTTGTTCAACCAGCAGGGATAACTGGTCCTCGTGCCCAATGATCACGGGCAAAGGTTCTGAAGGTTCGCGCCACTTCGCATGGTAAACGCCGCGTATGGCTTTTTCGGCCAGAGCAAGGCCCCCTACGCCGAAAAAAGTCTCTGTGGGATAAATGATCAACTTGCCGGACAAAATCGCCTCTACGGCCTCGGACATGGAAAGATAGCGCATCTGTTTCTACCTTACGGAAATTATGCTCAAAACAACTCAACGGCAAAACACGCCCGGGAAATACACAGAGGGCGCCCAAAAACTCACGCCATAAGTTTATTGAGCAAATAACTCACTCCCATGGTGATATACAAGGAAATCACCGCGGAGATAAACAAAAAAATCGCGTAAATCAGCAGCCGGATGATCCAGGTGGGCAGGTGCACCGAACGCCGCAAAAGCGTTCTGGCCAGAAGCATCAAAATGCCGGTATAGAGCCCGGCGGTGAGCACCAGCCACAGCGGCGCAAAAATGTACTCCATACGGACGTTCCGTTCCTTGCTCTCTTAACCGGTTCCGGATACCATCATTCCATGAAAAAATCCGTCAGCATCATCAGCGTGGGCAAAATAAAAACCCCGCACTGGCAGGATGCGGCCCGGGATTATTTACAACGACTCGGCCGCTCTTGGCAAATAAAACTAGTTACCGCGCGCGAAGCCCACGATCATGATCCGGAAGAACGCGCCCGGCGCGAGGGCGCTTATATTCTGGACGCCCTGGCTGAGGCGGGTATCAGCTCCGCCATGGTCATTGCTCTGGATGAAGGCGGCGACCTGCGCACCTCCGTCCAATTTTCCGAACTCTTGCAAGCTTGCTGGGAAAAAGAAAACCGCACGCCCTGCTTCATTATCGGCGGAGCTTACGGCCTCAGCCCCGAAATCCGCGACAAGGCCCACCGGGTTTTATCTTTGGGGCCCATGACCTTTCCGCATGAGCTGGCCCAAGTGTTACTGCTGG
>JAVBRZ010000039.1:0-6193 GCA_031547425.1 Desulfovibrionaceae bacterium
GTTCCTCGCTGACGTCCACCCGGTCGGACAGGATGGTGATTTCCTGCAAAAAGCGCGACTCCTCAAGCTCCAGGGAGTAGCGGGACAGCATTTCGTCCATGCGCTCGCGCAAAGCGTTAAAGCGTTCCTCTTTGAGGCCGGGGGCCTGCTCCTTAATATGCTCCACCCATTCCTGCATGCGCAGGATGCGCTCCATCAGGTCGCGTTCCAGGGCCTTGCCTTCCCTGGCCCTGGATTCGTCCCAGTCGGACAGGGCCACTTCCAGGCCCTGACTTAAAATGTGCAGCAGTTCGTCGTAATTTTCCGCGCTGTTGTCTTCCCACAAAAAAGGCAGGGACAAAAAGCGGTTTAAGTCCGGCTCAAAGGACAAGCCTTGCTCTTCGGCGAACTCGGCCATTTTTTCAAGCATGGTTTCGGCCTGAAGAGAATTGAAGTTAACGGCGCACAAATCGGCGCGGTTGACCACCAGGGACAAAACTATGTCCACGCGGCCGCGTGAGGCGTGCTTGCGGACCACTTTGTCCAGGTTGTCCTCCATGCCTCTGGCCAAGGGGGGCAGGCGCCATTTGACGTCCAAAAAACGGTTGTTGACGCTGCGGACTTCCCAGGTTTGGACCAGACCCGCTTCCTCGAGGCAGCAGCGGCCGAAACCGGTCATGCTTTTGAGCATATTTTACCTTTATCCCGATTGGAGTTGATCCGGGCGCCTCTTTACAGCATTTTCGCTTTGAGATTGCCGCTCAACGGCCGGCAAAGCCGCCTTGCGGCAATCTTGCTGGCGTTGCGAAGCGGGGCAACAGGATTGGTGGCGGGGGAAAAACGCGCCCGCGTTGGGCCCGGCCCGGAGGTTCAGCTTTTATGTATAAAGGAGAGAACGCGCTTTGGCAATGGAGCGTTTCAGGCGCGGCCGGACGCCCGGCTTTGTTGTGCTGAACCGGGTGTCCGGGCGGGCGGCCGGCGGGGGCGGATCAGCGCAAGGGCAGCGGGCCCGGTTTGAAGCCCGGCCCGTCAGCGGCGTCTAAAATTTTGACGAACTCTCGGGCAAGGCGCAGCACTTCCGGGTCATCGGTAATTCCGGGGAAGGGCAGGGGGGTTGCGCAGACCCCGGGTGTGGGCGGGATGGTCAGCAACGGCAGTTCGTCTTCCCATTGAAAATCGGGCGTCATGCTGATGAGATAGACAAAGCCGGCCTCGAGCAGGGGCCTGCGCACGTCGCAGATAAAGGCTTCCTTGCCGCCAATGGTCAGGCGCAGGGCTGGTTCGCCTTCCAGCAGGGCGTATTCGGCGGATTCAATGTTCAGCATATGTTCGTCCTTTTAGGGTTGCGGCTGCTTGGGCGCGGTTTGCGGCTGCACGGCCTGCGGCGGCTGGTAGTCGCGCATGAACTGGTGGGCCAGCGTCATTCCATTGCCTGCGTAAGTTGTCTCAAGGCCGTCGGTCATGAACACCACTTCTCGTTGCATGTCGGTGTGCAGGATGCTTGTGCCGGACATGGGGCCTTGCGCCGAGCTTTGCGCGCCCAGGAGAAAAGAGTTGATGATCCGATGATAGGGGATGGTTTGCGTGGTGGCGTCAATGCCGCCCGCGCCCAGGGTCGGGCAGATGATGGAGCCGGAATCATAAGTGCCGCGTTTCATGACCCCGTGCGAGCCGGGTTGGTTCACGTCTATGTTGTACATGCCGAGCACGCCCAGACATTCCACGCGGTGGATCACCACCTGGCCGTTGGCGCGGTCATTGCCGGGAAAGTCGAAATTGGAGAACATTTCCATCTGCATGGCCAACTGGTAGCGCACGGAACGGTCAAACATCCCGCTGTCCGCCGTGGGGTTGAATCCCCCGGCCTGCCGGGTGCGGGCCACCGCGCCGAAAGCTTTGTCGTCATGCCTGCCGCCGGGCGAGAAAAGCTCCTGATTGAGGCCGGTCCAATAGTCTCCGGGGGCGCGGGAGAAGCGGGAGTAACACTCGCCGGGCTTGTCCGTGACACTGCCGTGCTGGTCGTGATCGGCCAGGTAATAGCGCTCTTCGGACAACGAGCGCGAGTCGTTGAGGTAGCCCTTGAGGGCCAGGCTGGTGGGGCACCAGGACGAGACCATCTGGCACTGCCCCAACACCTGGAGCAGGTGGGAGCTGCCGCCTTTGGCGTCCACCAGGGCGTAGAATTTGTCCGTGGGGCTGGTCGGGCCGCGCAGGTCGGCCAGGCCGTTCAGCCTTCCGAAAAACACATCGTCGCCGCTGTTGCCCGACAAGGTGCGGGGCAGCATTTCGGAAATGCCGGCTTTGCGGATTTCCATGCGGGCCACGATGACGCCCCGGGTATGGTCCGGAGTCCAGCGGTCCGCGTCCATAACCTGGGCGCACTTGGCCATTTCCACGGCTTCGTTCAGCCTGGCCCTGGCCGTGGCCTGAAATTCCTCGGGCAGGGTATTGACGACCTCGGCGAGCCTGGCCTGGTTAGCCAGGACAAAGCGGGTCATATCGTAGAAATTGTAGCCTTTGCCGGAAAAATCCTGATTGAACAGGCCGATGGGGTGCGTCGACCCGGCCAGCAGCTCGCGGCGGGAGAACAGCAAACAGGCGGTCATGTCGCCGATTTCTCCGCTGTGCGCCTTGATGGAGGCGAGCAGGGCGTCGGTGTCGTTGGCCTTGAAATGTAGTTTGCCGTTGGCGTCGGCTTGCATATAATTTTCACGGATATGTTGATAGGAGCCGGCGTCGCTGATGTAGAACAGCTTCTGCATCGCCAGGTAATCGTGCATGGATATGCCGGAATCCTGGGCCAGGGCGCGCAGGGCGCTGCGCGTCTCGGACACGTCGTGGCGCTTGCCCGTCTGCCATTCGCCCAAAAGGTCGTTATCCACCAGATTGGCGGCCAGGCGGATCTGCTCTTCGGAAAAGCCCATCTTGGCCATGGCTTCCTTGAGAATGGGCACTGTGACCGCGTGCTGGTCCTTGCCCTGGCGCACGGCCTCGCCCTTGCCGATGTCGTGGAAGGCGAGCACCACTCTCATGAAGCGCTCGGCATTGAAGTTTTCAAAGCCTTTGAGCCCGCGCAGATGGTCCTGCACGGCGGCCAGGTTGTAGTGGCCTTTCTGGCCTTCAAACTGCGTCATAACCTGCGCGGTGTGCACGTCGATGGTGAAATCCCTGCCCAGGGCGAAGTCCAGTTTGAGCAGGTGCTGGAAGCGGGGAAAGTTTTTCAGTTCGGTGAGAAATTGCTCCGGGGAGAGGTCTTCGTTGCGCAGCCGCGCGCCGAGTCGGGCCAGGCCCTCTGTTTCGGTCTGTGCGATGCGCGTTTGGGCGGCCGCCATCTCCGCGTCGGGAGCCAGGCCGTGCGTATAGGTCTGGGAAGCGGTTATGGCCGTGGCGTCGCCCTGGGCGAATTGGCCGTATTCCGCGCTCATTTTGGAGATGAAGCTGTCCAGCTTGGCCCGGTTGGCTATTTTGGCCGTTTCAATCACCGAGGCCAGGCCCCTGCCGCTGATTTTAGAATCTCCGGATTGCGGATCCCGGCCGTAAATCCGCTGCACGGCGTCTTGCACTTCCCGCAGAGCGGCTCTGTTTTCCTGGCGTATGGAACTGGAAAAAAGAGCCAGAAAAGATCGGCCCAGAGGATATTTGGATTCCTGGATAAGGCCGTCTTTCAGATACAGCGTGCCTCCGGCCCGGGCCAGAGAGTCCAGGGAGGCGCGGGTTTGGTCGGTTCGAAGTTGGCCGATGCCGAGTTCAATAGCCATGGGCAAACTCCTTTGTCCAGAGCATTTATCAAATATCTTATTGCAAGCGTGAAATATTCTAGACGCGCAAAAAATTGTCCTGGCCCGGTTCCGGCGCAACGGCCGGGTCGCCGGCGAGGCGCTGGCTCCAAAAAGCGGCCATGTTCAGGAAGCGTTCCAGCCTGTCTTTGAAGCGGGCCGCATCCAGCCCGGTGACCTCCAGGCGCAGGGTGGCCACGGCGATGCCGCGCTCCCGGTCAAAGCCCAGAGCCGCGCCTTCCGTGGCCTGGAACAGGACGTTGCCTTGGAGCATGTCTTCGCAAACCTCCCGGCGCGCGGCCGGCGGCACAGCGCCCAGCTCCGTGAAGACGTCCAGGCAGGCCTGGTCCGGCAACAGCCGCAGATGCAGCACGGCGGCCTGATCCACGCCCAGGCAGGTATAATTGTCTTCCAGGGAAAGGCCGGCGGGATCAAGGCCCAACTCAGCGGCAAACTCGGACAGGATGGCATTTATGTTCTGTTCGGGCGTCATCAGGCGGCATCCTTTGCTGAAAAAGAAACTTTTTTTAATCTTTACGCCTCTCCGTAGCTCTGTCAATACGGATTGGCCGGCCGGAAACCTGAAAAACGGTTTTCCCGCTACGGCGTATTTTTTCCAAACATTTGCTTTCGTAAAAGCAAGGGGCATGCCAGGATGATTTTGTTAAGGGGGGGCGGCCGCCATGGCCCGCCTGTTGAGTTGGCGGCGGATGCGCCCGCCGGGGAGGGGTCCGGGAAGCGGGCCGTCCGGCTGAGTTGTTGGCAACTTTGTATGCGCGCTTTGGTAAGGGGCCAAAAAAATTGGCGCGGGCCATCCACAGGCCGGGGACATGGCGTTATGGGTTAAACCAAACGCCATAAAATTGGCGGAAATTTCAGGCCGGGCCGGCGTTTCCGGCGCGTTTGCCGGGCAGGCCGGCTCAGGCGGTCAGGCTGAGATCCGAGAGGGTGTCGGCCTGTGCAACTCCGGCGTAAGCGCTGAGGGCGCGTTGCCGGGCGTGGGCGGCCATTTCTCCGGCCTTGTTCGCGGTAAGCGCATCCTGGGTGGAGGTTTCGCCCGCGGCCAGGGCGGCGCGCCGGGCGGTTTCAGCCTGGCGGGCATCGCTTTCCGCATCGCCGGACGAGCTGATGGAGATGTTCACCGCGCCGCCCACAGCGTACTGGCGGCCGTCGGGACCGGTCTGGTAGACGTATTGGGGCAGACCTTGGGCCTGGCCGCCGGCGGCCAGGACGTGGGTCTGTTCGTGGGCGCGTACTTTGGCGTCGCGATCCCGCAGCCTTTGCAGCAGGGCCTGGTCCCCGGCGTCCGGCTTGAGGCCGGGCGCGGCCGGTTGGCCGCCCGGCAGGGCCTCGGATGGGGCGTGGTCATCTTCGCGGCGAATGACCCGGGCGAGGCTCCCCACCGCGTATTGTCGGCCGTCGGGGCCGGTCTGGTATACGAACTGGCGGCCGCCCACGGCCTCGCCTTCATTTCTGGCCGTGGCGCGCGCGGTGTCATCGCGATTTTTAAGGGTTTTGAGCAACCGGGCGTCGGCCCCGTACAGATCGGAAGCGTCTTCTTCTGGGGCAAAGCCGCTTTTGCGCACCACGGCCGCGCTGAGCAGGTTTTGTTCCTGAGCGGGCGCGGCCGCGTCCGGCCGAATGGCCGTAAGGCCGAAAACAGGCTGTTGCGAAGATAAACCCTGGATGTTCATAAGCGGATCCCCATTGCCCGCCGCCGGGCGCAAACATAGTTTTCTGGAAAACTTATCGGCGGGTTTGGGGGGAACTTTAGGGCAAGATGAAATTTTTTTTAAATTATGCGCGGCGCGACCACGAGCACGCCATCCTCAGCCCGCACAGGGCGCACGGGCAGGAGTTCCCCGGCTTTGAGCCCGGCGGGAATGTCCGCCCCGGGCAGGCGGCAGGAAGCGTAATACTCGCTCACGCCGAGGCCGGTGTCCCGGCTTTCCAGAACCATATGCAGGGTGCTGTGCGGCCGCTTGAGCAAAAAATGCAGGAAAGCGTCTTTTTTGGCGGCCGCGATGGCGCGGATGACGGCGGCGCGCTCTTCCGTGACCTCGCGGGGCAGGTGGCCGGGCAGGGCGGCCGCGTTGGTGCCGGGACGGGAGGAAAAGGGAAAGACATGGGCGTAAGTGAGGGGCAGAACTTTGGCCAAGGCGCGGGTTTCTTCAAACTCGGCCTCGCTTTCGCCGGGAAAGCCCATGAGCAGGTCCGCGCCCAGGCCGAGAACCGGCCGGCGTTGTTGCAGGCGCTCCAAAAACAGGGGCAGGGTTTCAGGCTGGTAATGGCCGCGCCCCATGCGCTTGAGCACGGACGGGCTGCCTGATTGCAGGGAAATGTGCAAATGTGGAGCCACCAGGCGGCTGGCGCTCAAAAGGTCCAGGGCCGCATCGTTCAACTGCCCCGGCTCCAGGGAGCTCAAGCGCCAGCGGGCG
>JAVBRZ010000088.1:0-12078 GCA_031547425.1 Desulfovibrionaceae bacterium
TGGCCATATCCCGGTCAAGATCAATGTAAAGTTGCGGTGTGTTGGCGCTGAAGCTGCTGCTTACGCCTTGCAGCACCGGGTCGTTATTGGCTTCAACGGCGAAGTCCGCCGCCGCTTTGGCCAGGCCCTGGCTGCCGCTGCCTCCCCGGTCTTGCAGGTAGGCTTCAAAACCGCCCGTGTTGCTCATGCCCGAGATGGGCGGCAGGTTGAAAGCGATGACCAGGCCTTCAGGCACGCTTCGGCCGAACTGCCTGGCCCTGCCAATAATGGCTTCCACGGACTGGTCCGGCTCAGTGCGCAGGTCCCAGTCTTTAAGCGCGATGAAGAAGGTGGCGGCGTCGGATTTGGTCCCGCCGGTGACGATGTCGTAACCGATCAGCGCGATGGCCCGCTCAATGTTTTTGTCTGTTTTAAGATAGTTGACGAATTTGTTGGCCGTGGCCTCGGTGCGCTGGAGGCTGGTGCCGCTGGGCATTATGATGGAGCCGACAAAAATGCCCTGGTCTTCGTCGGGCACCATGGCCGAAGGCGTTATTCTAAACAGGAACAGGGCCACGACGCAGACGACCACGGACAGGGCGATCCCCATGGGAATTCTGCGCAGGAAGCTGTGCACGCGCTTGGCGTATGAGTCCGTGCGTTTTTCAAACCAGGTGTTGAACCATTTGAAAAAACCTTTGGGGTTGTGGCTGATGTGCTCCTGGCTAAGCAGCATGGCGCAGAGCGCCGGGGTGAAGGTCAGGGCGAGCAGGCCCGACAGGGACACGGACACGGCAATGGTGATGGCGAACTGCTTGTACATGATCCCGGACAGCCCACCCAAAAAGGCCACGGGGATAAACACCGAGCACAGCACCAGCACAATGGCGATGAGCGCGCCCGAGACCTCCTCCATGGCTTTGATGGTGGCTTCTCTGGCTTCCAGCCCTTCCGTGCGCATGATGCGCTCCACGTTTTCCAACACCACAATGGCGTCGTCCACCACAATACCGATGGCCAGCACCATGCCAAACAGCGTTAGCGTGTTGATGGAGAATCCCAGCAGGTACATGCCCGCAAAGGTGCCCACAATGGACACCGGCACCACCAGGCAGGGAATGACGGTGGCCCGCCAGTTCTGCAGGAACAGGTAAACCACGGCAAAGACCAGGACCATGGCCTCAAGCAGGGTTTTAATAACTTCATTGATGGACACTTTTACAAATTTGGTGGTGTCGTAAGGCACCGCATAGTCAATGCCGGCCGGAAAACGCGTCTTCATTTCCTCCATCTTTGCGATGACGCCTTCGGCTGTGGACAGGGCGTTGCCGCCCGGAATGAGGAAGATGCCCACCGGGGAGGCCGGGATGTCGCCCAGTCTGCCGGTAAAGCTGTAGTCCTGCGAACCCAGTTCCACGCGGGCCACGTCTTTGAGACGCAGCACCGTGCCGTCCGGGTTGGAGCGGATGATGATGTTTTCAAACTCGGCGGGCGTGGCCAGACGCCCTTTGGTGCTGACGATGTAGGACAAATCCACGGGTTTATCCAGGGGGTTGAGGCCGATATTGCCGGCCACGAACTGGGCGTTCTGGTCCTGGATGGCCGCATTGATATCACTGGGCACCAGGCCCAACTGGGCCATAATATCGGGCTTGGTCCAGATGCGCATGGAATAGTAGCGGGCGCCGAAGTTGACGACGTCGCCCACGCCGGGCAAACGCTTGAGCTCGTCAATGATGTTCACCAGGCTGTAGTTGCTGATGTAGGTGGAGTCGTAGCGGCCATCGGGAGAATATAGAGCCAGCACCATGAGGATCGCGGCGGAGCGTTTTTGCACGGTTACGCCCAGGCGGCGCACTTCCTCGGGCAGGGAGTTGAGCACGGGTTGAATGCGGTTGTTGACGTTGACCACGGCCATGTCCGCATCGGCGTCCACATCAAAGGCCACGGAAATGGTCAAGTTGCCGCTGGAGTCGCTCACCGAGGTCATGTACAGCATGTTTTCCACGCCGTTGATCTGCTGCTCCAGGGGCGCGGCCACAGTGGCGGCAATGGTTTCCGGGCTGGCGCCCGGATAGCTGGCGGTTACGTTTACCTGCGAAGGCACCATGTTGGGGTATTGCTCCACCGGCAACGCGCGCATGGCCAGAGCCCCGGCCAGAAGAATGAACAGAGCCAGGACGCTGGCCAGAATGGGCCTGTCTATGAAAATTTTGGAAAACATGAGCCGGGGCTCTCCTTAATATTAATTTCAAGCGTGGGCGTTATTGCGCCCCTTTGCTCTGCGCCTGGCCGCCGGGGGCGGGTTGGTTTTTATTGTCCGCGTCTTTGGCGGGTTCGACAATTTTTACATGTTCATTAGGATGAGCCTTGAGAATGCCTTCCACCATGATGCGCTCCCCGGGCTTAAGGCCGTTTTCAACAAGGTAGTTGTCGCCCAGGCTCATGGCGATCTGAATGTGGCGGGGGTTGGCTATGTTTTTGTCGTCAATGACATAGACCATGTTGCCTTGCTGGGTTTTCAGCACCGCGCGCTGGGGCACGAGGATGCTGTTAATCAAGAACGCGCCGCTGACGTGCACCCGGGCAAACTGGCCGGGCAGAATTTCCGCTTTGGGGTTGGCCAGAGTGGCCCTGGCCCGGATGGCGCCGGTGGGCGCGTCCACCTGGCGGTCCATAAAGGTCAAGCCGCCGCTGGTTTTATATTTCTGGCCGTTGCTCAGGCTGATTTCCACAGTATAGCCTTCGGCGCCGGGCACCTTAAGGCGGCCCTGGGCCTGAAATTCCTGGAATTGCAGATATTCGTTGCCCGGAATGGAAAAGTCCACATACAGGGGGTCAAGCTGAACAATGGTGGTCAACAGGCCGGAAGCTTCACTGGGGTTGACGAGGTTCCCCTCGGTAACCACTTCCTTGCTGGTGATGCCGGTGATCGGCGCGCGCACTTCGGTATAGCCAAGGTTAATTTTGGCCTGTTCCAGTTTGGCTTTGGCCATGTTTACAGCGGCCAGGGATTCTTCGTAGGCGGCTACGGAGTTGTCGCGCTCCATTTTGCTGACCACGGCTTCGGAATAAAGCTTCAAAATTCTGGCATTGTTCAGGCTGTGCTGGGTATAGGAGGCCTGGGCCTGGGAAAGAGCCGCCCTGGCGTCGTCATAGGCGGCTTTGTAGGTATCCGGTTCAATGGTGAACAGCAGATCCTCGGCCTGAACTATGGAGCCCTCAACATAGTTTTTTTGCTGCAAAATGCCGCTGACCCTGGCCCGGATCTGCACTTCGCGAGAGCCGGCGGTTTGGCCCACGTACTCCATGGGGTAAGGCACGGTCTGGGCTTCAATCACCAGGGCCGTTACTTCCGGCGCCTCCTGTGGGGCGGCTTGTTGGCCGTTGCCGCAGGCGGTGAGCAGGCCCAGCAGGGCCACAGTTAATATCCGGCAGTTAAGGTCGGAGAAAATATGTTTAAGCATGGGCAATGCACCTCGTGGCTTGGTCCTTGGGGCAGCATAATAAAATTAAGGCAACATCATCAAGATGTTATATTCTCGGAAACGCTGCAATCAATTTTTATATCCCCTCGGTGTATTAGTGGCAAGCAAGAAATGATTCGACTTAACAGGTAAAGCAAGCGGTCCTTATTCCTTTAAGAACTCAGGCCGGATAGGCAAGCTTGCGGCCGGATTTCATGGTCTTCAGCCTGCTGTACACAAAATCCTGGGGGTCGTGCCCTTCCAGGGCGGCCAGGGGCATTTCGGCTCGGGCTTTGGATTTTTGCCCGCCGGCCGGGCCATATTGCACGAAAAGGCGTTCGGCCATCTGGCCCATGTCGCGACTGCCGTCGCTGCGTAAAATGACCACCAGGTGGTCGCCGGCCACCCCGGCCACAACCACCCAGCGGAACTCGTGCACGCGCAGAAGAAAATCGGCAATGATCACCAGAATGTCGGCGGTGGGAATCTGTCCGACAAAGGAAAAGCGGCCTTTGCCCAAGGAACGCAAGGACTGAAATCCTTTGGTCAGGTATTTGATCCAGGCCATGCGCAATTCGGAGCGGGAGATGGTCGACAGGCGGATGTTGTCGGCGCGGTGAATCAGGTAGCTGTAAGCCAGAAGGTCCAGTTCGTTGACCCCGCGAGAGAAATTGCCCGTATCCGTGCGGATGCCGTAAAGCAGCGCCGTGGACAGGAGCTTGCCCGGCTTGATGCCTGTGGCCAGTAAATATTCGGTCATGAGCGTGCTTAGCGCGCCATATTCCGGGCGGATATCCACAAAGTTGGCCCGCACCGGGAATTCCGGCACGGTGGGGTGGTGGTCGATGATTATGGAAAAATTAATATCGGCAAAGCCGGGGTGATGGTGCGGCTGGGAATCCACCAGGGCAAAGCGCTGGTGGCGGGCGAGCATATCCTGCGTCAGTTTGGGCAGGCCGATGCGCAGGTAATGCAGCATGGCCAGATTGTCGGGGCGGCGGATGTCATTGACCCGGGCCAGACTCGTTGCGGCCGTGCGATGCGCGAACATGCGTTTTAATGCCTGCCCGGAAGCAATGGCGTCGGGGTCCGCGTTCATGACGATGAGCCATTTTTCGTCGCGCCGCAATAGCGGCAACAGTCGGGAGATGCAGCCTTCGGTATATTGTATCGCATCCATAAGCGCTCCCTTTATCGAGTATGTTTGTCCACTTAAAAACATAAGTGATTTTTACCCGCATAGCAACGTGGGAATGTAAAAACGCCGGAAGCGCGGGCAAGCAAGCCCGCGCTTCCGGCGCATCCATAAAGTTTTAAAACCTTTTTCAGTTGAGGCTATTTCTCGGCGTTAAGGTCGGCCCGCAGCTTGCGGGAGACGCGAAAAACCACCACCCGCCTAGGCGGCAGAGCCATATCCAGGCTGGTTTTGGGGTTGCGCCCGCGGCGGGCTTTTTTGGCGTAGGCTTCGAATTTGCCGAATCCGCTGAACAGCAGGGCGTTGTCCTTTTTTATGGCTATTTTCATGATATCCAGGAGGGACTCAACGATTTCTTTGGCCTCAGCCCGGTTAAAATTGCTTTTTTCGTAAATGGTGTCCACCAGAGTGGCTCTGGTAAGATTTTTTTCTTTCATGTTTTTCGCCCTAACGGACTGCCCCGCCTAAAAAATGGCGACAGTGGTTTTATTGTCTCAGGCAGGCTTTGATTTTGCCTGCCAGCGCGGACATTTCATCTTTGGACGCGTATTGCCCCATGGGCCAGTGGCCGAGGCCGTCGGCCTCATGCCTGGGCACCAGATGCCAGTGCACGTGAAAAATACTTTGCCCGGCCGCGGGATGGTTGTTTTGCAGGACATTGAGCCCCGCCGCATCGGTGGCGGCCATCACAGCCTTACCCACTTTTTGGATCACAGGGAAAATGTCACTGAAAACTTCAGCCGGCACCGCGAAAATATCTTGATAGTGCCGCCTGGGGATAACCAGCGTATGGCCAGGCTTCTGGGGGTTCAAATCCAGAAAGGCTACGGCGCGGTCATCGGCGTAAACTTCGGTGCAAGGGATTTCTCCCTTGCTGATGCGACAAAAAATGCAATCCTGTTCAGACATGCCGAATACCTCAAAGCAGCAAAAGTAAGTAAAATAACTTGGAAAACGGTTGTAAATGATTTCCTATAACAAACCCCAAGGAAGAATTCAAGGCCTTTTGCTTGATTACAAGACCTTAAAATGAAATTTTTTGTTTTTATTTTCTTCTTTGCTAATAACCTTCGGCGGTCAGCTCTTTGGGGCTTGTCAGTAATGGGAACTGGATGTATTTTCTAAAAATCCGTTGAAAACAGCGGAAACAAGACCACAACATTTTACAAATTTGGCGAAATCGCCACTTTGCGCCTATGCATCCCACTCCTGAGACCAGTCACCCTGAGCTTGTTTTGCCGGAACTGCTCGCTCCGGCCGGCAGCCCGGAGCGCCTGCGCACGGTGCTGTTTTATGGCGCGGACGCCGTATATCTTGGCGGCCGGGACAAGCTTAACTTGCGGGCCGGCGCGGCCGGGTTCTCTTGGGAAGATCTCGCTCAAGCCGTATCTCTGGCCGGCGCGTTTGGGGCGAAAATATATTATTGCCTTAATGCACTGCCTTATCAAGAAAATTTGCCGGCGGCCCGGGAAAGCCTGACCAGGCTCAGAGACAGCGGCGTGAGCGGCGTGATTGTCGCTGATCCCGGTCTTATGGATCTTGCCGGGGAAATAGCTCCTGAGCTGCCTGTTCACCTGAGCACCCAGGCCAATACCTGCAATGCGCGTAGCGCCGCTTTCTGGGCCCGGGCCGGCGCGCGCCGGGTTAACCTGGCCAGGGAACTGGGCCGGGAGCACATCGCGCAAGTTTGTGCCGCGCTCAAGGACCTGGCGCCCGCGCTTGAGGTGGAGGTGTTTGTGCATGGCGCCATGTGCCTTGCCCTGTCCGGCCAATGTCTGATGAGCGCCTGGCTCAACGACAGGCCCGGCAACCTCGGCCAGTGCACGCACCCCTGCAGGTTTTTATACCGCCCTTTACGGGTGGAGCTGGAAGAGGAACTGCGGCCGGGAAAGGCCACTTTTGAATTGCGGGGCCGGGACCATGAGTTTTGCGGGGTGTTCAGCCCTGAAGATCTTTGTCTGGTTGAGCATCTGCCCTGGCTGGCCAAACAGGGCATTGCCGCCCTGAAGATTGAAGGACGCATGCGCACGGCCGGAGTGCTGGGCCAGACGGTCAATGTTTATCGTACCGCCCTTGATGACCTTGCCCGCGATGAATTCAGGCCCGAGATTTATGTGCGCGAGTTGGCCTGGCTTGCGGCCCGCCCCTTAAGCAGCGGCTTTTTCCTGCCGGGCGGTCGCCGGGAAATCGTGGCGGAACCTTTGCCGGAAAATGAAGCCGCAGGACGAATAGCGGCCCAGATAACCGGAGCGGCCGCGGGGGGAGGCTTGGGCATAGACGTGCGCGCCCTTTGGGACAGCGAGCGCCCGGCGCAGTTGCTTTTGCCCGGTTTGCGCGTGGTCGAGCTTAAGCCCGGAGCATATGCCCTGGAAAATCATCGCGGAGAAAGGGTTAAACGTTTGCATCCCGGTGTTGCGGCTGTTCTGCGCGCGGATATCGCCGCGCAGCCGCCCGGCGTATTGGTGCGCACGCTTTAAGTGTGGCGGGCCTGTATTTTTTTGTTTGGCGAAGTGTTTGGGAAAGCCGGCCGCACGGCCGGCGTTGGGCGTAGTTTTTGCATCGGTTTTTCTTATACCCCCGGATAGCCAAAGAAGCGGCGGTGCGGGAAAAAGCCAGGCGGAGCAACCATGACCAAATCCAGACTTTTGATCCTAATCATTGCCTTGGCCCTGTTGGGCATTGCCTTTTTATACCTTGCCTCAGGCAAGCGCCTTGTTTCCGAAAATGCCGAGGTCAGCCTGGCCATGGAAACAGTCAGCGCCCAGGTTACGGGCTATGTTACGGAAGTGAACGCGCAAAACGGCCAGGGCGTGGCCGCCGGAGATGTTCTCGCCAGGCTTGACCCCACGGATTATGGGGTGGCTTTAAGTGACGCCAGGGCGGTATTGGACGCCATGAAGAAAGGCATGCCCCAGGCTGTGGCCCAGAGCTTATATGCCGCGCGGGCCGGGCAGCCCGATCCGGCCGAGTTGGAAGAGCGCCTGGCCGTGGCGCGGCGGGATGAACTGGCCGTCAGAGCGCAGGTGGAGGACTTGTCCACCCAGGCCGCGGGCGCCGCTTTGGCCAGGCGGCGGGAAGAAAGCCTCGGCGGCAGGAACATCGCCGCGCTGAAAGATCAGGAAGCAATTATTTCCGCCCGGTTGGACGCGGCCAGAGACAAGCTCGCTGTGGCTTCACAATTCCGCGCCCAGGTGGAGCTGGATTTGGAACAGCAAAAGCGCATCTTGCAGCAACTGGACAACCAGACCGTCATCAGCCAGATAATGCCCGCTCAAATTGAAGCCCAGGTCGCCCGCGTGCGCCAGGCGGAACTGAATCTGGCCAATACGGAAATTCTTGCGCCCGTGGACGGCCACGTGATTATGCGGGTGGTGGAGCCAGGGCAGGTGGTTTCGCCGGGGCAGCCGCTGCTGGCCGTTGTTCCTGAAGTTAAGGATCATTTTTATGTTACGGCCGCCTTTCCGGCGGAGCAGGACGGCAAGCCCCTGCGGGAAATTATAAAACAGGGGCAGTATTGTGAAATCAGCCTGCCCGACATGGAAGGGCTCGAGCTCGCCGGCCGGGTGGAAGAGGTGGTTTTGCCCGGCGGGGCTCCATTTGCTTTGCCGGGAGAAGCTCCCGCCGCTGAGGCGGCTCTGCCTCAAATTTCCGTGCGCGTGGCGGCGCAAGGCTATGACCCGCAAACCATGCCCCCTTTGCAGCCGGGCATGAAAGCCGTGGTCAGCATTGACCCCGAACGTATGGCGGAGCCGCCCGCTGCCCCGACCGCGAACAAAACCGCGCCCTGACTTCTGGCGCACAAGCGTTGCCCGGCAAAAGAACCAGCATTGACAGGGGGTTTTCCCTGGCCTAAGCTGTTCTAATGGCAAACAGCACCAAATCAGCCAAATTGGCCGGCTGCGTGGACTTGCACCTGCACTCCACAGCCTCGGACGGCACGGACACTCCGGCGGAATTGGTACGCAAAGCCGCGGCCCTGGGGCTCTCGGCCATAGCCGTTACGGACCACGACACCATGGCCGACCTGACTGAAGCGAGCGTGGTGGCGCAAGACCTGGGCGTGGAACTGGTGCCCGGCTGTGAGCTCAGCACCAGGACCCCGTATGGCGAGCTGCACTTGCTGGCTTTTTGGCCGGACACGACCCCCGAGGCGCTGGCGGCTTTGGAAGTGGAAAAAACAAACCGCTACCGGCGCAACCGTGAGATTTTGGCCAAACTGGCCGCTTTGGGCATCCATATTGATGAGCGGGATCTGATGGCCGAGGCCTCGGGCGAGATAGTCGGCCGGCCGCATATCGCCACCGCCCTCCTGCGCCTTGGCGCGGTCAAGACCAGGCCCGAAGCTTTTTCCCGTTTTTTGGGCAAGGACGGCGCGGCTTATGTGCCCCGGATGCTGATGTCGCCTATGGACGGGCTGGCTCTGCTGCGCTCGCTCAACGCGGTCACGGCCCTGGCTCATCCTTTGCTGCTGCGCGCTCCGCTCACCTGGTTGCGGGAATGTATCGCCGAATTGGCCGGGGCCGGCTTGGACGCCCTGGAAGCCTATCACTCGGAGCACAGCTCAGAGCAAGTTCGCCGGGTGGTTGATCTGGCTGCGGAATACAAGCTCGCGCTCTGCGGCGGCTCGGACTACCACGGCAATAACAAGCCGGACATCGCTTTGGGCTCGGGCAGAGGCGGCCTGCGCGTCCCGGCTTATCTTTTGGATAAATTAAAAGAACTTAAGGCGAGCCGCTGAATCCGCCGCGTCCCCATTTTGTCCGGCCGCTTGGCGTTTGCGGCCAAGGTCTTGCGTTGCGCCCCTAAAGCGGGTAAACATTTTTTTGATCTTCCGGGCCGTGAGCCTGGGGGTAAAGCGATGCGGGATGCGAGGAACAAATATGATTAATAAGGTGCCGCGGGTCATGGCTGTGCATGATTTGTCCGGCATAGGCCGCAGTTCACTGGGCGCGGTGATTTCCGTGCTCTCCACCCTGGGCGTGCAGACCTGCGCCATGCCCACGGCCCTGTTGTCCACGGACACCTCACAATTCCGCGACTTTTCTTTTTTGAGTTTAAGCGGGGAAATGCATAAATTCATCGCGCACTGGAAGACTCTGGGCTTGAAATTTGACGCGGTGTACAGCGGTTTTCTCGGCTCGCCCGAGCAAGTGGCCATAGTGGGCGAGTGCCTGGATGTGTTTGCGGACAAGGAGACTCTGGTGGTCATTGACCCGGTGCTGGGCGACAACGGGAGCCTGTACCCGACCATGACCGGGGATATGGTGGCGGGCATGCGCGAGTTGGTGCGCCGGGCCGACGTGATTACGCCCAATCTTACGGAGGCAGCCCTGTTGCTGGGCGAGCCCTGTTGCGCCGGCCTCAGTTTGGCCGCCGCCCGGGACTGGCTGCGTCGCCTGGCCGCCCTGGGCCCCAAAGTGGTGTTGATTACCAGCGCCGTGCTGGAAGACGACGCCCACGGCAGTTACGTGCTGGCCTATGAACGTTCGGCCGGGGGGCGGGAATTTTTCTGGCGGGTGAGCTGCGAATATATTCCGGCGGATTTTCCGGGCACCGGAGATATTTTCACCAGCGTGCTCACCGGTTCCTTGCTGCGCAAAGAGGATCTGACCATTGCCTGCGCGCGGGCCATGCGCTTTGTGGCCACCGGCATTCGGGAGAGTTTGCGCCTTAACGCGTCCAGCCGGGAGGGCATCGTGCTTGAGGCGGTGCTCAATTCATTGCATGGGCCGTTGTCCGACACTCATTGCGAGCCGTTACCCGAAGGCTGAAGCTGGCCACAGAGGCCTTCTGGGAAGGGGGACCTCCCCTCTCCCGGAACCCGCATCGTTGATGAGAGCCCGCAAGGCGAGGCCCGGCGGACATGCCGGGAAGGGCATGTGTCCCCGCTTGCGCGGGAGGATACAGCCCTAAGACCGGGGACGGCCTGAGATCCGCATGGGTTTTCCCTCCCCGGAAGGTAGCTTCAAATGGAAAACAACAATTTGCCTATCGGCTTGTTTGACTCCGGCGTGGGAGGGTTAACCGTGCTGGCCGCCCTGCGCGCGCGCCTGCCTCAGGAGAGCGTGCTTTATTTGGGCGATACCGCGCGCCTGCCTTATGGGGCTAAAAGCCCGGCCACCATCAGGCGCTACGCTTTGCAGTGCGCGGAAAAGTTGGCCGCCCGCAACATCAAGATGCTGGTGGTGGCCTGCAACACAGCCAGCGCCGTGGCCCTGCCCGTGCTGGCCGAGGCTTTTTCCCGCCTGCCCGTGCTGGGCGTGGTCGAACCTGGCGCGGCGGCCGGGTGCGCGGCTTCCCCCAGCGGGCGCATTGCGGTGATCGGCACCAAATCCACCATTGAAGGCGGGGCATACCAGCGGGCCATCCTGGCCCTGCGCCCCGAAGCTCAAATTGCGGCCCTGGCCTGCCCTTTGTTTGTGCCCCTGGCCGAGGAGGGCCTTGTCAGGGGGCCCATTGCCGAGGCGGTGGCCGCGTACTATTTAAACCCTGTTTTCGCGCCGGGCAATGAAAGCCGGCCCGACAGGGGCGGCCCCGACTGCCTGGTGCTGGGCTGTACGCATTTTCCTCTGCTTCAGGAAACTATTGGCGCGGTGGTGGGCCGGGAGGTCATTCTGGTGGATTCCGCAGCCACCACAGCCGCGGCGGTGGAGGATGTCCTGCGTGAACGGAAACTGGGGGCGGCCGCAAGCGCTCCTGCGTTCACGCGGTTTTTGACCACCGATGATCCGGAGCGTTTTGCCCAGGTGGGCGGATTGTTCCTGGGAGCGGGCATCAGTCGGGACGCTGTGGAGCTGGTGGATTTGTGAGATTTGTGAAGATGGCCCGAAAGACCCGGGGCTTGGCGTAAAAAAAACGGGGCGCGAACTTTGGTTCGCGCCCCGTTTTCTGGATTAGTTGACTTCTTCCTTGAGCAACTTGCCGGCGGTAAACTTGACCGCCTTGCTCGCGGGGATGTTGATTTCTTTGCCGGTACGGGGGTTGCGGCCCTTGCGCGCCGCGCGCTTTACCACTTTGAAGCTGCCGAAGCCGGTGAAGGTAACGGAGTTACCAGCCTTAAGGGCGTCAGTCAGGGAATCAAGGGTTGCATTGAGAACTCTTTCGGCTTGAGCTTTGGAAGCCAAGCCGGCCTTGGCACGAATCTGATCTACCAGTTCAGCTTTGGTCATTATCTTCAACTCCATCCATTTAGGTTTTGACCGGCAACTCTTTCCGGCCGTTTCTGTTGCATATGTACTAGGCAAAGACCTGACGGCTGTCAATCATATTTTCTGGATGTTTTTTAAGGAAGCTTACAACCGTCTTGTTTTTTAGCAATACATCATCTGACTTCGGGTAGCGGCAAAGAGGGCTCGCGCGACGCGGCAGAGCATTTTAAATTTGAAAAAATTAAAAAGAGCTGGCGGACCCAAACCAAACCCCGCGGGGGCCCCCGCG
>JAVBRZ010000002.1:0-2686 GCA_031547425.1 Desulfovibrionaceae bacterium
GGCAACTTTGACGCTCTGATTTTAGGCTGGAATATTTTGCAGGATCCTGACCTTTACGATGTCTGGCATTCTTCCAAAGCCGGCAACGGGGGCCTTAATTTTACCGGGTTCAGCAACCCTGAGGCGGATAGGCTTTTGGAAGAGGCGCGTTCCACCCTGGATCAGGCCGAGCGTAAAGTGCTCTATGATCGTTTTCAGGAAATTTTGCATGAGGAGCAGCCGTATTGCTTCCTATACGTGCCCCAGACCCTGCCCATTGTGAACAAACGTATTCAGGGCATAGTTCCGGCCCCGGCGGGCATTAGCTATAATTTCGACAAGTGGTGGGACGCCACGGCCACGGGCGAGAGGCCGCAACCGGAGGCGCGGCCTTAGGTTTTGCTGGCGGGAGCTGGGAGCCCCGCGAATCAGGTCATGCCTTTGGGCAAATCCAGATGGTGGGCCAGAAGATCCATGAGGTATTCGCCGTATTCGTTTTTAAGCATGGGCGCGGCCAGTTTTTCCAGTTGGGGGGAGTCAATGTAGCCCTTGCGCCAGGCGATTTCCTCAATGCAGGCTATTTTCATACCTTGCCTGGCCTGTACGGTTTGGATAAACCCCGAGGCCTGGTGCATGGTTTCAAAAGTGCCGGTATCCAGCCAGGCCACGCCGCGGCCTAAAAGTTCCACGCGCAGCGAGCCTTCGTCCAGATACAGGCGATTCAGGTCGGTGATTTCCAATTCGCCCCTGGCCGAGGGCTTGAGCGCGGCCGCTTTGTCCGGGGCGGTTTCATCATAGAAATAAAGGCCGGTGACCGCGAAGCGGGATTTTGGCTCTTGGGGTTTTTCCTCAAGGCCGATGGCATTGAAGTCCGCATCAAATTCCACCACGCCATAGCGCTGTGGGTCTTTTACCGGGTAGGCGAAAACCGCCGCGCCATGCTCAAGCTTGGCGCAGTGCTCCAGGCGGTTTGTCAGCATATCGCCGTAGAACAGGTTGTCGCCCAGGACCAGACAGGAGGGCTCCCCGGCTATAAAGTCGCGGGCCAGAATAAAGGCTTGGGCCAGGCCTTCCGGCTTGGGCTGCTCAAGGTAAGTCAGGGCCAGGCCAAGCTGTTCCCCGGAGCCCAGAATGTCTTTAAAACGCGGCAGATCCTGAGGCGTGGAGATAATGCAGATTTCCCTGATGCCGGCCAGCATGAGCACGGACATGGGATAATAAATCATGGGCTTGTCGTAAACCGGCAGAAGCTGCTTGCAGACGCCCAAAGTCAACGGATAGAGACGGGTGCCGGAGCCGCCGGCCAGGATGATGCCTTTCATAACTCGCTCCAGGTAAGACAGACTGGTGTTTCAGCAGTAAATAGTTTATGTTTTGGCGTCAAGCTTGAAAAATGCTGTTAGGCATCTGTTATGGTTAAATTTGCCGTTCATCCGGCAATATGTGATTTGGACACCTTATTTTTTAATATATCGTATGAATGCCAGACCTGGTTTTTATTTTTGCGTCTGCCCAGACCCGGAACTTTCCCGGCAGAAGATTCGCAATCTTATGAACCGTTTCCCGCCGCCCGCCGGGCAATGGAAAGAAACGGTCTTCTGGGGCGAGGACGGACTTGGCGATGAATTTTGGCAGGCGTTGACCGTGCAGAATTTGTTCGGCGAGCATCGGGCCGTTATCCTGCGCGGGGCTCAAGCCTTGCTTGCCGATGATTGGCGCGCCCTGAGCCGGGCGCTGGCCACCGTGCCGCCCACGGTCTGGCCTTTTTTATGTCTGGAAACGGCGTTTGACAATAAAGGGCCCAAGCTGCCCGCCCATGTGGCCAAGCTTAAATGCCGCGCTTTTGCCGTGGAAAAAGGGTGGCTCTGGGAATCGGCCGGTCTTAACGCGGCCGGGCTTAAAGATCTGGTGTGCGATTATTGCGCCGCGGAGGGGCTGATCCTTGCCCCCGGCAGCCTGGAAGCCATTGCCGCGGCTTTGCCGCCCGATGCCCTGGCCGCGCGTCTGGAGTTGGATAAAATTGCCCTGGCCGCGGTGGATAAGAAAATTACCCCGGACAGCGCGGCGGTTATCGCCCATGAGCCGGATATAGATGTGTTTGCCTTTTTGCGGGCCATTGAGACCCAAGCCAGAGAAGCGGATGCGGGCGAACGCGGCCGGAGCGATTTTTTGCGGGCCTGGCGCGCGGTGTTGCTGGATGAGGCTTCCAAGGAGACCATGCTGTTTCCGTTTATCGGGGCGTTGGTGCGCGAAGCGCGCACTCTCTGGCAGATTTTATTCAAGGAAAAGGTTTCTATCCCCAACTATGTCTTGGCCGATAAACAACGTTTAGCCAGGGATTTGGGCTTGCGCGGGGTAGCCGCCCTGTGGGATCTGGCTTTGGTTGCGGAGCGCGGCATAAAAAGCGGCGAGCGCAAGGAAGAGCAGGCCTTGGAAGCCCTGACCGCCGGACTGATAAAATTGTTCCAGGGGCGGCGCGGCGGTTGAGCCGCTCCGCCCGCTTTTTCGCTGCAAGGGGAGTTATGAAATGAGTTCTAGGTGTAGAGCATTTTAACTTTGAAATGTTACACCATCTGCAGCGTTTAAAAGACAAAAAACACAGCCTTTTATCATACACGTTCAGGCCGAAGCGGTCTGAACTAAAGACACGCTGCGCTGCTCGCTTGCGGGCGTCTGCCGGCGCATCCGCCAGAGCATTTTTCCTTAA
>JAVBRZ010000128.1:0-11415 GCA_031547425.1 Desulfovibrionaceae bacterium
CTCGCCCTCGGCCAGGCCCAGGCTGTTGATGATGTAAGGCTTGAGCGTGGCGCCGGGCAGGATGTCGGCTCCGCCGTCCGTCCACATGGCGCCGATGGTGCGGGCGGCCAGGTCCACGCCGGGCTGCAGTTCGCCGGAGGCCACAAAGGAGTCGCCCACAAACACGGCATAGTTCGTATAGTCGCCGGGCAGCAGGCGCAGGATGCCGTTGTTCTGCATGAAATCGCCTTTGTAGAGGTAAATGCCGTAGCCGCCGGTAAAAGCCTCGGCCGAAATGAAGCCGTTGTTCTGGATGAAGTCGCCTTCGTAGAGGTAAATGCCGTAGCCGTTGGTAAAAGCCTCGGCCGAAATGAAGCCGTTGTTCTGGATGAAATCGCCGTCGTCTACGTAGATGCCGTAGCCGTCGGTAAAAGCCTCGGCGGAAATGAAGCCGTTGTTCTGGATGAAGTCGCCGAGGGCATAGATGCCGTAACCGCCGCCAAAAGCCTCGGCAATGATGGAGCCGCTGTTTTGGATAAAGCCGGTCAGATCAAGGGTATCCCAGATATCGGCATAAATGCCGTAGCCGCCATTATAGCCCCTGGCGGTGATGGAGCCGCCGTTCTGGGTGAAGCTGACTTCGCCGTCGTTGTCGGCGTAGCTGTAAATGCCGACGCCGTCATCGTAGCCTTCGGCGACAATGGAACCGTTGTTTTGGGTGAAGAGGCCGTAGTTAAGGTAGATGCCGTAGCCGTAGTTGTCGCCGCTGTTGCCGGTGGCGGTGGCGGTGACCACGCCGTTGTTCTGGGTGAAGTCGCCTTCTTCAAGGTAGATGCCGTAGCCGTTGTCGTCGCCGCTGTTGCCGGTGGCGGTGATCACGCCGTCGTTTTGGGTGAAGTTGTCGTATTCAAGGTGGATGCCTTCGCCGTCATTGCCGGTGGCAATGATCTCGCCGTTGTTTTGGATAAAGTGGCCTTGCCAGATGTAAAAGCCTTCGCCGCCGTTGTTGCCAGTGGCGGTGATGCTGCCGCCGTACTGGGTGAAATTGCCGTAGTCGAGCTCAATGCCGGTACCCTCGGAGCTGTCGTTGCCTCCGGTGGCAATGATAGCCCCCCCGTGCTGGGTGAAGTCGCCATGGCCGAGGGCAATGGCGACACTGGCGCGCAGGCCTGTGGCGATGATTTCCCCGCCAAACTGGACAAAGTCGCCGCCGCCTTCCAAGGAGTTTGGATCGCCGATTAAGAGGCCTACGCCACCGTCGCCCACAGCCGTAAGCGTGCCGCCGGTCTGGGTGAAGCCGCCGTTGTACAGCAAGATGCCCAGAACATGGCTGCCGTCGCCTTCAGCTGTGATGGAGCCGCCGCTTTGGAAGATGGAGCCGTCCTGCAGGGCCAGGCCGGCATAATCCCAAATAAAGCTGCCGCTGGGGGTGGCCAGGACGGAGAGATTCACGCCGTCGCCCACGGCCAGGGAGCCGGGGAAATTGCCGAGGCTGATGACCGGGGGAATATCCATATAATCGATCGCCGCCGTGTTGGCGGCCTGGTAGTCGCCGGGGTTAAAGGCGTAAACGCCGCCCGCCTGGGTGGTGTGGGCGTAGACGTCGGCCGGGACGTTAATAATGTTGATGGGCGCGGCCTGGGCCGGGGCGAGGCTTGCGCCCGCGAGCAGCGCCATGGCGCAAACAGTTGCGAGCAGGCGGAAAAATTTAAGCATGGGAGACTCCTTGTGTGGTAATTGAATTTATAGCCATAGCGCGAAAAACAATAAGTTGAAACAAGCGATCAAAGAAGAAAAGCGGATTATGTAAATAGCCTAGAAAAGCTTTAAGGAGTTTGTCAATAACTTTTTGCGGAATTTGTCCATAAATTGCGACAATTAATGTGATTGTTATGAATTGTTCAATTAAATTATTGCGTAGTTGGGGCGGGCGGAAAATAAAAAAACGGGAATGGGGCGCGGGAAAGGCGCGGCAATTGCGGTGCGCACGCGTCCCCGCGCAGCGTCATCCCCCGCCCCCTCGTTCCGTCATCCCCCGATCAAGTCGGGGGATGACGCCTTTCTAAGGCCGGTTTCCGGCCTAAGAAAGGCGTCACTTGCCGCGTTTTTTGTCTTTGCCTTTGTCTTTGGACGCTGATTTTCTGATGGCCGGGGGGGGGTCGGGCATGTCTTCGGAAACCTTGTCCGGGGCGCCGGGCTTGTCCTTTTTGCCCTTCTTGCGGCTGGTCTCAAGGTCCTTCATGGCCGCTTCCTTGCCTTTTTGCAGCAGCTTGTCGCGCCGCTTTTCAAACACGGCGGCCGTGCGCAGGGCGGATATGGCCAGGGCGATGAACGAGGTGAACAGGACCAGGACCTTTTGCATTTCCCACTTGTCCTGGTACATGAGCTGCTTGACGAACGGCCAGGAGGATTTTTCGCCGTAATAGAGGAACAGGGGCAGCCCGGCGAAAATGAGGATCAGGGCGATGACCTCCATCCACAAAAAGGCCTTGCCGGTGATGAAGGCGAACAGGGTGGAGTCGCGGATGATTTTCAGGAACTTGATCTTGCTTTCCAGCTTGGCCAAGGTTTCGCCCTGCTGCTCGGCGATTTTCTGGGCTTTGTTGAAGTTTTCGGCCACCTGGAGGTTGGCGGTCAGGGCCCAGTTGAGGCTGTGCGAAATTTTATTGTGGCTGCGGTTGAACTCCACGAGCAGGCGCGGGAAGGGGAACCAGGCCGCTTCCTCGGTAACCCGGTTGAGGCGCTGGGCAAAGGACTTGAACTTGGTGCGCAGATCGCGGGCCTCCAGGGAAATTTCGTCCTGCATGCTCTTTTCCAAAAGCAGGCGGCTTCTGATCAGGCGCTGGTAAGGCACGAAGTTGGCCACGCCGGACACGGCCATGAGGTTGTCGATGCGCTCCGAAGCTTTGGTGGCGAAGGGGTGCTCCGGGCTGAACCAGGTGGTCAGCTCCATGCGTAAATGCCCCAGGCTCTGGATTTCATTGGCGGCCTGCTCTTTGCTTTCCAGCCACAGGCTGTGGAGGCCGCCCAGGATCTGCACGCGGCCGCGCTCCACTTCCGGGTCAATGAGCACGCGGTTGAAGAAATTGGGGTCGCGTTCAATGAGCGTGAACAGGCGGGGCATGGCCTGGTCGGCGAAGCCCATTTTCACCAGGCAGACAATGTGGCGGTAGACGGGTTCGATCCAGTCCGGGGTGAGGTTGAGGATGGCCGAATACATGAGCCCGGCGTTTTCGTATTTGCCGCTGATTTCCGTGAGCCGGGCCTGGAGAAATTGCAAATGCGAGAGCTGCAGGGGCGTGTGGCACAAAAGTTCGGCCTCTTTCCACAGGCTTTCCGCGCGCAGGGGGTCTTCACGGTCCAGGGCCAGAAAGCCGTTGAGCACTTTGACCCGGTAGTCGCGCAAAGAGCGCTGCCCGATGCTGACGACCTCCTTTTCCAGGGGAATGAGCTCGCCCGTGGGCACATGGTCGAGCACGCGCCAGATGGGGTTGTCGTCCTGCGGGTTGGGCCTGCCGAAACCCGCGCCGGGGTCTTTGCCGGAACTGAGCCAGACGCGGCGCATGGAGTTGTGCTGCACCGGGGAAGTGATTTCAAAAACCGCGCGGGCCATGTCGTGGGCCGGGCCCTCTTCGGCCTGGAGCAAGGCCAGCAGGCCGTCATCGCCCGAGGCGGTCATCTGCGCGTTGATTTCCCTGAACGCGGCGTTCATGGTGGCGAAATCCATGGCCGCCAGCTTTTTCCACGAGTCGGGGCTCCATTCCCTGAGCTGGCGGGAGGGGCACTGGGCGGGCTTGTGCGAGCGCAGGCCGCAGTAAAAACAGTGGGCGTTTTTGCCGCTGACCAGGCTTACGGCGATGTCCACCGGCACTATGCCCACGGAATCGCCGTCTTCCAGCACCGGGCTCACGCTGCACCAGTCGTCCATGGTGCCGGCGCCCGCGGCGAAACGCACCTCGTGGACCATAAAGTCGCGGCCCATGAGGTAGCCGTTGCGCATGGTCATGACCGGGTAGTCGGGCATGAGCTGGTCCCAGTCCAGGGGAATTTTGTCGGGCAATTCGTTGTTGAAGTTCAGGCCGCGCTTGTCCACCACCACCATGACGCAGGGCCAGTATTTGTTGCGCTCTTCCTCGCTTTCCTTGAGGCGGCCGATCAGGTTGAAAAATTCCGTGCCCCAGGCGCGCAAGAGGCGCAGATTGTCCAGGGGGAAGAGCAGAAAATTGTTGTGCAGGGTGTATTTAAATTTCTGGCGGCTTAAAATGTTTTCCAGCTCGTTGAAAAACTCGCGCCAACCCAATTGAAAGCCTTTTTCCAGGGGGTTGCCCAGGGGCTTTAAAACGCAATACCAGCCCATGCCGCTCTGGTAGGGCAGGCGGGAGTCGGCTGTGAGCTTGTGCCAGGCGGCTTTGGCCAGGCCGGCGGGCTGGGCGTCCTCTTCAAAGCTCAGGCCCGGCAAGCCCTGGGCCAGGGGCACCGCCGCAGTGTGAATCCAGACGTTAAAAGCCAGGGGCACTTCCTGGCTCTGGACCAGGAGGTCGGGCTCCAGGCGCAACTGGCGGGTCTGGCTTTCGCCGAAGACCAAAAGGCCGCGCATGACCACCACGGTGAGGGGCATGGCCTGGAGCTTGGCCCAGAGCTGTAGGCGGGCCAGGGACAAAAAGCCGTCGGTCTGAAAAAAGAACCAGATGCCCTGCTGCTCTTCCTGGGCAAGGCCCAGGCCGCCGTATTCCTGGAGGGTCTGCGTCACGGAAGGATTGAGCTCGCCGCGCCAGGTCAGCCAGACCACCAGGCCTTCAGCCTGGCGGCGTTCCTGCCCTTGGGCGATGACGGACTGTTCCTGCAGAAGGCTTTTGAGTTGCGGCATGGCTTGCGTTCTCTGCTGCTCTTAAAATTTTGGTTTGCTGAAAAAATCTCCCGCTTTGGCGCGCGGGGCAATTATGCCCTGGCGCGAAACAAGAATCATGCAAATATTATGCCTGATCCGGAGCGTCGGAATTTTCGCGCCCGGCGGCGCCAGGCAGGGGCGCGGGCCGCGAAGCGGCCGGGGCGGCGTGAGGGGCCATGACTTGCCCGGCGGCGTCCGCTTCGCCAAGGTCTGGCCCGGCTTGGGCGGTGCGCGGGGGCTTGGCCGGCTGTTTGCGCAGGGCGTGAATTTCCGGTTTGACCTCCTCCCAGGTCAGGGCGCGCCAAAGGACGGCGGCCGCCCGCGCGGCGGTTTGCGGCGAGTCAATGACCACATCGCGGGAGGATTCGCCTTGCGCGATGCGCACACGCAAGGGGCCGTCGTGCTGCCTTGCTTTGGGGCTGAACGAGGCGGCGAGAGCCGCGGCCGAAAGTTGTGTCGCCTCGTCCCAGTCCGCGCCGGGCGCGGGGCGGCCCAGGCTCAAGGGGCCGGGGAAGTCCAGGGTTTTGAAAATAAAATCAGCGGGCCGGGCGAGTTTTTCCAGGGCTTCGTTGTCGGCGGCGTTGCGGCCCACGCTCAGCCAGTGGCGGCCGTGCCAGAACTGGCGTCCCAGGTTGGCGAGGTAAAAGTCGTCGGCCGTGCACGCGGGCAGGTATTGCAGCACCGGCCAGTAGCGGCGGGCGTTTTCCATTTCCGCCAGGCGGCAGCCCCCGGCCGGGGTGGGGAATTCGGTGATGTTGAAGCGCTTCGCCAACTCGAACTGCGCGTTGCGGCCCCGACCGGAGATGTCGCCGAGCAGCTCGCGCCTGACCCGGCCGTCCTCTTCCATGGGCGTGGGCGGTAAAAGCCTAGCGGACAGGGGGCGCAGGAGGCAGTCGCGCACATCGGCCTCGCGGCTGATGCGGTTCAAGGTGTCGCGGCGCTGGGACATGGGGCGCTGGCCCATGACTTCGCCCGTGGCCAGGAAAGTGGCCCCGTAGCGGGGGAGCAGGGCTTTGGCCCGGCGCAGGAGCAGGATTTTGCAGTCCACACAGGGGTTGAGCACTTTGCCGAAGCCCGAGGCCGGGCCTTTTTTCAAGAGGTCCACAAAGTCTTCGCCCACGTCAACGGCGGCGAGATCGATATTGTACAGGCGCTCCCAGTATTTTTTGGCCTGGGGCTTGCCGAAAAAAGGCGTGAAGAAGTGCAGGACCTTGACTTTGAGGCCTTGGGCCTCCAGCGTTTTTACAGCCAGGATGGAATCGAGGCCGCCGGAAAACAGGGCGATGGCGTCGTAGTTTTTGGACCGGCCCGCGGGGGAGGCGTCTGAGGCGTCGCCGGGGGCAAGGGCGTCGGCCGCGGCGCCGGGTATAATTTCGTCTGGGATGTTATTCATGATTTAAAATCTATATCACCTTGGGCGCGGCCACAAGAAATCTTTTTCAGGCTGAGCGGGGCCGGGTGTTCAGCCCGGAAACAGGCGGCGGCGCGCCAGGTGGCGGTGGGCGGCCAGAGCGGCCCAGAGCTTGAGCGCGCCGCCGGGCAGGAAAGGAATGACCCCCACCCACAGGGCCTGGTAGAGGGAAATATCCAAAAGCCAGGCCAGGCGCAAAGTCCCGGCCGCGTACATGACCGCTCCGCCCAGACAGCACAGGGCGATGGCCCGGGGCAGGGGCGCGGGACGGCTGCCTCCGGCCAGACCGCAGATAAAAGCCGTGACCGGAAAGGCGAGCATAAACCCGCCCGTGGGGCCGAGGAATACGGCCAGCCCCCCCTTGCCGCCGGAAAAGACCGGCAGGCCCAGCAGCCCGGCGGCCAGAAAGAGCAGGGCTGCCAGGGCCCCGCCGCGCGGGCCGAGGATAAGCCCGGCCAAAGTTAGAAACAAAGTTTGCAGGGTAATGGGCACCGGGCCGATGGGAAGGCTGATCCAGCCGCCCACGGCCAGCAGTGCGGCGAACAGGGCGATGAGCACCAGGCGGTGCAGGGCGGTTACGTGGGCGTAAGGCATGGGCGGGTCCGGCTTTTGAATGTGCTGATTTTGAGAATCCGCTGAACAAGGATGTAAGCGGGCGTTATTGGCGGGCGAACTGGCCGGCCGATTATGGCCGCTCCTGTTTCTATTGCCGCTTCTGTTCCTGTCTTCTTCTTCTTCTTCTTCTTCTTCTTCTTCGTTCCGCCGCCGCTTCTCAGGGTTTGCAACGCCGGCCAGGTAACCTTAAGGCGAAGCGCAAGGCCCGGCCGAAGAAACTCCAAGGACGGCTTGTTTGAAGGCAAAAAGGCCGGTCGATTATGGCGGGGCAGCCGCGCTCGGAGCGCTCTTGCCCGGTCTTGCGCTTGTTGCCGGGGCAGGATAAGGCTTTAAACGTGAACGGTCAACAACACAAGAGCGCGAGTGCGCCGGCGGCGGAGCTGCGCCCCAATGCCGGAGCTTTCCTGGAAGCGGGCGCGGGCGTGCCGGCGGACGGGGGCACGGAGATGTGCCTGCCCCTGCTGGGGCGGGCCTGGCATCTCAAGCGTCCGGCCAGCCTGGATGAGCTTTGGGAGGCCATGACCCCGGAAGCCTTTGGCGCGGACGAGCGCCTGCCCTACTGGGCGGAGCTGTGGCCGTCCAGCCTGGTGCTGGGGGCCTGGCTGGCCGAGGTTAAACAGGACCTGGCGGGCCGGGTCTGCCTGGATGTGGGCTGCGGCCTGGGGCTCACGGCCCTGATCGGCGCCTGGCTGGGCGGCCGGGTGCTGGCCTTTGACTATGAGGCGGATGCGGTGCGGGCCACGCTGGACAACGCCGGGCGCAACCAGGTGGCCGGCGTGGCGGGCGCGGTGGCGGACTGGCGGGCGCCGGCCTTCAAGGCGGGCGCCATTGCCCGGGCCTGGGCCGGGGACATTATGTACGAGCGCCGCTTTGCGCGCCCGGTGGCCGCGTTTTTGCACCATTGCCTGGCGCCGGGCGGCGTGTTTTGGCTGGCCGAACCCTGCCGGCCGGTGTATAGAGAATTTCTGGCCCTTCTGCGCGAGAGCGGCTGGAGCGTGCGCCAAGCCCACGAAGCCAGGGCCGGGTTTGTGGACGGCCAGGGCCGGAGCCTGCCCAGCGTGCCTTTATCCACGGTGCAGATCTGGGAATTGAGGAAGGGCGGCTGACGGCGGGAAGCCAAGGCGCGGGCAGGGCCGGGGGGATAAATTTTGCCGGCCTGTGGCCATGGCGCAAATTTTTAGCGGCGCGGTGGATTGGGGCATATATTTTACACTCCACGCGCGTTTAATGCCAGATCCCAGGAGACGACATGAGCGAGCTTACCCGTTTCGGCGTATCTTTGGAAGACGACCTGTTGACCGCTTTTGACGCCTGGCGGGAGCGGCGGGCCAGCCCCAGCCGGTCCGAGGCCATCCGCGACCTCATCCGCGCCGCATTGGTTGAGGAAACCACGGCGCAAGGCGAGGCCCGGGCCGTGGGCACCTTGAGCCTGGTTTACAACCACCACCACAGCGACCTGGCCCAGAAACTTACCGAGTTGCAGCACGACGTGCACGATCTCATTGTCACCTCTCTGCACATCCATCTGGATCACGACAACTGCCTGGAAGTGCTGGTGCTGCGCGGCAAAAGCGACGACATCCGCGCCCTGGCCCAACGCATCCTGGCCGTCAAAGGCGTGCAGCACGGGCAACTGGCCCTTTCAGCGGTGGAGGAGTAGGCGTATGCGCGGCGAGCCTGGCGTGAACGCGCCGGGGAAGGGGAACCACAAGGGTATGTAACCTTTATCGCTGCTGTCCTCAGCCGTAAGGTTCGCTTGCTGGCGCTGTCGCTCTGCGGACCTCGTCCGTAATCTTCGCTTGCTTGCGCGCTCAGACAACGGCCGCGCTTCGTTTCACTTCGCGCCGCTGGAGGCTCACCTAACGGCTGTGCTTCGCTTCGCTTGCACCGCTGGAGGCTAGGTTCCCCTTCCCCGGAACCCATACCCTCCTTAAACAGTATTGGCCTCGCGTGGGAAAGGAATTATATAATGGCGAGGCCGTTTCCTTATAAAGTTGAATGAAGAGGAGCAAAATGAAGAACGCGCAGATCGCAGCCCAGTCTCGCGCATTGTCATTCCCTGTGGAAACAGTGGAATCCAGGATTAAAACGGAAAGCCGCAAAGGGGCCGCAAGGTTTATTTTGCAAAAGACGCATTGACGAAAGGCGCCGTTGCTTCTTAACCCGTATTGGGTTGGGCGGTACGGGCGGAGAGATGTTGATTTTTTGAGCCGCGCGTCGCGAGCTTGAAAGAAAGAGAGTTTAAACGTAATCCAAATGACCGGTTGGCATAAAACAAGCGCGAAACAAAGCTTGTTTCATGTTGACGCCACCTTTTAAAAATAAATATTATCCGGGTAAAAGAATATGCTTGATGTTCAAAATGACAAAGCCACTGTGCCCCTGAGCATTGACCGCGTAGGCGTGAAGGATTTCCGGCTGCCCCTGGTGGTCAGCGACCGGCGGCAGGGCCGCCAGCACACCGTGGCCAGGGTGGACCTGGGCGTGGAGCTGCCGGCGCGGTTTAAAGGCACGCACATGAGCCGCTTTATCGAGGCACTGGAAGGCTGGACCGAAGAACTCTCTTACCAGAGCATCAGAACCCTGCTCAAGGACGTCAAAAGCCGGCTCAAAGCCACCAAGGCCTACGCGGTGTTCCGTTTCACCTATTTCATCACCAAAAAGTCCCCGGTGTCCGGCGCCGAGAGCATCATCGGCTACAAATGCTGCCTGACCGGGGAAATGCGCGCCGGCGCCGAAGGGCCGCACTTTCGCCTGGAGGTGGAGGCGCCGGTCATGACCGTGTGCCCCTGCTCCAAGGCCATCAGCTGCGAAGGCGCGCACAGCCAGCGCGCCATTGTGCGCCTCACCCTGGACATGAAAGGCTTTGCCTGGATAGAGGAATTTGTGGAACTGGCCGAACGGGCCGGGTCCTCGCCCGTTTACCCCCTGCTCAAGCGCGAGGATGAAAAATTCGTGACCGAAGCCGCCTTTGCCGCCCCCCGCTTCGTGGAGGACGTGGTCCGCCTCGCCGCCCGCGAGCTCGCCAACCACCCCCAAGTAGCCCGCTACAAAGTGGAAGTGGAAAGCATGGAATCCATCCACGACCACAACGCGTATGCGTGCATTGAGGGGTAGGTGAAGGGGAGTGGGTTGTTGTTTGAAGTGATCTTTGGAGGAGGGGAACCCCAAGGAGCTGATATACTGAGCCCCTTGAGGTTCCTCGCTCCTGCCAACCTCCTCCCTTCCTGAACCCCAGTTGGCGGCTGAGTTATTTTAGGGGGAAATGTAAAATTTGTATTGCCTTTGACATAACAATGTCATGACATTATATTTTAATATTAGCTAAGAAAATTGTTCTTAGTTGGGTTGCGACTTTGGAGGTAGCCATGAGTAAGGGGACCACCATGACTATCCGGATCGAGCCGGATTTGCGGACCAGCTTCGCGCGGGCGGCTGAAGCCGCGCACCGCCCGGCGGCCCAGGTGTTGCGTGATTTAATGCGCGGTTATGTTGAGCACGCGCAAAGCAAAGCTTTTGCCATTGATGCCCAAGAAAGGCAGCGGCGGGAAGAGGCGGTAAGATTTGCCCATGCTTCAGTCGGCCTGGAGGGGTATGTTGTTTCCGAGGCCGATAAGGCGCAGGCCGCGCGGTTCATTAACGGTGAAATTGACCTGGCTGAATTCGTACAGAGGCGCGGACAGTGACTTGGACAGACGGTGGACAGGAGGCCGGCGAGGAACGCGATTTGCTTGTGGGGGGATACACGGCGCGGCGGATTGTTGAGCTTGAAATCAATCCGGTACAGGGCAAGTTCGATTCTTCCCACCTTAGAGAAGTTCATAGCCGCATTTTTCAGGATTTACCAGGTTTGGGTTTTCAGGGGACATCCCCTGGCGAATACCGGCTTGAGTCTCCTGTGGGTCGGGATTGGGTCAAGCAACGCAGGCTAGAAACGGTTGATGTGACCGCCAATATGGCTTATTCCGCTATGAACTCGGTTGCTCGGGCGCAGCTTGAGACTGTGCTAAAGAGGGCTGTGCCGGAAAGTCTGGCCGAACTTGGCCCTGAAAAGTTTGTGCAACAGCTCGCGGAAATTTACGTGAATCTGGATTATCTGCATCCGTTTTTGGATGGCAACAGCCGCACTTTGCGCAGTTTTACGCGGCAGCTTGCGAGGGGTGCCGGCTATGAGCTTGATTGGTCCGTGTTTAACGCCAGCCCCATCGCCCGGGATATGCTATATATCGCACGTTGCAAAAGTGTGAATACGCTCGCTTTGCCGCAAAAGGGTAACTACACTGCCGATGCCAAAGCCGCTAACCAAACTTGCGATACCCATAATACCTCCTGAAATTGAATGCTCAACCTATGGAGCAAGTGGAGCAAAATTGGGGTAAAAAATCAAATCGGCGAATTTTCCCAAAATGGAAAATTCGCCGATATTCTTGGTATCCAAGGCTGGCGTTAGCCCATACAGACTCACGACTGAGAGGGTTTAAGTTTCTTCGGCTGATCTACTATTAAAAATGATAAAACCCAC
>JAVBRZ010000186.1:0-3524 GCA_031547425.1 Desulfovibrionaceae bacterium
CTGGGCGGCCTGCTGGGCTTTCATGTTGGTGTACACGTCCACCAAATGGCGCATTTTTTCGTCTTTAAGGCCCTGGGCTTCTTTGAGCATGGTTTGAATGCGCGCTTCCATGGCCTGCATATTCAAAAGTTTTTCATTAAGGCTCTGTTCCAGGCGGTTGAGTTCGGTTTCGCGGCGGTCGAGGTCGGCCTGGCGGCGGTCCAGGGCTTCGCGCAGCGCAAAATCGCCCTGCCCGCCCGGCGCGGAGCCGGGAAGGCCGTTTGCGCCGCCGCTTGCGTCCAGATTCTGGGGCGGCGTGGCCGTGGCGTTGGTCATGGGAGCGGGCGCGTCCACGCCTTGGGCCTTGGCCTCACTCAAGCCGGGCAGCGAGGCCAGGCTGATGATGCCCATGGAGGCTTCCCCGCTGCCTTGCACGGCGGCGGTTTCAGGAGCGGGCGAGTTAAAGCCGCCGGCCAGGGAGAAAAATACGGCCAATTTGACGGCAACGGCCAGTCCCAGCCAGCGGCAGAGCCTAGACAGCGTCAGGCCGGAACCGGATGCCCGCCATTTCATCGAGAGCGTATTGTTCTTTTTGAGCCTCTTCATGATTGTATTTCTCCCTTTGCTTATCGCATAATTTATCCAACAGCTGGCGATCCTGGCTTTTGCGCATGAGTTCGGAGCGGCAGCGGTGCACCAGCATTTCAGCTTCTTCGCGGCGGAGCCTGGCCTTTTCCAGGTCTTCCTTGATGCGGCGGATGTAGTTGTCCTGCACCCAGCGTTCATCCACAGTGCGGATGCCCTCGTTGTAGCCCTTGCCCGCCTGAAGCGCCAGTTCGGCCTGCAGTTCGTCCACCTGCTTCTGGCGCACGGACAGCTCGTTCTGGGCGCGGCCCAGGGCCATTTTGGCCTGGTCTTCCAACTGGCCGCGATAATTGAGCACTTGTTGCAGTTTAAATTTAAACATGGGCGGGTTTCATCCGGGTTACAGTCAAATCCTTGTCGGCCTTTCGCCGCTTGGCAGGATATTAGCAAAAACAATGCCGAGATGAAAAAATACGGGAACGCGGCGCGCGTTCCCGTATTGCAAATAATAACGCCAACTTGTACCGGGTTTGCTCCGGGGCGAAGGCCAGCAATGCGCCCAATTCGGCCTTAGCGCATACCTTTCGGCCGCACTTCCTGTGCGGCGCTCAAGGGTCGAGGCTGAAAAACGTGGTTTTCAGCCTCTCGCGCTGCGCGGCCGCCGTCGTCCTGACGGCGAAAATCAGATCGACAAAGGACCGAAACTCTCCTACCCCAAAGCAAAGGCCAAGAGCGCGCCCAATTCCACCAGCACCACGCCCGCGCCCATGAAGTCGCCGTTGTAGCCGCCGTGGCGCTCAGCCAGGTTAAGCAACCAGTACAACAACGCCCCGGCAACGGCCAGCGCCAACACCGCGGCCAGGATGTACCCGGCCAGCACGGCGATAACCGCCGGCACGCAAGTCCAGATCACGGCCACTTTAAGGTCAACGGCCCGCTCCATGAGTTTGCCCAGGGTTGAGGCGGCATTGGGACGGGAAAGATTGGCGATGTACAGCGGCGCGCAACGGGCCAGAGCCGGCGCCAGGACAAAGGGCAGCCAGGCTTCGCGCAGCAGCAGGGATTGTGCGGCGAACACATAGCCCAGGGCGCAAAAAACCACGGCTAACACGGCAAACACGCCGCTGCGACTGTCTTTGAGCACCTGCTGGAACTCCTCGCCGCTGCAGTTTGAGCCCAGGGCATCGGCCAGATCGGCCAGGCCATCCCAATGCAGACCGCGCGTGAGCCAAACCATTAGCGCGCTGAACACCCAGGCCTTGAGCCAAAAATACCCGGCCGGAACCAGCCATACCGGAATCAGGGCCAAAAAGCCGAGCAACAGGCCCACTAAAGGATAAAACGCCACAGCGGCGCGCATTTCCTCTTCGCCGCGCTCCTTGGCGCAACCCAGGCGGGACAGGAAACTCAAGGCCGCGCAAAAACCATGAAGCTTCAGGCTCTTCAGCCGGGCGCAGACCGCGCCGCAATAGGCGGACGCGCCCTTGGGCGGCGCTTCCTCCTCATCAGCCTCAAAGCTCGCGGGGCCGACGGCCACGGGATCATCTCCGACCTTGCCGCCGTTAGCTATGGGAGCCCCTTCCCCGCCTTGCGCGCTCTCCACGTTTCCCGGACCTGGCCGGGCATCCGGCGCGGCTTTTATGCCCGGCGCCTTCTTTGCGCTTGTCGCCTCCTTTACAGCCGGCCCGGAAGACGCGGGCGCCTTGTCCGCCACAATGGGGTCAGATGCCCCGGCGGGCTTGGCCTTAACCGTTCTGGCCGGTTTTTTCGGCGCTTTGCCTGGACTGTCGGGCGTTATAGCGTCGTTTTCCGAAGCCGCCGGAGCGGCCATGGTCACGTCTTTTTCATTTTCAGATTTTCTGGCCATACGCGCCTCTTTTTCTATGTTCAGGTTACAAGGTTTTCAAGCCCAAAACCTTAATCGCCAAAAGCAAAACTGAAAAACGGCTACCCGCTTGTTCCCAACTGAACCAGGTCTCCGATTTTCAGGCTCAGTTCAGCCGCAGCCGAAGCCTGATACATGCCCAGTTCCAGATAGCCTTGCCCTCCGGGCACCAAGCCGACCTTGCCGGGCGGCAATTCCGCGTAAGCAAGCGCCAGTTGCAGTTGCAGCGCGGCCTGTGCCCCGGCGGAAGGCATCATCAGCCACACGTCGCCGGCGGCCAGCGGCTTTGCCCAGATGTGGTTGGCCAGGTTTAAAATCACGTTGCCGAAGTGGTCCACATGCAGGACCGAGGCCAGCACACCCTGGTCGGTGCGTTCCGGTATGGCCCAGATGGGCCGATCCAGACGCTTCAACTCGCTGAATTCGCCGGCCTTGTCCGGGGTTTCGCCCCGGCAAAGACGCGCGGCCAGCGGAACCATGATGTCCCTGCCGGCAAAGGTCAAACCCCCAAACTCCACGCGGGACGCGGACGTGGCTTTCAACCGCCACATCCGGGCCGGAATTCCGGAAACCGTGAAGTTTTCCAGCACCAGACTCAAAACGCCGTTGTCCGGACCCACAAAGGTACGGCCGCCGCCGCTCAGAACCAGAATATCCCTTTTATTTGTGCCCACCCAGGGATCGATCACGGCCACAAATACCGTGCCTTCGGGGAAATAGCCAAAGCTCGCGGCCAGAAAAAAGGCGCCGGTCTCCACCCGAAAAGCGGGCACGCCATGGCTCAAATCCACAACCGCCGCCTCCGGCGCCAGGGTGCGCAATACGCCTTTCAACTGGCCCACGTAAGGGTCATCCAGCCCAAAATCCGTAAGCAGCGCAATAGTGGGCGCCGAAGCAAGCGACACAGCGGACATAAATAATCCTCACAGTTTACAATAGAGCCTTTAATTCTTGAAATACCTCTTCCCGCGACATTTTTAAAAATACAAAAAGCACAGCCTTTATCGTATAAGCGGCCTGAACTAAAGACGCGCCGCGCTGTACGCTTGCGGGCGTCCGCTTGCGCATCCGCCAG
>JAVBRZ010000052.1:0-8531 GCA_031547425.1 Desulfovibrionaceae bacterium
TGGGCCTACGCCAAAACACGCTTAGTACGATTCCGTGGAATCCATAAACACTCCTTCTACTTTCATTTGAAGGAATGCGAATTTAGGTTTAACAACAGGGGTGAGGACATATACAAAATCGTCCTCAGACTGCTAAGAGACAATCCTCTCTGCTAGTCATGACCCATTATTTTTTATTGATATCTAATGATAATGCTCCATTATTTTGCAGTTCGCCATTAATACTCACCATGTTCTGCCATTCATTTTGTCGGTCTAGGGCCTATTAAAACTAACTGCCAAGGTAATCATCCCATTTTTAGTAGGTTTTCAAAGTAGGGGGTGAACAACCTATTGAAACATTACATCTAGAGCACCACAATCTCCCGCGCCTCCCCATTCCGCCGGTACGTCACCTTCACATCTTTCCAACCCTCGGGCAGGCAGGGGTTAATTTCCAGTTCGCCATCCCGTAGCTGAATGCCCAGCATATCCTCAAGCATCAGCCTGTACATCCAGCCGGCGGCGCCGGTGTACCAGGACCAGCCGCCCCGGCCGTTGTGCGGGGGTTGGGAGTAGACGTCGGCTGTGACCACGTAGGGCTCGATTTTGTAGGTGTCCACTATCCCCGCGTCTTTACCATGGGTGATGGGGTTAATCAAGGAGAGCAGTTCCCAGGCGCGGCGGCTGTTGCCCATTTGGGCGAAGGCCATGACCGCCCAGACCGCGGCGAGGGTGAATTGGCCGCCGTTTTCGCGAACGCCGGGACCGTAGCCCATGATGTAGCCGGGGATGTGGCTGGTCTTGTCAAAGGGCGGATCGAACAGCTGAATGAGCTTGTCTTCGCGGTCCACCAGGTAGCGGTCCACGGAATCCATGGCGGTTTTCCGGCGTTCGGGCGCGGCCGCGCCGGAAATGACCGACCAGCTCTGGGCCAGGGAGTCGATCTTGCATTCCTCGCTTCTGGCCGAGCCCACCGGCGTGCCGTCGTCAAACCAGGCCCGCAGATACCACTCGCCGTCCCAGGCGTTGTTTTCCAGTGCCTGCCGCAGGGCTTCCGCCTCCTGGCCGCAGCGCAGGGCGAAATCTTTGTCTCCGTATTTTTCAGCCACTTGGGCGAATTCCGTGAAAATCTTATATTGGAAGAAGCCCAGCCAGACGCTCTCGCCCTTGCCGTGCTGGCCAATGAGGTTCATGCCGTCATTCCAGTCGCCGAACCACATCAGGGGCAGGCCGTTGACCCCGCGCGCCAGGCCGTTGCTTAAGGCCCGCACGCAGTGGTCATACAGGCTCTGCATCTGTTCCGAGACCCTGGGATGGTCGTAAACCGACTCCTGCCCTTCGGCCAGGGGCGGCCCTTCCAGGAAGGCCACCTTTTCATCCAGAATGCCGGCGTCGCCGGTGCACAGCACATAGCGGCAAACAGCCATGGGCAGCCACAAATAGTCGTCGGAACAGCGGGTGCGCACGCCGCGCCCCTGCGGCGGGTGCCACCAGTGCTGCACGTCGCCTTCCAGGAACTGGCGCGAGGCGCAAAGCAGAATCTGGTTGCGCAGAATTTCCGGCGCCGCGTGCACAAAGGTCATGGCGTCCTGCAACTGGTCGCGGTAGCCGAAAGCGCCGCCGGACTGGTAATAGCCGCTGCGGCCCCAAATGCGGCTGGACAGGGATTGATAGAGCAGCCAGCCGTTGAACATGACGTCAAAGGCCGGGTCCGGCGTTTTGACCTGCACCGTGCCCAGGAGATTGCTCCAGAATCGGCGCATGTTTTCCAGGGCCTTGTCCGCCGCGTCAGGCTCGCGCACGGCTCTGGCCAGGCTGAGCGCGTCTTCCGCATTTTGGGCCGAGCCGAGCATGAACACAATTTCCTGCGCTTCATTGTCCGCCAGGGTGAAGGGCGCTTGCAAGGCCGCGCAGGGATCCATGCCCGCGCCGACCTTGTGCGCCAGATACGCTTTTTTCAGGCAGGCGGGGTCGCGTTGTGAACCGTTGCGGCCCAAGAATTCCGTACGGTCGCCCGTGTAGCCGGCCTGGTCCGCGCTGCTGCAGAAAAAGGCCGTGCGGCCCGGAAACTCAGCATTATACGGGTTGCGGGCGAAAATGCCGGCCACATCGGCATTATATTCCGTGACAATATGCGGCGCGCTCTTGTGGCGCACATCGCCCAACACCCATTCCACATAGCCGGTGGCCGAAATCCGGCGCGCGCGCCCGGAAAGATTGTGCAAACGGATGCGCACGTATTTCACCGTTGCCTCCAGGTCCGAGTAGACGGTCATTTCTGAGGCAATGCCGTTTTCGGCGTGCATAAACTTGCTGTAGCCAAAGCCGTGCCTGGTTTCATAAGGCCCGATGCCCCGGCAGGGCAGGGGCGCGGGCGACCAGTAATGCCCGGTTTCCTCGTCGCGCAGGTAGAAAAGCTCGCCGCCGGCGTCGGTAATGGGGTCGTTGTGCCAGGGGGTTAGGCGGAACTCGTGGGCGTTTTCGCTCCAGGTGTAGGATTGTCCGCTTTCGGAAATCACGCAGCCGAATTCCGGGCCGGCCAGCACGTTGGACCAGGGCGCGGGCGTGGCGGCGCCTTCGTTAAGAACAATTACATACTCCTTGCCGTCAGGCGTAAAACCGCCCAGCCCGTTGTTAAACAGCAGGTCGTCCGGCAGTTCTTGCGGCGCGGGCAGGGCCGGCGGGGCATAGGTTTGGGAGGGCGTGAGCTTGGGCACATGCGCCCCGCTGGTGGGAACGCGTTCCAACTGTTCCAGAATGCTGCCCCGGTTGTCTGAAAGGATGATTCTGGCCACGCTCTGCATGAGGATGCGGTCCTCGGGCGGCACCTGGTCGGCCGGGCGCACCACTACCGTGCCGGTGCGCTCGTTGCCCACGCCTTCGCCGCCGGCCGCTAGCATGCCCATGATCTGCTCCTGCAGAGGCTGGCGATAGCCGGCGTAGTCCTCGGTCCAGATGACCAGGTCGGCGTAAAGCCCTTTGCGGCGCCAGTAAGATTGGGCCTGCACCAACTGGCGGACCATGTTCAAATTGGCCGGATCGGCAATGCGCATCAGGATGATGGGCAGATCTCCGGAAATGGCGTAGCCCCAAAGGCTGGACTGGCCGCGCCAGTTTTTGGCGATGGTTTCCGAATCGGCGCGCATGAGCGAATTGGCGTAAATGATGTGCGAAGCCAGTTTGCGGTAGAGCAGGGCATCGGCTTCAGAAGCGCCGAGCTGGCTTAAGGCCACCTGGCTGTGGGTGTGGGCCAGATCAAACAGGCGGTCGGAGAAGCGCTTGTCCTGGTATTTTTCAGCAATGCTCAGGCAATGCTCGCGGCTCTCGGACATGCTGGTGACTATGCTCACCAGGCAGGCTTTGCGCGGGGCCAGGGTGATGCGGTGGCGCACGGCCACGATGGGGTCCAGCACCGAACCCATGGTGTTGGACAGCTGCCCGGTCTTGTCCATGGCCAGGGGATTTCGCGCGCTCCGGCCCCGGCCGATGAAACGCAGCCGGTCGGTTTCATAGGAAACTTCCTGGCGGGGCAGGCCGTGCACGGCCATGAGGTGAACCATGTAGGGCGGATTTTCCTCGTCAGAGCGTTTGCGCCTGGTGCAGAGAATGGCCTGCTCGCTGTTGACCAGTTCGGTTTGCACAAAAAGATTGCTGAAGGCCGGGTGCAGGGGGTCGGCATTGGGCGGGGCGAGCACCACTTCCGAATAGCTGGTGACTTCAATGGTCCTGGGTTCGCGGCTGAGGTTCATGATCCGCAGGCGGCGCAGCTCAAGGTCATCTTCCGGGGATACGGACACCTCAAGATGCATGCTGAAGTCTTTATGCTTGGAGCGGTATTCGGCCTTGCCTTCATGAAAAATGGCCGAATAGCTGTCCAGCGGCTTTAAGGTGGGTTGATGCGCTGGAGACCAGTATTCTCCGGAGTCCACATCGCAGATGTAGCAGAACGAGCCCCAGTTGTCGCGGGTGGTGTCCTCGCGCCAGCGGGATATGGCCAGATCCCGCCAGCGGCTGTAGCCGCCGCCGGTGTTGGTGACCATCATCTGGTAAGCGCCGTTGGAGAGCAGGTGCACGGCCGGGTAAAGCGTGTCCACCCCGTAAACCGCCGATTCAACTTCGGACTTTTCTTCCGCCGCGCTAAGGCCGGTAACGGCCATTTCATCAACGTGGGAGTAAGACTTCACCGCGCGCGGCGTTTGCTCTTGCAAAAGTAGCAGAGCGGCCTCGATTTCCGGGTCGGCGCAGAAACGCCTCTGCATGGGCTGGTCCAGCAAGGCATAGGCCAGGGACAGGAAGCCCATGCCCTGGTGGTGGGCCATAAATGAACGCACCACGCTGCGGGTTTTGCCGTGGGGCAGGCGGGAGGCGGTATAATCCACGGCTTCGAAAAAACCGTAGTTGTCTGAGAAACCGTCGTGATCCAGAAGCTCCAGGTTGCGGGCGGCGGCTTCGGGTTCAACCATAAGCGCCATGATCGTGGCGTAAGGCGCAATGACCATATCATCGGCCAGGCCGCGTTTAAGGCCAAGGCCGGGCACGCCGAAAGCCCGGTACTGGTAATTGAGCTGGGAGTCGAACATGCGGTAGCCGGATTCGGAAATGCCCCAGGGGATGCCGTTGCGGTCGCCGTATTCGATCTGGCGGCGCACGGCCATGTGGCAGGTCTGGTCCAGCAGGGTGTTTTCATACATGGGCATGACCAGGAGCGGCATGAGGTATTCAAACATGGAGCCACTCCAGGATATCAGGCAGGGACCGCCGCTGACCTTGGCCAGGAGGCGCCCCAGGCTGAACCAGGCGTCCTGCGGCAACTGGCCTTGCGCAATGCCCACGAATACGCCCAAGCGCGCCTCGGAAGCCAGCAAATCGTAACAGCCTTCGTCGCGGCGGCGTTCGCTGACGTTGTAGCCTATGGTCAAAAGGTCGCGCGACCTGTCGAACAGGAAATCAAGGTCGATGCGCGCGAATTCAAGGGCGTCCTCCTTGAGTTGGTTTACGGTTTGCAAGCGCCCCTTGGCCCGTTGCGAGGCCACGGCCGTTTGGCCGAGGAGTTTTTTCCAGCGTTCCAATTGTTCAGGCGCGGCGTCTCCGGCTTTTTCCCGGTTCCGTACTTCCACAATGAGCTTACTGCTGAGTTCGGCCAGTTGGCGCAAGGTGGGCACCGGCCCCAGCAAGGACGGCGCGGCTGCATCTTTCCGCAGGTTTTCAAAATCAGGCTCTGTTGTCCAGGGAAGCATGAAAGTAAAATCATCCAGGGCGTCCCGGCACTGTTTGACCAAACGCTCACCCCAGTTGATCAGGTTGTCATCGCCGTCACTGCGCAGGTGCTCCAGCAGGTTTTCCGAAGCGACCAGAGTCTTGTCCAGGCACAGCTTAAGCTCACAAGCGCCGGCGCTGCCCAGACGATCGCAATTGGCGCCCAGCTGTTTGCGCCATCTGTGCACATAGGCCGGCACGGAGCCTTTGACGTTGTCCACGATAATGGCCCAGGTGTCGGCGAGGCCTTCGAAAAATTGCGGCTCAAACACCGGCCGCTCAATGATTTCTTCCAGCCCGGAATGCAGGGTCAACAGGTGCCCGGCCAGATTGCCGCTGTCCACGGAGGAAATATACAGCGGATAAAGGGGGATCAAAGTCTGGGTGTCATACCAGTTATACAGGTGGCCACGGTAGCGTTCCATGCGGTACATGGATTCAAAGGTATTGTTCAGGCGCTCAATACAACGCCCGGGGGTGATATATCCGAAATCGCAGGCCGCGAGTCCGGCTAGCAAGGACAGGCCGATATTGGTGGGCGAGGTGCGGTGAGCCACTTTGCCCACCGGGTGCTTTTGATAATTGTCCGGGGGCAGCCAATTGTCTTCGGCGCGTACGAAGTCTTCAAAAAACGACCAGATTTTGCGTGCGGTCTTGCGCAAAAATAATTTCTGCCTCTTGGACAAATGCGGTTTTTTGCGCGGCAGAGTACAGCTCATGCGCCAGGCCACAACAGGGGAGGCCAGCCACAAGGTCAGCAGAGCCGCGGCCCAGGCGAGGCCTTCCGGCCTGGCTATAAACAGATAGATTATTGCCGCCGCGGCCAGCGCGGAGGCCGGCCACATTTGCCCCAAATAGGACATAAAACCGGATTTGAACGAGGATTCCACCTGGGAGGAAGTGGTCCACTCCAACATGTGCTTTTTGCTTATCCGCATGCGCCAGATGGTGCGCAGGATGGCGTCTAGGTTGACCAGAGCCTCATAGGGCAGACAGATGAAGTTATACAGCACCTGGGCGAAGCGGCGCAGAGAGTTGTTGGTTACCGCATAAATGTGCTGGCTGAACAGGTTGTCTTTGGGCTTTATGCACAGATCAAGTATGGATGAGAGCAAAGCCGGGGTGATCATGATGCCGAGCACCACCGCGGTCCACAGCCAGGGGCTGGGCAGATAGCTCCAGCCCATGAACAACATGCCGGTGAGGCAGATGGGCATGAGGCTGCGCCGTAGGTTGTCGAAAATTTTCCACAACGACAAGCCGGCGAGCGGATTTTTATAGCGTTTTCCCCTGCCCGGCACGCGGGGCAGCAGCCAGCGGGAAATCTGCCAGTCGCCACGCACCCAGCGATGGCGGCGTTTAATGTCGGCCCCGTATTGCAGGGGGAATTCTTCAAACACCTGCACGTCGCTGACCAGCGCGCAACGGGCGTAACAACCTTCCAGCAAGTCATGGCTCAAAACTTTATTGTCCGGGAAGCGGTCGGCCAGGACCTGCTCAAACACGGTCACGTCATAAATGCCTTTGCCGATGAACGAGCCTTCATAAAAAAGATCCTGATACACGTCGGATACAGCTTTGGTATAAGGATCAATGCCGTAATCATTGCCGAAAAGCTGCTGATAGCGTGATTTGCCTCCGGTGGACATACTGATGGTGGCGCGGGGTTGCAAAACGCCGTAACCTTCAACTACCCGCTGCTTTTCCTGGTTATAAACGGCGCGATTGAGCGGGTGGTGGATGGTGCCCACCAATTGCCAGGCCGTGTCCCGGGGCAGCTGGGTGTCCGTGTCCAGGGTGATGACATAGCGGATATTGCGTAACAGCCCCACTTCGCCGACAATCAGAGAAAAATTGTCCGTGGCCCCATTGAGAATGAGTTGATTGAGGTCGGCCAGCTTGCCGCGCTTGCGTTCACGCCCCATCCAGACGCCTTCTTTGGGGTTGTAAGCGCGAGGGCGGTGCAGCAGGAAAAAGGTCTTAGCTATTTTGGAGGTGGCATAAGTCCTGTTCAGGGATTCGACGCCTTCCTTGACTCGTTTTAACAATTCCTCATCGCCGGGCAGATGCTCCTGTGGCGCGTCGTTAAAATCAGTAAGCAGGGCGAAAAACAGATTTTCATCGCGGTTGGCCAGAAAGCGCACTTCCAGGCTGTGAATTAATTTGTCCACTGCTCCGGGGCTGGAGAGCATGGTGGGAATGACCACCAGAGAGCGGGCTTCGGGGGGGATGCCTTTGGAGTAGTCCAAGCGCGGCAGGGGGTGGGGGCGCTCAAACACGGTGACCAGCCAGTTGACCGTGCCCACGGCCAACTGGCTTAAGGACATAAGCACCAGGGACCAGAAGATGGTTTCCGCATACCAGGGCATGCGTTCGGCATTGGTATGGCCGGCCAGGTAAAAACCCAGCAACCCGGTAATAAGCACAATGCCGCCAAGATAGAATAATAGCGGCATACTGTGTACAATTCCGCGCAAACGCGGCTTGAGGGGGAGGGTTACATCCAGGCGTTTTTCAATGATTCCGCGGCCTTTGTCCACGAGGAAAAAGCCCACATGGGAAGTGAAGTCTTCAAGCCCCTTTTCCAAAGCGGCTTCCTGGGCAAGATCCAGGGCAGCCGTGGCCACTTCATTTTCCGAATGCCTGCTGTGCTTGGCCAGGTATTCCACCACGTGGCGGTAACGGTCTTTGGTGGTGAAAGTCATACGGCCGTAAAGGCCTGGCGGATCGCCGCGCAGAATCTGTTCCACAGAACTCACGGTTTCTACAAACTCGCGCCAGTCCATGGAATCCAAAAAGCGCAACGAGCTGATGCTGTTGCTCATGGATACCTGGCGGGAGGCCAGTTGCTGGCTTTCCTGGTGCACCATGCGCTCGACATTGCGCCCTTGCTCGGCCAGGCGTTGTTCCACCCAGGCCATGGGAATGGTGATATTGATGTTCTGGCCCTTGAGGCGGCTGGAAAATTCAGAAACAAAAGAGCTGCTTAAATTAGGTTCAGCGCGCACCATGTCGGCCATGATCAGAATGAGGCTTTTGGGATCTTTTTCGTTGATTTCAATGAGCTTGTCGGCCCAGCGGTCCGCAGTCATGCGGTCGCGTTGGGCGATTTGCAGGTATTCGCCCTCCTGGCGCAGATTTTCAATGAGCGCCAGGCGCAGCATGATAGGAATGGCCCAGATTTCACCCAGGGCCAGCTTGGTGACCGACTGGTAAGCGCCGATAAACCCGCTCAGGCTTTCGGAGTCCACCCGGCCGTCGGCTCGGGTGACCATTTCCCAGGCAATGGCGAA
>JAVBRZ010000137.1:0-5588 GCA_031547425.1 Desulfovibrionaceae bacterium
CTGGGCCAGGACATCCAGGATCAGGTCCGGATTTTCCCGCAAAACGCGGCGGAGGGCTTCTTTAAGCTGCTCATCGCCCGGCGCGGCCAAGGCGGCGGGGCGCGGGCCCAAAACGCCCAGCCCAATGATCATGGCCGCGCAAAGCATGTATTTGGAGGCGGATTTGAGTAGTTTTATAGAAAAAAGCATGATGGCTCCTTTAAGTGCCTGAATCTTTCTAATCTATACTGGTGCGTATCAATTGGCAACTGTCCATAGCCGGAGGGAAAAACTGGAACTGTTGCGGAGAAAACTTCCCTTTGGCCCGGAGATTGATTATTGTTAGCGCCGGGCTTTTTTATTTTGCAAGCGCCGAGAAGTACAACTTGATTATGGCTGAACAGAACATTTACTTTGAACAACGGAACGCTTCCGCTGCGTATAAATTTGCGGGATCGGCCGGCAAAGAGAATATGCCCCGGAAAGAAAAGGCGGCCCGACTTTGAACGTGATTTCCCGGCGGAGAACCTGCCTTGTTCTGCTTATCCTGGTCTGGTCTCTGGAAAGTTTCGCCTGGCAGCAGTTGGCTTCCAACGCGGCGTATCATTATGATTTCGCCATGCTGGCCTGCCGCCTGGCTTTGAACTTTTGCCTGATCAGCGCGGCAGTCCTGATGCTGCCTCGTTGGGGCGTGGCCCTCATTCTGGTCGCGGACGGGCTGCTCTCGCTGTCCCTTTACTCCTATTGGAATTATTTCCGGGCGGAATTGCTGCTCACGCCGCTGCTTACCCAATGGAAAGAAGGCGCGGCCATGGGCGGCGACTTGTTTGCCTCGGTGCCCCTCTGGGCGGCGCTTGCCGTGGGCGGCGCGTTTGCGGTCAAGTGCGGCCTGCTCTGGGGCGCGCCGGCAAAAACGCGGGCCTGGCTGGCCTGGCTGCGGGGGACCATCGCCATTTTTTGCGCCATTGGCGTGCTTGCCGTGGGCAACTGGCGGGTGGTGAACATGGCCGAGGAGCTCAAGGGTTTTTCTTCGGCTAAAAACATTGCCGCCTATGGTTATTTAATCAGTTGGAGCGCGGAGCTGGTTTTGACCGATGAAGCGGACTTCTTTGACGCGCACCCGATGTCCCGCAAGCTGGCCGATGCGATTTCGCCCCTTGAGCCGGCCGAGGACATTATCATCCTGCAGGTGGAAAGCCTGGACTACGGCGCCCTGAACTGGACCGACGAGCGCGGGCGGCCTCTGACCCCGTTTTTGAACAAGCTGGTTGCGGCTTCAGCCTATCACCGCATCGCCTCGCGTTCGCGTTTGGGCTCGGCCAGCGCCGACTGCACGGTGCTCATGCAGGAAGCGGTCAATCGCAAAATTATTCCTTACAAGCTGTCTTCTTATCCTTTTGAGCGTGCGGGCAGCCTGCCGCGCCTGGCCAAGGCCGAAGGCTACCGCACCACGGCCTTGCACGGCTTTGACGGCAACTTCTTCAACCGTAAACCCGCGTACGTGCGCATGGGTTTTGACGAGGTCTTGTTCAAAGAGGACCTGGATGCGCGGGGGGGCCTGGGCGCGGGCGACCGCCACAAGTTTTTCTCCACTTACGGGTATCTGGACGGTCCTGTGCTCGACTTTGCGGCTGATCTGGCCGCGCGGCCGGGCAAGGATCTGGTCTTCGCCATCACCCTGACCAACCACACGCCCTGGGTGTATCTGCCCGCGAGCGAGCAAAAGTATTTTCCGGAGCCCAAGGACAAATTCCAAAATTTCGCCAACAGCATCAATTATGTGGACCGCTGCCTGGAAAAATTCTATGAGCGCGTGCCGGACGGGACATTGCTGCTCATTTACGGCGATCACGCCGCGGTGTTTGAGGAACTGCGCGCGGGCGGCGATTTTGTGCCCTACATTATTCTGCGCAAGAACGGCCCTCTTGCGCCCCGCAAGAATCCGCCCGGCATCCGCGATCAGGACTTCATTCTGGAAGACATCGCCGCCCATATCGGCACACTGTTTTAGAGGATTTTAACTTTGAAAAGTTAAAATCCTCTAAGCGGGGAACGGCGTCGTTTCCTGCGGATTGACGCGCCTCGGGCGGTCCCGCGAGGGGTATATGGCGCGGACCCCTTGGCTAGAGCGGTTTGAGTTGTTATATATAAAAATGTTGTCGCTAATGAACAATATCGAGTCTGAGGTTATTTGTCACAAGGCTTTTAAGAGGTTATATCCATGTGGAATTACACTGATAAAGTGCATGATCATTTTCTTAACCCGCGCAACGTGGGGGAAATCCCCGATGCTGACGCCGTGGGGGAAGTGGGCAGTCTTGCCTGTGGCGACGCCCTGAAATTATATCTTAAAATAGACCGGGGGCTTTCCCCGGCCGAGGACCGCATTGCGGACGCCAAATTCCAGACTTTCGGCTGCGCCAGCGCCATTGCCTCCAGTTCCGTGCTCACCGAGCTGATTATCGGCAGGACCGTGGATGAAGCGTTGAAAATTACCAACCAGGACATTGCGAACACCCTGGGCGGCCTGCCCAAGGAAAAGATGCACTGTTCGATCATGGGCCAGGAAGCCCTGGAGGCGGCCATCGCCAACTGGCGCGGCGGCTCGGACAAGCCCCTGCACCATGAGGGCCAGATTGTCTGCAAATGCTTCGGAGTTACGGATGAGACCATTATCCGGGCCATCAAGGAAAATCATTTGACCAGCATCGAGGAAGTCACCAACTACACCAAGGCGGGCGGGGCCTGCCAGATGTGCCACGGCGAGATCCAGAAGATCATTGACGAAACCCTGGGCCGCATTCCCAACGCCTGCCTTACGGAAATCAAGCCGGCAAAGCGCATGACCAACGTGCAGCGCATGCAGCTGGTTATGCAGACTTTGGACGATGTGGTCAGGCCGCGCCTGCGCCAGGACGGCGGCGACGTGGAACTGGTGGACCTGGACGGCAAGGTGGTTTACGTGGCTTTTCGCGGTTTGTGCGTGGGCTGCCCCTCCAGCGCGCTCACGCTTAAGGAAGTGGTGGAAAAAGCCCTGCACGAGCACGTGGAGAGCGACCTGGTGGTCAAAGAGGTAACGCAGTGATGAAACTTACCTACCTGGACAACAACGCCACCACGGCCGTGGCCCCGGAAGTGCTGGAGGCCATGCTGCCTTATCTGTCCGACTATTACGGCAACCCGTCGAGCATGTATCGCTTCGCCGGCCGGTCCGAAGCCGGGCTTTCCCGGGCCCGCGAGCAGGTGGCCGAACTTTTGGGCGCCACCCCGGAAGAGATCATCTTTACGGCCTGCGGCACGGAAAGCGATAATGCGGCCATTCATTCCGCCCTGGCCTCCCAGCCGGACAAGCGCCACATCATCACCACCAAGGTGGAGCACCCGGCGGTGCTCGCCACAGTGCAGCACCTGGCCAACAACGGCTACAGCGTGACCTGGCTTGGCGTGGACGAAAAGGGCCGCCTGGATCTTGAGGAAGTACGGGCCGCTTTCCGGCCGGATACGGCTCTTGTTGCCGTGATGTTCGCCAACAATGAAACCGGCAATATTTACCCCGTTGCTGAAATCGCGGCCATGGCCGCCGAGCGCGGCGTGCAGATGCTGACTGACGCCGTGCAGGCCGTGGGCAAAATTCCGTTCAAGCTCTCAGAGCTGCCCGTGAACTTTCTGGCGCTGTCCGGGCACAAGCTGCATGCGCCCAAAGGCGTGGGCGCGTTGTACGTGCGGCGGGGCACGCCTTTCCGGCCGTTCATTACCGGCGGCCACCAGGAGCACGGCCGCCGCGCGGGCACGGAAAACGTGGCTTCCATCGTGGCCCTGGGCGCGGCCTGCGAGCTGGCCGGCAAGCATATCGCCGATGAAAACACCAGGGTCAAAGCCTTGCGCGACAAACTGGAAAAAGGGCTTCTGGACCGCGTCAGCCTGGCCATGATCAATGGCGACGTTTCCAGCCGGCTGCCCAACACCCTGAATATCGCTTTTAAAAATATCGAGGGCGAATCCATTCTGCTCCTGCTCGACCGCCTGGGCATCTGCGCCAGTTCCGGCTCGGCCTGCACTTCGGGCAGCCTTGAGCCTTCCCATGTGCTGCGGGCCATGGGCGTGCCCTTCACCCATGTGCACGGTTCCCTGCGCTTGTCCCTGTCCCGTTATAATACGGAAAACGACATTGACCTGGTGCTTAAGGAATTGCCTGTGATTGTGGAGCATTTGCGCGGCATTTCGCCTTACCGCGAAGACCAGGAGCCGCGCGTCTGCGCCGGACAATTTTAATTGCAAGCCGTTGCGACAAGGATTAAAATGGTATTCTCCCAGGAATTGATTGCTGTGCTGGCCTGCCCCAAATGCCGGGGTGATTTGCAGCTGTTGGGCGCTTTGGAGCAAGGCGAAGGTTTTTTGTGTGCGGGTTGTGATGCGGTGTATCCCATTTATGACGGGATACCTGTTTTGTTGATGGACAAAGCTATTCCCCGCGCGGCCTGGAACGCGGGCGAGCGGGGGCGGCGGCCTTAGGCCGTACTTTTCAGGGTAGTCGCATGGTTATTTATTTTAATGCTTTTTATGAACCGCCGCGCCTGGTCGACCATCTGTTGACCTCAGACCTTCTGTCCGCCTTCGCGGCGCGGGACATGGCCCTGTTTCCTCCGTTAAACGTCAGTGAAAACCAGGACAGCATCACCATCCGCGCGCTAATTCCCGGCGCCGCGTTGGAAGACGTGGAACTGTCCGTCTACCACCAGAGCTTGAGCATCAAGGGCGAACTGGTGCCGGTCAAAGGGCGCTACTCTTTGCAGGAGCGCCCCGTGGGCCGCTTTCAGCGCGTGGTGGACCTGGGCTTTGCCCCGGAAACGAACCGGATTGAGGCCCAGATGAAGGACGGAGTGCTCAGCATTGTCCTGCCCAAGCCAACGGGCGGCAAAATCCGGCGTATACCCGTTATTCAGAAAGAGGACCAGTTATGAGCCAGGCGAGTAACGCGCGCAAGGGCGGCCGGGCCGTGATCCGCCCCACCATGGACATTATTGAGCGGGAAGACGGCTTTTACCTCTACCTCAACCTGCCGGGCGTGGAAAAGGAAAACCTGGAAGTGGAGAGCCGGGGCAATGACCTGATTATTAACGCCTATACCTCCTATAATCTTGACGATTCCGAGCGCCTGCACAATCTGGAATTCACCGACGTGCACTACCAGAGCAAATTTACCCTGTTTGACGACATCGACCGCAACGCTATTTCCGCCGAGCTGCGCCATGGCGTGCTCACGGTGTTCATGCCCAAGCGCGGCCGCGAACCGGAGCGCATTGCCGTTAAAGTGACCTGAGCGAGCCGGGAGAGTGGAACCCTAAGGAGCTAAGCCCCTTGAGGTTCCCCTCTCCCGGACCCTTGCCCCTCCTCAGCCCTGATCGGGCGGGGCAGGCCGGAAAATATTAAAAAAATACGCCGTCCGCAGACATGAATCCTTTTAGAGTATTTTAACTTTGAAATGTTACACCATATGCAGCATTTAAAAGACAAAAAACACAGCCTTTTATCATACACGTTCAGGCCGAAGCGGCCTGAACTAAAGACACGCTGCGCTGCTCGCTTGCGGGCGTCTGCCGGCGCATCCG
>JAVBRZ010000194.1:0-6287 GCA_031547425.1 Desulfovibrionaceae bacterium
AGCGGATGCCGATATACACAATGTAAGCCGTGGCCAGGATAAGCCCGGGCACCACGCCGCCGGCAAACAGCTTGCCCACGGACACGTCGCTCAAAAAGCCGTACATGATCATCATCATGCTGGGCGGGATCAGGAAGCCCAAGGCGCCGCCGGACATAACCAGGCCCACGGTCATGCGCTTGTGATAGCCTCTTTCCAGCATGGCCGGCACCACAATGGTGCCCAAAGACAGCACCGTGGCGCCGCTGATGCCCACCATGGCGGCCATCAAAGCGCACACGGCCACAGTGCCCATGCCCAGTGCCCCGCGCAGGCCGCCGGCCCATTTATAAATAGTGTCGAACATTTCCCCCGCGATGCCGGAATAATGGAGCAAAAAGCCCATAAACAAGTACAGCGGCAGAGCGGTGAGCACGATGTTGGACATCAGGTCCACCATAGCGAAATAAATGCCATCCAGGGCGAAAGCGCCCCACAAAAAGAAGGTGGACAGCACGCCCACCGAACCGAGACAAAACGTGATGGGCACCCCGATGAGCATCAGGCAGATCATGGAGGTGAACATCAAAGCGGTAATTTCAAATGGGCTCATGACTTCAACTCCTCTCCGGTAACAACCATCCACAGATTCCTTACAAAATCGGATATGGTCTGCAGCAGCAAAAACAACGTGCCGATGGCCACGATGGTGCGCAGGTGATAGAGAGGTTGCCCCAAGGGCGTGTTGGACACTTCATGCACTTTCCAGGAAATAATGGCATTGTCGATGGCTTTCCAGGACAGCACCATGCAGAAAATAAAACCGCAAATAAAAGTTATCATGTCTAAAGAGGCCTGGGTGCGCGGCTTCCACTTGTTATACAAGGCGTCCATGCGCACCTGGGCTTTGGCCAGCAGGGAAGGCCCGCCGGACCAAATGATGTATACGGCGAAAATCATCCAGGTCATTTCCATGGCCCAGATGGTCGGCTTGTTAAAAAATTTTCGGGAAACAAGCTCCCAACAAATCACAAAGATCATGGGAAGCATCAAATACCCCACATAATCGCCAATAAAGCGGTTGAGTCTGTCCACCGTGTTGACGAAGGACAACGCGAATGTTTTCATTTCGCCTCCAAAACTCCACATACCGACTTTATGAGCACTTCCCACCTTACCCAAAAATCACGCAGTTATTATAAAATCACAATTCTTGTCCGCCGGCCGCAAACGGACCGGCCGGCCACGCCCGTTACGCTTAAGACTTTTCCAAGAGAAACCCGCCCGGCTACGGAGCTCAGCCGAGGCGCCCGTGGAAAAGCTTATAAAGACATATGGGGCCGCCGAAGCGGCCCCATATTTTTTCAACAGTTTGGGGTTATGAATTTAGATGCGGCCCACGCGCTTGGCGAATTCTTTAATGATTTCCACAGCCTTCGCGTTTTCGGGGCTCTTGGCGCCTTCTTCATCCCAAGCGGTCACAGCGGCCTTGGTCATTTCGGCCAGGTCCCCGGCGGGCAGGGTGGTCACTTCCTTGAAAATCTTGGCCCGGGCTTCGGCGCCCAGGTATTCGCAATGGATGTACCAGGCGAAGCGGGACATTTCCACGGCATTCTTCAAGATTTCCCGCAGATCGGCGGGCATGGAGTCCCACAGCTTCTTGTTGATGATGATGCTGTCCACAAAGGGGTTGAGCACGGGTGATTCCACGAAGTAGGGAGCCACTTCATAGTACTTGTTCAACTGATATTCATAGGCGGCGCCGTAAAGAACCGCGCCGATCTGGCCGGTGGACAGGGCCAGGTAGATGTCTTCCGGAGGCATGCTCACGGTGCTCACGCCCAGGTTCTGGAACATCTTGGCGGAAGCGCCGATGGCGCGGATTTTCATCTTGCGCAGATCATCCAGGCTCTTGATGGGTTCCTTGGACAGAATCTGGTAAGGAGCCGCCCACATGGTGCCCAACCAAACCACGTCAAACTTGGCGTATTGTTCGGCCACGAGCTTTCCGAGACCCATTTCATCATAAATGATCTGAGCTTCCAGGGGAGACATCCAGGCCATGGGCATCCCGCCTTCAATGGGGCCAATGGCCAGTTCCGTGTAATAAGCGCCGCAACCCTGGGCCATGTCGATCATGCCGCCCTGCACGCCTTTAAGCATGTTGGCGGAAGCCACCAGTTCGCCGCCGGTGTACAGCTGGATCTTGATGCGGCCATTGCTGGCGATGTCCACGCTCTTGGCCAGGTTTTCCAGGTGGCTGATGGTGGTCGGGGAATAATAAGTCTGCAGCTTAAGGTTATAAACCTGGTCTTCCGCAAAAGCCGGAGCGCAAAACACAAGGCACAGGGCCAGGACGGCCAAGACGGTTCTGGTCAATTTCTTCATAAAACTCCTCCCTAACGCTAATTAATATGGTTTAAAAACAAATTGCCCATAAATCCTAATTCCCGCCTTTTGCTTTGAGCATCGGGCAAGATTGTCCCCAAATTTATATCCCGCTGTTCAGTGCAAGATTTATGCGTCATGTCCAGACGCGGTATCCGACAAGGCCCCCCCCTTGAACTGAAATGACGGCCCGACTGGATATCGTCTTTCTCGATCCCGCGGTCATTTAAAAAACGGCCGCGCATTTTTAGAATACTTGAGCAGACTATGCCCCTATCCATGTTTTGAGTCAACGCTGTCGACAATCTTTGCCCGCCCCCGTCCCTGAAAAAACCGGGTTGAGCCCGGCAAAAGCCCGTTATCTCGGCATATGCATGCCAACGCCCTTCCCGCTGTCGCTGCGGAACAAAAGAACGCCGCCGGGACTAAAGCGTGATTTTCGCCTATATTTCCGCTATTGCGTTCACCCGCAATGTCGACCAGGAAAATATTGCGCCTTTCTCGCCGTGATGTATTTTACTTATTACGGATGAGACATTGATTGGCATTTTACAGCTTTGCTCAATATATCCGGCCGGGAAACCCGAATTTACGTTCCCGGCGCAGCATGAATATCTAGACAAGGAGAATTATTATGGCCAAAATCGTTAATTGCTGGAATGAATGGGATCCTCTGAAAAGAGTTGTCGTCGGCCGCCCTGAGGGCACCACCATGCCCGCCCCCGGTCCGGACTGGCAACACAACGCGGCCTCCGGCGGCATTCCGCTGGGCTACTGGGGACACTTCCCCCAGGATATGGTCGACGCCGCCATTGAGCAGCAGAACGGCTTTATCAAGATCATGGAAAAGCGCGGCATCATTGTTGACCGCGTGAGCATCCACCCATCTCTGATTAACGGCACCCCTGTGGGCACCCCCGACTGGATGACCCAAACCCAGCACGGCCAGAATAACCCCCGCGACCTGTTCCTGCCCCTGGGCAATGAAATTATGGAAGCTCCGGGCAGCCGTCGCTCCCGCTGGTATGAATATCTGTGCATGCGCCCCCTGTTCGAAAAGTGGTTCAAGGAAGACCCTGACTTTCTGTGGACCGCCGCTCCCAAGCCGCGCCTGACCGATGACTCTTTTGTGAAAAACTACTGGTACGATTTCGTCTTCACCTGGAGCGAAGAGGACAAGCGCCAAAAGATGCTCAACTGGGAATACCATCGTACCGAACAAGAACCCATGTGGGACGCCGCCGACGCCTGCCGCGCCGGCAAGGACGTCTTCTGGCAGGCTTCGGCCGTGACCAACCACGCCGGCATGGAATGGCTGCGCCGTTATCTGGCCAGCCGCGGCCTGCGCCTGCGCCCCATCCAGTTCGACTCCACCCCGGCCGGCTACTGGCGGCCCTGGCACATCGACGTGATCCTCACCTTCGTGCGCCCCGGTCTCGCCCTGGTCAGCGCGGACAAAAACATCCTCACCCCCGGCATCATGGACCTGTTCAAGCGCAATGACTGGGAAGTGGTCACCGCCGCCCGTCCGGAATATTCCTGGAACGACGACCTGACCATGTCCGCCCCGGCCAACGGCAAGGGTTTGCGCGGCCCCAACTGGATTTCCATGAACACTTTCTCCCTTGACCCCAAAACCATTGTCGTGTCCGACAAGGAACCCGGCTACATGGACCAGTTGGACAAGCTGGGCGTGGAAGTGCTGCCCGTTGCCTATGAAAAGGTTTACCGTTTCGGCGGCATGCTGCACTGCAACACCCTGGACGTGTACCGCGAAGGCAAGTGTGAAGATTATTTCCCCAATAACTAATCCTTAAAGGTTTAACCGGCGGCCCGCCCCATCGGGGCGGGCCGTCGTCGGTTTTGCGCCGGTGAGGCAAACGCTGTCGGCAATTTCAAAATAATGCGGACCTGTTACTCATGATTTCCTCTGCTTTTTCTAAAGGCTTAGGGACTAAAAACAGGCCGGTCAGCGATTTCGGTGCAAGCGCCATTTTTTTAACTAATGAAAACCTGATGGTTTTCTAACTTGCGGACTTAAGCGGCGTAGCTTATCAAAATTTTTCGGTACGCTTCCAGTGGTTTTTCCGCCCATAAAAGCCACCCTCCTAAGGAGCAAAACCGTGCCCATCTGCCTGCCCCTCGGCCAAAAGCCGCCTCCGTTAGGGGGGCAGGCAGTATTTTTATCCTTCGCCCGGCCCGCACCCAAAGAGCCACAATATGCAAACAATTCTCGGCTATTCATTCGTTTTCCTGGCCACCTTATGCTGGTCCATGATCGGCCCCCTGGGCCGCTTCAGCCTGGACGCCGGCATCAGCCCCCTGGAAACCGCCTTCTGGCGCGCGGGAATGGGTTTTGTCTTCTTCGCCGTTCACGCGGTCATTGCCAATAAATGGCGCGTGCCCGGCCGCATTGCCGCCACGTTTCTCCTGTTCGGCATTCCCGGCATAGCCGGCCTGTTCCTCACTTACATGATCGGCGTCAAAGGCGCGGGCTCAGCCATGACCTCAGTGCTGCAAAACGGCGCGGCCCCGGTGTTTGTGGCTTTCTGGGGCGCTCTGTTGTTCAAGGAGCACCTCTCGCAATGGCGAATTATGGCCATTGTCATGGCCGTAATCGGGGTGAGCCTGATGTGCGTCTCCGGCGGCGGTCTGGCCCAGGGCGCGGCCTGGTGGGGCGTGGCCGCGGGCATTGCCTCGGGCTTCTGCTATTCCCTGCACTTCTGCTTTGGCAAAAAATTTCTGCAGAACTACTCGCCCATTACCCTGTACATGTATATTCTACCGGCCGGGGCCCTGTTCATGCTGCCTTTTGTGGACTTCATGCCCAACAAGACGCCGGAAAACTGGTTTTATCTCGCCCTCTTGGCCCTGGTCACGGTGTGGGGCGGCTATCAGGCCTATTGCGAAGGCCTAAAGCGCCTGGAAATCAGCCGGGTGGGCGTACTCATCACTTTTGAACCGCTCATTGCCGCCTTCTTCTCCTGGTTGTGGTGGGACGAAAACTTCACGTTGCTGGGCTGGATCGGCGCCATAGCCATCATCTTCGGCGTTATTCTGACCACCATTGAAAGCGGCCGCAAAAAGAAGACCGCCTGTTGCGATAAAGACGCGGACTGTCCGGCTCCCGGCACTGACCCCGGTGCGGGCGCCGCCAATTTGTAATCCGTACCCCTTTTCTCCTCCCCCTTTGTGCCGCCGCGCCAGCCCCCCATTATGGCGCGGCGGCATTTTCACACTCCATGCCGCGCGGGGGGCATGCCTTGCGCTCAAACCGCAATTGCATTACAGTGCGACACTGATCCGGAAGCCATACCCACCGGGATCCAACGTGCTTCCGGGTCCCGGATTTTTTCATACAGGGCCGCATCCCATACGTTGTTCCGCAGGCCCGGAGGTATACATGCCCACGCAACCCGTCTGGAAGGTCATCGACCTGGGCGTCATGGCTTACAGCCGCGTCCATGAATTGCAAAAAAAACTGGCTGAAGAATTACAGCGCCAAGGCCGCGACACGCCGGCTTCCAACACTCTCCTTCTGGTGGAACACCCGCCGGTAATCACCACCGGCAGGCACGGCGGCGCGGAGAACCTGCTGGTCAGCCGGGAAATTTTAGCGGAGCGCCACGTGGACCTGGCGCAAACCGAACGGGGCGGCAACATCACCTGCCACTTCCCCGGCCAGTTGGTAGCCTACCCCATTGCCCGCCTGCTGCCCCGCAAATACGACGCTCCCCCGGCGGATGCGGGCAAGGAACTTCTCGCGCCGCACCAACCTTCAGGGGTTAAGGAATTTTTTCACGACCTGGAGCAAATCGTCATCCGCACTCTGGCCCGTTTTGGCCTTGTGGGCGAGCAAGTGCCGGGCCGGGCCGGCGTCTGGCTGGGAGACCGTAAAATCTGCGCCATGGGCATCGCGG
>JAVBRZ010000158.1:0-16254 GCA_031547425.1 Desulfovibrionaceae bacterium
GATCGAGCGCCTATTTCGCAGGCTTAAAGGTTTTAGGCGCGTGGCGACCAGATACGACAAACTTGACGTTGTGTTCGCTGCGTTTATCTATTTCGCCCTCATTGTCGAGGCTTTAAAATAGTGTCAACAGGCCCTAGAGCAAATTAACTTTGAAAAAGTAAAGTGCCTTATCGCGTGCTGCTCACCGGAAGGTCCGCCGGAGCGGTCATTTGCAGCTTATGCTCGATCACCCATTCGGATTCCGGGGCCATGATCTGTTCCCAGAAATAGATCCGCTTTTCCTCATCCACCTGGGGCGCGGGCTTGGAATCAAGCGCCAGCTTGATGCGGGCATCGCCCACCATGGGCTTTGCGTCTTCCACGCGCACCGGAATCTCCACTTTACGCTTGTTGTGCACAATAATGCGCCAATCCCAGGTCATGGTTCTGTCTTTGCTGATCAGGCCGGTCTCGTCGCTCTTGCTGTCCAGAAGCGCCATCTCGGCGTAAACCATGGGGTCAGGCCCGAAAAAAACCGGCTCTTCGCTCAAAGGCGAAAAATCGCCCTGTCCCACGCTGGTGTTATCCACCAGGAACAAACCCCGACCGTCGGGCAGATTGCGGGCGGCCTTGCTTTTGTCCACTTCAGCCGTAAGAAAACCCTGCGGCCCGATCTGGGGGCGCAAAGTCACCGAGAACTTGGCCGCCCATTTTTCCTCCAGAATGGCGAAGCTGGTGGTCTCGCCGTTGGCCATGCTCTTGACGCCGAGATCCCACAAGGCATAGCTGGCGCGCTGCACTTCCCGGGGTGGCGCGTAAGATTTGCTGGCGCGGGAGAATTGCATATTGGCGTCGGCCTCCGGCGCGGGCGCCTCCTCCAGCTTGGCTGCGGACATGGCAAACCCCTGGGCCGGCGCGAGCGGCTGCTCCAGCCCGATATGCCAGGGCCACAAATGACCGGGCTCAAGGGCGAGACCCGGCTGCACCGTGGCCAGGCGCAGCGTGGTATTTTTCCAGTCAAAGCCGCTGCGCTGCCACACTTCCGCGCTCATGGCGAATTTGACGCTCTTCTGGTCAGGCAGGGCCTCCAGGCGGTAAATGGGGCTCCAGCCGCAATTATCCATAATATATGAATAGGCGAGATCACCGCCAACGGCTTTTTCGCGCAGGAGCACAACCTTGACCCGCCAGGACGGCGGCGGGCTGTTCAATTCATTTTCCAGCCAGGATAATTTGGCGCGCGCTTTCTCCAGCCGCCTTTCCAGTTCCGCCGCTTCAGCGGCCAGAACCGGCACGGCTTTTTGCCGGGCAAGGTCAAGCTGTTCCAGCTCCTTGGCAATATTGGCCTCCGGCATGAACGCGCTGTTCAGGCCATTGAGCCGGGCTTGCGCGGCCGCGGTTTCCGCGCTGAGCACCTGCTCCTGGGAGCGGGCCTCATCAAGACCGGCGCGCAAAGGATCAAGCACAGGGTCGGCCTCCAGGGGCTTTAAGGCCTCGGAATGGATGGACAGCACCCTGCCGCCGTTGAAATTCATGGTCAGGGTGTCCGGCCGGGCCGCGCCGGGCAGATAGACAATCAGCTCTATTTCCTCGCCCTGGCTCCGGCCGGAGGCTTTATCCAGAGTGAGTTCCTCGCTGATTTCGCCCAGGTTGGGGTAAAACAAGGTCACAGCCCGGGGGGAGCTGGAAAAATAAGTTTGAACTTCATTTTCCGGAGCGGCCCAGGCCGGAGCGGAGCACTGGATTGCCAGGCCCATGACCGCGCCCAGAAGTATTCCGGCACGAAAAAGCTTGCTTCTCAACATAATTTCCCTCCGGCCGCAAACAGGCTGGCTCCAATAGTGTTAAAACAACTGCTTGAGCACGTCGTCGGACACGGGCGGCGGCGTGACCGGCTCCACGGCCATGGAGTCCATGATGTCGCCGGTGCCCATGGCGCCGCGTCCGGTATTGGGACCGGTGCCGGCCATGAACGGCATGCTGACGGTTTTACCGCCCGCGGTGACCTGCTGTATGGTAATGCCTTCAGGCATGGGGAAATCATCGGGCGGGTAGCTGTCCTGCACCTGTTCCATATATTTGACGAAAGCGGGTAGAGCCGTGCGTCCGCCGGTTTCGCCGCGCCCCATGGGCGTCACCTGATCGTAGCCCACATAAGTGCCCACCACCATATACGGGGTAAAACCCATAAACCAGGCATCCTGCTCATCGTTGGCCGTGCCGGTTTTGCCGCCCAGGGGCCGCCCCAGCACCCGGGCCCGCGCGCCAGTGCCTTCCGTGACCACGGCCTTAAGTAGATTCTGCATGATATAGGCGTTTTGCGGAGAAATGGCCTGCGCCGTTTCCGGCGGGAAAATCGCAATTTCCTTGCCCCAGGCGTCTTTAACTGCGGTGACCAGGCGCCCTTTGACCCTGGTGCCGCCCCGCGCGAACGCGGTGTACCCTTCAGTAAGGTTAAGGGGCGAAACAGCCACCGCCCCCAGGCTCACGGCCAGCTCATTGGGAAAACGGGCTTCCAGGCCCAGGGCCAGTGCCCGGTCGATGACCGCGGGAATGCCGATTTGCTGGGCAATGCGCACGGTGCACAGGTTCAGCGATTTGGCCAGGGCCGAGCGCAGCGTAGTGGGGCCGGAGAATTTGCCGCCGAAGTTTTCTGGACGCCAGACCTTGCCGGTGTAAGGGTTAACGAACACAATGGGCGCGTCGAGCACCACGCTGTTGACTGTGAAACCCTGGTCCAGGGCCGCGGAATAAACCACGGGCTTAAAGGCCGAACCGGGCTGGCGCCGCGCCTGGGTGGCCCGGTTGAATTTGCTGTCCTGAAAAGAATAGCCGCCCACCAGAGCCAGCACGTCGCCGCTGGACGCCTCCATGGACACCAAGGCGCCCTGCACGTCGGGATACTGCTCCAGACCGAGCTGAATGACCGTGCCCGGCTGAATGGCCTGGGCGGAAACCAGGGGGGGCTCCTGCTTGGGCGAAACCGAGGCCCAGACTACGTCATTGACTTCCACCACTTTGCGGGCGTCAGAGATTTTGCCAGCGCCGTCGCCGCTGACCTTGATGTTGGGCTTGCGGCACCAGGCCATGCTGGACACGGGAATATACCCGGAAAACGCGCCCACGCGCACTTTGGCCCCGTCTTTATCCACAGCGGTGACCACGGCCTTGGCCCAGGCGTCGCCGCTGACCATTGCGTCGGTCAACGGGTTTTGAGCCAAAAATTCCTCAATGCCGGCGGGCTCCAATTTCTCAATAGCCCCACGCCAGCCATGCCGCTTGGTGCTGTCCACCAGGTTTTCGCGCAGGGCGGCCTCGGCCGCGATCTGGTGCACGGGCTCCATGGCCGTGTAAATATGCAGACCCGACTTATACAAAGCGTCTTCGCCGTAACGGTCCAGCTTGATGCCCTGCTTGGCCATGTTTTCTTCGCTTAAATAGTCGATCATGCGCCGCCGCACTTCTTCCAGGTACCAGGCCCCGTAACTGGCGGAAGGATCGGGCATGCTCTTGAACACCAACGGCTCGGCCAGAGCGGCGTCCTGCTGCTCTTTGGTGATCCAGCCGAGCTCCAGCATGCGGCCCAGAACCAAATGCTGGCGTTTTACAGCCTCATCGCGATACTGCAAAGGATTATACTTGGAGGGCGCCTGGGGCAGGCCGGCCAAAACAGCCGATTCCGCAAGGGTCAACTCGTTGACGTGCTTGGCGAAATATGTTCTGGCCGCGGCCTCCACGCCATAAGACCCCGCGCCCAGGAAAATCTGGTTAAGATAGATGGTCAGGATTTCATCTTTGGACAGGTGCTTTTCCAGGCGATAGGCCAGAATGGCTTCCTTGATCTTGCGCTCGTAGCTTTTCTCGTCGCCCAGGAGCAGGCGCTTGACCACCTGCTGGGTAATGGTGCTGCCCCCCTGCTTGATGGAGCCAGCCTGAAAATTTTTGATGGACGCGCGGAGAATGGCCATGAGGTTTATGCCGTCGTGCTGGTAAAACTTGTCGTCTTCAATGGCCAAAAAAGCCATGGGCAGATATTTGGGCATGGCGGTGAGCGGCACCAGGAAGCGGCGTTCCTTGGAAAAATAGCCCATAACGCTGCCGTCGCGGGCGTATACAGTGGTCACCAGCAGCGGGCGGTAGTCGGTTACCCGGCTGTAACTGGGCAAATCCTGCGAAGCCCAGGAATATACCGCCACAGCCGCCGCCGCTCCCAGGGCGCCCATGATGATCAAAAATATGAAAAAGGGTAAAATAATTTTTTTCATGACCGTGTTTTTTGTCCTGTTAAAACCGCGACCCGTTTTCCACAGCACCGGGGAAAGCCCGCACCCCTATGAAAAACGCTCGCGTTAATTTTCCTGTATTCAGGCAGGGGCTATTATAATACATCTCCCCCCAAGCACAAGGCCTGAGGCCAGACCGAAAATTCCTTGCTCAACAAGAATTTCCCGCCCCCATGCCGCGAATTTCAAATTTTTCCGCGCCCCTGGTCCGCAACAAGCCACGGCTGGTCGCCAAGTTCCCAGGCGCGCCGCAGGTTGGCGAATATTTCCAGGATTCCGGCCGCGGTTGTGTCGTAGAGCTCAAAGGCTTCTTCTTTTGTCCGGGCCTTGCTCACGCCGAGGCAAGTAGGGGAAGGAATGAGCATAACTTCACCCCAGCGCACCCAGAAAGGAAAAATCCGGCAGTACCATGGCCGGTTTGCCCGGGGAAGCCTGCATCCCTTGGGGCCCAGCAGCAGGCATTCTCCCGTGGGCGCGGTGCCCAGGCGCAGGTGGACGCCGCCTTTGGGGAACAGCTCGCGCAACCGGGGCCGGTCTTCAGGGAATAAATAATCCAGGCTGTCCCGAAAAATCCGGCTGTTGGGCAATTCATCAAAGAATTCCGCGTGCCCGCTCCAGTCGAAAATCATTTGCCGCTCCATCCGGGACAAGGGAAAACATAGCTCCTCGTTGCCCGGCACAAGAGTGCAGCAGGTTTTGCCGCGCAACGCGCACAGAGTGCAAATATCGGGATCGGAAGCCATGCCGGGAGCCTGAACCAAAAATTATTAAAATCGCCAAATCACGCGCCGCACCATTGCGTACACGTTCTTTGCGGACAATTTATTAAATTTTATACCTAATGGGAACTCTTGCCAAGAAAAGTTTAAGAAGACGCGAAAACAGCATGGTTACGCCTCTCCCGGCGCGCCACTTGCGCAGTTGGCACGGCCGATGTATACAACGAATGCGTGCAAAAGTTATTCCGGCTTCTCACACAAAAAGCCACAAAAGGACCACAAATCGAAAAACAGGCGCCCCATACCCCCGGGCGCCGCAAATCTCGACCCCGGCACAGCCGGCGGCCGCTTGGGCCGGCCGCTGTTCCCCCCGGATATTCCACGAATAAAGCGAGTGACTATGCGTATTTATATTGCCGCCAGCTTCAAACACCAGCATGCTGTAGAGATGCTTACCGACAAGCTTGAGCAACTGGATATTGAGGTTTTATCCTGGCTGCGCGAAGGCCGGCCGGAAGAAGCCTTTTTATCCCGCCGCGAGTTGGAGCACTTTATCCTTTCCGCCGAAGGGCGGCGCGTATTCAAATTTTGCGCCGATTCCGCCACCAAAGCCGATCTGGTTATTTATCTCGGCCCCTCGGGCTGTGACGCCTGGGCGGAAGTGGGCGCGGCCTACGGAGCGGGGGTGCCCATTTTCGGGCTCCTGGCCAAAGCGGAAGAAGTAGGGCTCATGCGCCATATGATCGCCTTCTGGTGCGTGTCTGTGGACGATTTGCTGGGCAAGGTGCTGGAACTGAAAGACCGGCCTGGCCACGGCGCGTAAGCAAGCTGAATGCGGGCCGGACATGCGCGTTTTTGCCGTAACCTACACCTACAATGACGCGGCTCTGGTCAATGCCCTGCTGGGCGATCTGCCGCGCTGGTCCGCCCGGCCCAGCACTGTCCTGGTGGTGGACGACGGCTCTGACCCGCCCTATGCGCCGCCGCCCGGGCTACACGCCGCCAGCATTGATTTGCAGCTGCTGCGCCTTGCTCCCAACCAGGGCCCGGGCCGGGCCAAGCGAGCCGGCCTTGACGCCGCCGCGGCCTCGGGTGCTGAAGTCATTTTGTCCCTGGACGCGGACATCCGCCCCCACCCAAACTGGCTGGCCGCAGCCCTGCCGTACCTGGCCGACCCCGACATCGGCATGGTGGGCGCGGAATTCGCCCACGGCCTGAGCGGAGACATTCTTTCGCGCTATTTGCGGGCCTTTTTTACGCCGCCCCCGGGCGACAATGACGTGCCCTTCCTCAGGGCCGGCCTATGGCTGATGCGCCGCAACGTCTGGCTGGATATGGACGGCTTCGGCGATTTTGATCAGGCCACGCATGAAGACCTGTATTTTTGCCTGAAACTCACGGCCGCAAATTTGCGCATGCGTACGGTGAATTCAAAACCCGTGAGCCAGATCAGGCGCTTGCATCGCTGCACCTATCTGCGCCGCGAGATGGCCTACCTGGGGCGCGCCATAAATAAAATGGCGCAAAATCATGGCCTGGAAAGCGCCCTGCCGCCCCTGGCCCAACAAGCTTCCTTGCGCCTGCGGCGCATCATTGCGCAAGGCGAAGCTGAATTTCTGTATCTGGAGATTTTTAAATACGCGGCCCTGCTGGCCTGGCTGCAAAACAATTCCGCCGGGGCTCCGGACCGGGTCCGGGTGGTCCGGGGCTTGCTGTCCGGCTGCTTGAGCGGGCTGGGCGCCTACCCCAACACCCTGGCCCTGCTCCGCCAGGATCTGGCGGCCATAGGCCTGCCGCAAAACCTGCCCGCCGAACCCGCCGCTCTTTCCACTTCGTTTTTGCCCGGCCCGGAAGAGCCGCGCCCGCTGCTCCTCAAGCTGGAATTCCACGGGGTGAAGCGGTTGAACCAGGAATCGCGAACCGTTTCTTTTGACGCCCACTATCTGTCGCCATCCGATTTGTCATTACCGGACGGATAGGCTAAGGTAGAAGGCCAGGACAAGATTATTGCCAACACCTCTTAAGCTCAACGGAATTTGCCCATGCATGCATCTTCTTTGCGCACCGGACTCTGCTTGCTGGCCGCGGACAGCGCGGCATTTTTGCTGGCTCTGTTTATCAGTTGGTGTCTGCGTTTTTTATTTGCCGAAAACCTTCCGGTGTCCATATACCTTGATCTTTTGTTCATGCTCCCGGCGCTCTGGCTGGTTTTCGCCATTCAGAAACTCTACCCCGCAGCGCTGTACTCGCCGCAGGAAGAATTCGCCAAGCTTACCTGTTACACCAGCCTGGTGTTCATGGCCGCCTGGGCGCTGCTCTTTTTTTCACGCAGCGCGCTGTATTCCCGCTTGATCTTTTTTGGCGCCTGGCTGCTGTGCCTGGCGCTCCTGCCCCTTTTCCGCCGCCTGGCCCGCCGCTGTTGCGCCCATCGCCCCTGGTGGGGGCATGCCGTGGTCATCTGCGGCGATTCAACGGTTGCGGAAAAACTATACGCCCGCCTGAAGGCCGAACCGGAAATCGGCCTCAAGCCCATGGCCTTGTGCGCTCTCAACAGCGACTCACAAAGCGCGGCAAATATCCCGCGCTGCAAATTTCCGGACCTGCTGGAAATGGGCAAGCTCCCCAGCCGCCCCTATGCCCTGCTCGTGCTTGACGCCATCAACGAGCGGAACCAGGAAACCGTCAGGCAGCTCACCCGGCATTTCGCCAAAACCCTGTTTGTTTTTTCTTTCCTTGAGCCGTTCCACCTCTGGGTGACCAGCACGGATATCGGCGGGCGCATTGCCCTGGAAACGCACCAAAAGCTGCTGGATCCCGCCCGGCAACGCGCCAAACGTTGTCTGGATCTGTTCCTGAGTCTTTTGGCGCTTATTCCGGCCCTGCCCGTGGGCGTTGTTTTAGCCATACTTATCAAGCGCGAAGATCGCGGCCCGATTTTTTACCGCCAGCAACGCCTTGGCAAGCGCGGCCAAACCATCAACATTTTAAAATTCAGGACCATGACCCCTGATGCCGATAAAGCGCTGGCTGACTATCTGGCGGCCCACCCGGCCCTGGCTGAGGAATGGCGCGCCAACCAAAAATTGGAGAAGGACCCGCGCATCACCAGGATAGGCGCGGTTATCCGGCGCGCCAGCCTGGACGAGTTGCCGCAGCTTTGGAACGTGTTGCGCGGCGATATCAGCCTCGTGGGGCCGCGCCCCATTGTCACAGATGAAATCGACAAATACGGCGACGCCTTTGACTTGTATTGCCGGGTGCGCCCCGGCCTCACGGGGCTGTGGCAGGTTTCGGGGCGCAGCAGAGTAAGCTACAAACGCCGCGTGGAACTGGATACCTATTATATCCGCAACTGGTCGGTATGGTTTGACATTTATATTCTGGCCAAAACGCCGGGAGCGTTGCTGCAGACCAAAAACGCCATGTGAGCGGCCGGAGCATCCCAACTTTTTCCAAGTAAACGCCAGGGCATTTCAAGTGTGAAATGCTCTAACGCCGGGGCGGTTCCGATTTGTGCAGGGGCACTCCCAGGCAATACAGGCACTCATCGCTCTCCGCGGTCGTGTATTGCAACAGGCAAACAGGGCAATAACTGCGCGCCGTGGGGTCAAAACGCGGCCGCAAAAGCAGTTCATCCGCGACAACTCCTTCCCCGGCCAGACGCCGCGCCGCTTCAGCCATCAGCAATCTGTTGTGCGCCGCCAATTGATCGTGGGCGTCCGTATCTCCATAGTGCGGAAAAGTGTTGCAACTGAGCCTGGACCAGACCCGGTGCATGAACGCCTTGCGCCCGCGCCCGCGCAGCAGCGTGTAGCCCACGGCCAGAGGGTGGAAGGCCTTGAGGCCGTCCCGGGTGAGCTGCCTGGGGCAACCCATGGAGGCAAAGGGATTGAACAGCGCCGTAGTCATCTTTTTAAAGCGCGCTTCGCGATCATGGGGATAAAGCTTGCGATGGCTGTGCCAGAAGCAAAACGCCGTCAGAAAATGCAGCCCGAGAAACACCAGGGCCAGCGCCAGCCAGATGGAACGGGATGTGCTCAGAATCATGCCCGCGGGCATGACCGCGAACAAATGCGCGCACAACAGGGTGGCCGGGCAGGCCGGAAGCAATGCGCGCCAAAACACTTCGCGCTGTCTTTGCCGCGCCGCGCCCAGGTCCAGGCAGCGGGAAAACAGGGCGCGCAATTCATCCTCCACGGCTTTATCCAAAGCCGCGCCCGCATACAGCGGGCTTTTACGCACAGCCGCCAGCCGGCTTATATCTGAAACCAGCCGCGCCGCCTGTTCAGGATCGGCGCAGGCAAATTCGCGGTCATTGATATGCAGGCGCACGCCTTTGGCCTCAAGACGCACGATATCCGCATAAGCGATAAAATTCTCGCCCGTTGCCCGCAGGTGAGCGCGATCGTGAATCAGGGAGTTGTACAGCGCCACCCCCCTAAGACTCAGGGAAACAGGCGCGGCATGGCTGATGCTCACAGTGGCGAACAGAGGCAGGGGGTTTAAAAACACCAGCACGCTGCGCAAGGTGAGGACAAGGCCCTTTCTGAGCTGCGGCGCAAAAGGGGCCGGGGAAAAAACCAAAGCGCTTTTATCAGCGATCACGCAGCATTCCACGAGATAGACAACGCCCAATAAAATAAAAAGGGTCTCAATCTCGCCCATGCTTTAACTCGCTCTGACCATTGAACCGGCCCGCCGCGCCGCAAAATCTGGCGCGGCGGGCCGGACGTTTAAATCCATCTGAATTTATAATTGCTATTGTTTGTCTTTTCTGCCAAACAGCTTGCGGATAAAAGCAACCACGCCCCCGAGGGCCACCGCAATACCCGCAAAAATAACCTTGCCGAACTTGCCGAACACAGTGGCGGCCACGCCCACGGCGCCCACGCCCAAAAGGGCCATGAGGCCGTAATCGGCCAGTTTGTCGCCTTCCTTGTATTCCGCGTAAGTCCGGCCGGGGTTAAAGGCAAAGCCTTCCAGCAGGGCGGGAATTTTGGCGCGCACGTCCTCAAACTCTTCCGTGCCCGTGACCACGGTCACGTGCATGGTGCCTTCGCGCCCCAGCAGGCGGACGTTGTAGTTCACGTTCTGCTGGCCTTCGGACTCCAGCAGCAGCGCCCACTCCAGGTTGTGCGTCTTGTCGTTGTAATAGGGCGGCACCAGCCAGCCCACAGTGTTCAGAGCGGGCAGGCCCATGTTCTTGCGCTCATCATTGGAGGCTTTGTCGCCTTCCTTAAAGCTTTGCATAATCGCATCAGCGTCAAGATCGCTCTTTTCATCATCCTTAATGTGCCCGGTTTCTTCGTATTCAAAAACCACAAACCAATTCTCATTTTCATCTTCAGGCTCAACATAACCCTGTTCCAACTGGGTCAAGAGGTTGCCGTAAAGCTGCATCAGGGTCTGGGAGCCCTGGCGGCCGGTAAAACGGTAGCCTTCAGGAATGATGATATGAGCTTCCGCCCCCAGACGGGCGTCAGTGCCGGGACCTTCCCAGGCAATGCCGTTGTACAGGCGCTCCGCTTCGCTCATGGCCGTCTGCGAAGGTTCCTCCGCGCCCTCATCCGCGGGTTGGGCAGCCGCCTTAAGTCCCCCGGCGAATATGGCCAAGGCCGCCGCCAGGACCATCACCGCCAAACCACGTGACAAAAAATTCATATTCTCCTCCCAAATAATACTTTGAAAATTATATGCGGCGCCAGGTATGCAAAAGCCCTGCGGGTTGCCCGCAAGGCTGAATTCCAGGGTCTGCACAGTCCATTGTGCAGGGCATAGCCTCAACGGCTCAAAAAATCAACAGATTATTTATATATTATTTATATGCAAATCAGCGCCGCACGGTCATTTAGCTGTGCCGCCCCGGCAAAGCATCATTTGCGCTAAAAAAATATAAAAAGAAGCCTTTCCGGCATTATCCGGAAATAATGATTCCGTCTTCAACAGCCACAGCGTCAAGGCGCTGATCCCAGGGGTCCGGCTGTATATCGTCCACCAACTGAAGGGTGTACGCCGCGCCGACAAGGTAGGCGCCCTCAAATTCCGGGCCTTTCAAAGTCCGGTCATAATAACCTGCGCCATAGCCCAGCCGCCCGCCGTGCCGGTCAAAGCCCACGCCCGGCGTGATCACGATGCCCGGATGCAGGTCCGCGCCGGACAGGGCCGGGCAGACGGCCGGGTCCGGCTCGAGAATGCCGAACACGCCCGGGCGCATGGCCTCAGGTCCCGGGCAGGCCGCCAGTTCCATGATGCCGATTTTGCCCGACAGGCAGCGGGGGAAAAGTGCCTGTTTGCCCCGGGCCAGGGCCTCGGCGAACAGCAGGCCGGTATCCACTTCATTGCGGATGGGGCTGTAGAGCACCACCTGAGAGGCATTTTGCCAGGCCTGGCCGGCCAGAATATGCTCCTGAATCCGTCTGGACAGCCGGGCGGCTTCATCCGGAGGCAAAGCGGCCCGCCGGGCCAGAAGCATTTTGCGTAAAGCGGCCTTATCCATATTCATATCCCTAATCCATATCCCGCCGGAGCGGTCAGGCTCCGGGCGCGTCCAGGCCCAGCAAGGCCCTGGCGAAAGTTTGCGGGTCAAAGGGACGCAGGTCTTCCATTTTCTCGCCCAGGCCGATAAAAGAGATGGGGATGCCGAACTGCAGGGCGATGCCCACAGCCACGCCGCCCTTGGCTGTGCCGTCCAGTTTGGATAAAATGATTTCATCCACCTTGGAGGCTTCATTAAACAACTTGACCTGCGACAGGGCGTTCTGGCCGGTGGTGGCGTCCAGCACCAGCACGCAGCGATGCGGCGCGCCCGGAACCTTTTTGTTCAGGGTCCGGTTGATCTTGGCCAGTTCTTCCATAAGGTTGGTTTTGGTCTGCAAGCGCCCGGCCGTGTCCACAAACACCAGGTCCGCGCCTTCCCGGGCCGCCGCGTCCATGGCCTCAAAGGCCACGGCCGCCGGGTCGTCGCCCGGCGCTTTGGCGTGAAAGCCCACGCCCACCCGGCCGGCCCAGGCCTCAAGCTGTTCAATGGCTGCGGCCCGGAAAGTGTCCGCAGCGGCCAGCAGCACCTTGCGACCCTGCAACTTGGCCCGGTAGGCCAGCTTGGCTATGGTCGTGGTCTTGCCCGCCCCGTTGACGCCCACCAGGAGCACCACCTCGGGCCGCTCCGAAGGGCGCAAGCGCCGGTAAGGCTTGAAAATGGCGCTGATCTCGGCAATGAACAACGCCTCGATGTCCAGGCGTGAAGCCGCGTTGCTCTTGCGCGCTTCGTTTTTCAGACGATCAAGCAAAGTTCCGGCCGCTTCCATGCCCACATCGGCCGTGATCAAAAGCTCCTCAAGCTCGTCCCAGAAGTCGTCGTCCAAGTCTCCCGGGCCGTTGAACAGCTCATAAAAGCCGCCGGCAATGCTGTTGCGCGTCCGGGCCAGGCCTTGGAAAAGTTTGTGCCAGAAGCGTTTCTTTTCTTCCGGCGCCTCTTCCATGTCCAGGGCCAGGGCCAGGCGGTACTGCAGGTCGGAACGGAAATCAGCCGTGGCGCTGACCCCGGTTTTGGCCAGCCACGCCTGAAAATCAGCCACAAAGGTCTCGGCCTCGCCGGCGGGCACATCCAGGGAAGACAACAGAAAAGACAGCCGTTCCCAGAGTGCCGGGGCCGCTTCAGGCGCATCCCGCAAAATAATGTCCAGCCAGTGGGCAATGTGCGGCTCCGGCTCGCGCAGGGCGGCCAGAAGATCATCCCGCCAGATCTGGTGCAAAGCGCTTTCCGGCTCATAAGGCGGAACCGGGGCCGCAACGACCTCCGCCGCCGCCACAGGCCCGGCCGGCACAGCGGCGCTATTGCCGGCAGCAGCGGCGCTTTGAGCCGCCGCTTCGCCGTCCGCCGCGACAACGTCCTTTTCTTCGGCGCCGGGCGCGGCTCCGGCTTCATCCGAAACCGGCGGCGTAACCGCCTCGTCTTCCGCGCCCCATAGTTTTTTGATCTTGCTGAAAAAAGCCATTACGCTCCCTTATGCTCCAATCTCCGCAAACAGACAGCTATTGCATGGCTTCCGGGAACATTTCCCCGGCCAATTCCCGCAGCTTGTATTTCATGATCTTGCCGCTGGCGGTCAGGGGATACTCCTGCACGCAGGCCACATAACGGGGAATCTTATACCAGGCGATATGCCCCCGGCAAAAATCGCGCACATCTTCAGGCCGGATGTCGTAACCGGGTTTGGGAATAATGAACGCGCCGACTTCCTCGCCGTATTTGCGGCTGGGCACACCCACCACCTGCACGTCTTGCACGCCCGTCATGCCGTAGATGTATTCCTCAATCTCGCGGGGGTACACGTTTTCGCCGCCCCGGATGATCATATCCTTGCTGCGGCCGGTAATGCGCAAATAGCCTTCCTCATCCATGTCGCCCAAATCGCCGGTATGCAGCCAGCCTTCAGGGGTAATGGTTTCCGCTGTGGCTTCGGGCATATTGTAATAGCCCTTCATTACCGAGTAGCCCCGGCACATGACCTCGCCCTGCTGCCCGCGCGGCAGTTCCTCGCAGGTGTCCGGGTCAGCCACAATCACCTCAATGCCGGGCATGGCGCGGCCCACGGTCTGCACGCGCTTTTCAAACGGGTCGTCCGTGGTGGTCTGGGACATGACCGGCGAGTTTTCGGTCAAGCCGTAGCAAATGGTGATCTCGCGCATGTTCATGTCTTCAATGACCCGGCGCATCAGAGGTTCCGGGCAAACCGAACCGGCCATGATCCCGGTGCGCAAAGTGCTGAAGTCAAAGCGGGAAAAGGACTTGTGCTCCAAAACAGCCAGGAACATAGTGGGCACGCCGTATACCGCGGTACAGCGCTCTTCGGAGATGGAGGCCATGACGTGCAGCGGGTTGAAGCTTTCCAGAATCACCAGAGTGGTGCCGTGGTTCACGGCGGCCATAACCCCGAGCACGCAGCCGAAGCAATGGAACAGAGGCACGGGCAGGCACAGACGGTCCTTGTCGCTGAACTTCATGTTGTAGCCGATCCAGTAACCATTGTTGCCCACGTTGACATGCGTGAGCATGACGCCTTTGGGAAAGCCCGTGGTGCCGGAGGTGTACTGCATGTTGATCACATCATAGGGCGAGAGCTCCGCCTGGCGCGCTTTGTATTCCCCGTCGGAAATCATGGCGCTCATGGCGATGATTTCGGGAAGGGAATACAGGCCCCGATGCTTTTCCATGCCCAGAAACATCACCCGTTTCAGATGGGGAAAGCGCTCGCTTTTAAGCTGCCCGCGCGGCAGAGTCTTCAATTCCGGAATAAGCTGGTAAATGGTTTCCAGGTAATCGTGGTCGCGATAGCCGTCAATGATGAACAAATTCTCGGTTTCAGACTGAGAAAGAAGATAGGCGACTTCACTTTCCCGGTAATTGGTGTTCACAGTGATGAGCACGGCGCCGATTTTGGCGGTGGCGAACATTAAGGTCACCCAGTAGGGCACGTTGGTGGCCCACAGCGCGACCTTATCCCCCTGCTTGACGCCAAGCCCCATCAGGCCCTTGGCCAATTTATCCACCGCCTCGCCGAACTCGGTCCAGGTCTGCCGGTAATCGCGGTCCACATAAATCACCGCGTCATTGCCCGGGTATTTGGCCACCGTTTCATCTAAAATTTGACCCAAGGTCTTTTCCATTGGCTTGAAATCGCTCATATTTCTATCCATAACCGTTAGTTGATGACAATACCCACACTCCGGGCCGGCAAAATCCCACAACTCCGGGCCCACCGCCGTTTGCGCGCGCGAATCCCGTGCCGCCCGGCCTAGTGCGGCGGGTAATAAATCACGGCGTAAATTTGCGCTTCGCCGTCCACCGCGCCCACATAGTGGGGCACAATGGAATTGTAATAAGCGGTGTCCCCGGGTTCCAGAATGTTTTCGTCCATGCCGTAGCGCAACAGCACCTTGCCCGCGGTGACCAGGATGAATTCCTCGCCCTCGTGGGAGGACAGCTTGCGGTCAGCCTCCGCCTCGGGAATCATTTCAATGACAAAGGGCTCCATATTGCGGTCGGCCTTGCCTTTGCCCAGGGAGTGAAAGTGAAAAGCCGCTTCTTTATCCTTGGACTTGTGCATGGTCAGGTCATCCTCGCGGCGCGCCTTGCGCACGATCAAAGGATCGCTCACGGATACGTCGTCCATGAAGGTCCCCAGACGGATGCCCAAGGCTCTGGCCACTTTCTGAATAGGCGCCAAAGAAGGGTATATGCCTTCCTCTTCCAGGTCCTTGATGACCTCCACGCTCAGGTTGGCGGCCGCGGCCAGATCTTCCCGGCTCAGGCCTTTTTCTTCACGAAACCGCCGCACTCTGGCTCCTAATTTCTGCACTGCCATATAAAACTCCTGTTGTTTGAAGTAGCCTCAGGGGCAGAGGAGCCATCAGGAGCCAAGCCCCTGCCGGTTCCCCCCGCTTTCCCCACTCCGCCGTCCTGGCGGGGATTCGAGGGAAAAACCCGACAAACGCGGTTTTCGGATTTTTCCGCTGCGCGGCCGCCGCCATCCTGGCGGCCGGAAAAGTATTCCCTTGCTCCGGATTTCCCCCCCTTCTTAACCCTAATTGGGAATGACTGCAAAGATTGCATCATTACGTTAAGCGAAGGGGAAATTAGCCCTAAAAATAATATTCACCCATTCTCCCCGCCCCTAATCAATAAGGGTTAAGGGGGAGGAGGTCCCCTTCCTCCAGGCGTTCGCGCACTATATCCCGGATGCGGCACACGCCGCACACGCCTCCGGAAGTGGGGTAGCGGCAGCGTGCGCAAGGCGCGACGGCATCTCCGCTTTCAGCTTCCTTTTGGGCGAACACGGGCCGGCCGCGCTCCAGGAAACCCAGATAAAACTCCAGTTTACGCCCCGGCATTTCATATTCCAGATCTTCCCACAATGTTTTGTGGAAGGTGAAGCTGGCGCCCCCGCTGTAAGGGCAGGGCGCGGTATGATAGTCAATGCCTTTTAAAAACGCGTAATTGGCGGTTTCAAATTCCGAGAGGCGAAACAGCGGTTTTACCTTGCGGGCAAACCCGTTGCAAGCCGGGAGCTTGGGCCCCTGGTCCGAAAGATAGCTCACGTCCCAACGCAGCACGTTGCTGAACAGGCGGGCGATCTCGTCATCCAGGTTGTGCCCGGTGGCCAGCACGGTAAAGTCGCCGTCCAGGGCGGCCTTGTTGAAAAAATAGCGCTTGATCTTGCCGCAGGCCGAACAGATGGGCCGGTTCAGGTATTTCTTGACCAATGGAGCGGCCA
>JAVBRZ010000055.1:0-7600 GCA_031547425.1 Desulfovibrionaceae bacterium
TTGGGAAATACGGTGTGCCCACGCCGGCTGCACGGTGCTGGTTCACCCGGAGTGCAGCCCGGAAGTGGTGGCCCTGGCTAATTTTATCGGCTCGACCTCGGCCATGATCAAGGCGGTGGATGCCGCGCCCGACGGGAGCACCCTGATCGTGGGCACGGAATGGCATCTGGTTAACCGCCTGGCCCAGCGCCATGCGGGACGCAAAACCGTGTTGCCGCTATTTGAAAGCATTTGCTCGGACATGAGCAAAACCACGGAAAACAAGCTGTTGCGCACACTGCAAGATATTGCCGGCGGCGCGGCCACGCCGGTGCTGGTGGACCGGGAGGAAGCGGCTCTGGCCCGCAAGACTCTGCAAACCATGCTTGATGTTTGCGCTTAAACAAACCGGAATATCCACATATCTGGAAACCCTCCCCCGATATATCAATTAGGGTTTCGAAAGGGGCATTGCCCCTTCGGGAGGGGGGGCCAGAGGGGGCAACCCCCTCTGGCCGCCGGAGGCATATGTATACATGACCAACCTCTCGCAAACACGCGGCCGCACCACGGTGCTGGTTATCGGCTCGGGCATTGCCGGCGGCATTGCCGCGCTCATGCTGGCGGAAAGCGGGGTGGACGTCACCCTGGTCAACAGCGGCTCGGCCCTGGACAACGGCAACTCCTCCCTGGCCCAGGGAGGCATTGTCTACCGGGCTAACGGCGACTCGCCGGGAGCCCTGGCCAAGGATATTCTGGAGGCCGGCGCCGATTACAACTACGCCCAGGCCGTGCGCCATATCTGCGCGCAAGGGCCGGCCGCGGTGCAGGATATTCTCATTGACCGCCTGCACATTCCTTTCAACCGTTCGGCCGCGCACACCAGCCAGGAATGGGACCTGACCCTGGAAGGCGGCCATTCCTCGCACCGCATTTTGCACTGCGCCGATTACACCGGCCGGGCCATCATGACCAGCCTGCTGGCGGCCATTGATAAAGCCCCCAATATCAACCTGCTGCACGGGCGCACGGCCGTGGACCTGATTACTTCACACCACCATTCCCAGAGCATGGAGTTTCGCTACCTGCTGCCCAACCGTTGCGCCGGGGCCTATGTGTTCAACGAAACCCTGGGCAAGGTGGAAACCCTGCTGGCCGATTTCACCGTGCTGGCCACGGGCGGTGTCGGCCAGGTTTACCTGCACACCACCAACGCGTCCAATGCCGTGGGCTCGGGCCTGACCATGGCGCACCGCGCCGGAGTGCGCATTGAAAATGTGGAATTTGTCCAGTTCCACCCCACGGCCTTTTACCAGCGCCACGCGCCGCGTTTTCTGATCACCGAAGCCATGCGCGGCGAAGGGGCCAGGCTGATCAACAGCCGGGGCGAAGCGTTCATGGTCAAGTATGACCGTCGGGGAGACCTTGCGCCGCGCGATATTGTGGCCCGCTCCATTGTGGAGGAAATGCTGCGGCTGGACGATGAGTGCGTTTATCTGGATGCCGCGCCATATATACGCCATCCCATTGCCGAACGCTTCCCCACCATTTACGCCCATTGCCTGGACGCCGAGCTCAATGCCGCGGAAAACCCCATTCCGGTGGTGCCCGCAGCCCATTATTTCTGCGGCGGCATCCTTACTGACCTTAGCGGCCGCACCTCGCTGTCCGCCCTGTATGCCGTGGGCGAATGCGCCTGTACCGGCGTGCATGGCGCCAACCGCCTGGCCTCGGTTTCCTTGCTGGAAGCCGTGCTCTGGGGCAGTTCCTGCGCTCGCGACATTGTCCGCCGCCTGAAAAGCAAACGCAGCCTGGCCCCCAAAAAACTGCACACCGCCATCCCGGACTGGGAAAGCCCGGGCCAGGACCACAACGACGACCCCACCCTCATTTCCCAAGACTGGAGCGCCATTCGCAACACCATGTGGAATTATGTGGGCATCACCCGCAGCACGGCGCGGCTGCAACGCGCCTTTGAAGAACTGCGCCAGCTCTCCCGCCGCATCACCGATTTCTACAGCAGCACTCCCCTGTCCCGACCGCTCATCCAGCTCATGCACGGCTGCCACGCCGCGTTCATCATCACCGAAGCCGCCCGCCGCAACAAAAACAGTGTGGGTTGCCACTATCGGGTGGATTAACAACCCGCAAGAGGTGAACTTGGCGCGGATGCAAGGCTGATGCTCCGGCCATGGGGCCGCCTTGGCCCCGCGAAGGCCGAAACCCGAAAATTTTATAATGATTGCCTTTTCTCGCGCGCTTTCCCCTGCCGCCCCCGGCGGGGCGGCAGGCATGACACGTTCGGAGAAGGGTTGAAATGGGTTCCACTCATAGCGGAATTAATTATGGTTACCAAAGACTCACAGAAGTTAAAACTTAAAGTTATGGATTTTTTGCGCCAGAACATCAGAGAACAGCAATTCAAGGCCGGCGAACATATTAAGGAGGTCTACGTGACCCAGGCCCTGGGCGTTTCCAGGGCGCCGGTGCGCGAAGCCTTTCTGGAACTGGCCGCCGAGGGCCTGTTGCGCCTCGCGCCCAATCGCGGGGCTTACGTCATTGAGCTTACCGCGCAGCAAATCATGGACCGCATTCTCTTGTGCGGCGCGCTGGAAGGCTTTGCCCTGCACTCAACCCTGCATTTGTTCAACCCGCCGGACTTCAAACGCCTGGAAGACAGCTTGGCCCGCATGGCTCAAATCGCGGAAAGCAGCGGAGACATTCCCCAACTCCTGGCGGAGGAGCTCTATTTTCACCAGAGTTGCGTGATTAAAGTAAAAGACGCTTTTCTGCCGGAATTCATAGAAAAATGCAGCCGCATGCTGGAGGAACTCCTGGCCGGGCACTGGAAAACCGTATACGCGCCGGAAGACTTTTTGCGCCGCCACCGTACTCTTTACAACGCCATTGCCAAGGGCGACCCGGAACTGGTGGAAAAAAACGTGCGCGAGCACTACTTTGAAACCGCCTCACGCATGGCCCGCTTCGGCTCTGACGCGATCGGCCGGGCCGGCCGGCCGATCGCGCCGGAGCCTTGCCAACTTTAATGTCTACAATTTCTCCATTTATTGCCATCCACTTCTGATTTCGCTTATCTTCAGAACCGCGGCGGGTTTTGCCTGAAAAACCAAAGGCCGGGCCCGCTCTGGAATCTTATGGCTGAAAGGAATCCGCCAGGGCCTTTCAACTTTGAAATGTTGCGCCGCCTGCGGCATTTTAGAGCATTTTAACATTTAAATTATATATTAAGGAAAAATGCTCTGGCGGATGCGCCGGCAAGCGAGCAGCGCAGCGTGTCTTTGGTTCAGGCCGCTTCGGCCTGAACGTGTATGATAAAAGGCTGTGTTTTTTGTCTTTTAAATGCTGCATATGATGTAACATTTCAAAGTTAAAATGATCTAAAGGGCCATGCTTTTGGGGTATTTGAAAATACCGCGCCAGACAGCATTCCAAAATTAAAACGCGATAATAAATTAGGCTCCGGGCGCGCAAAACGTGCGCGTCCGACCGGGAAAGGACGTACGTGGATATAATAGCAGCCGATATTATAAACGCGACAAGCCCCTAAAAACGCGCCCGGAGCCTTTTTAAAAAATTCCAGAGCGCCGTGGCGCAATTCGTCGCATGCTCTGCAAGCAAACCGCCTCTTCAGGGTCTCCCGCCGAGCTCCCTGGAAGAGGCGGTTTTTTTCTCATGCTTAGAGCATTTTAACATTTAAATTATATATTAAGGAAAAATGCTCTGGCGGATGCGCCGGCAGACGCCCGCAAGCAAGCAGCGCAGCGTGTCTTTGGTTCAGGCCGCTTCGGCCTGAACGTGTATGATAAAAGGCTATGTTTTTTGTCTTTTAAATGCTGCATATGGTGTAACATTTCAAAGTTAAAATGCTCTAAAAGAAGTTAAACAAATTGTTAATTTTTTAGCTAATTTGCCGATAAATAAGTGCATACACTCAAATTTAATCATATTTTTGAATAATGCCACTGCCCACCCCTCAAGCCAAAAGAGAGATTCCCGGCTTTTTTGCAAAGCGCCACGCGCGGGCTTTCTGGCGCGAACCGGCCGCCAGTGCAGGCGCCATGCACGAAACTCCATGCTGATGGCGAAGAAACGAGCGAAAGCCCATACCCACTCCGGCCTGGATGCGGGCGAAAAAAGGCTCCGCCCGCGGAAAGCGCACTTTTGTGCTTGCATGTTTACCGCGTTGAGGGTAGGTAATTCCTTTTGGAATCATAAGGCGCGCGCGCCCTGTTTCTGATGAAAAAATACCCGCCCGCCCCCTGAGGCGCGGCATTCCGACCTACTAGGAGGTTACATGTTCTGGATAGAAACTGCATACGCCATGGGCAATGCCGGTCAGGCCGGCGGCGACGGCATGGGCGGTATGGCTTCGCTCCTGCCCATTGTCATGATTTTCGCCATCATCTACTTTTTGATGATCCGCCCCCAGCAAAAGCGTGACCAGGAACACAAGGCCATGCTCAAGGCCCTCAAGCCCGGCGACCGGGTAATGACCGCCGGCGGCATTTACGGCACCCTGCTGGAAGTCAACGACGACACCGTGCTCATGGACCTGGGCAATAAAGTAGTGATCACCGTGGCCCGCCAATCCGTGGGCAACCTGATGCCCAAGGGCAAAGTATCCAAAGAGGAACGCCGCACGCGCCGCGAACGCAAATCTTCCGGAACGGCCGCTGCCGAGGCTGAAGCTTCTGGCGCCGAGCCCAAAGAGGAATTTGAGGGCAAGAGCTTTGATGCGGGCTTTGACAACAGCGTGGACCAGAACGCGGATGAGGGCAAGGAGCCGCCCGTTGCGGACGGCGATGCGCCCCGCGATGACCAGGACCGCAAATAGCCTGTCCGGCTTTATGTTTGCGAAATAATTTGTGCGCGGCCTGTTCAACCGTTACGGGCCGCGCATCCATAATGTTTAGCCTGTTATTTTTTGTCGCCTGAACTGTAAGGAGCGGCTGCCTTATGCGCTTAAGTTGGAGAATTATCATAACCCTCTTGGTGACCGTGTTTGCCGTGGTTTACACCCTGCCCAGCATACCCCAGGTGCGCGAATCGCCCCTGGGGCAATTGCTGCCCAAGGAGCAGGTCAGCCTGGGCCTTGACCTTATGGGCGGCATTTATCTGACGCTTGGCGTGGGCGTGGACGAAGCCATCGATAACCACCTGACCCAAACCATACAAACTTTGCGCAGCCGGGCCGAGGATCAGGGAATTTACCTTTCCCCGCCCAAGAAGGTCACTCCCAATCATGTGGAGTTTGTGCTTACCGACGGCGCCCGCAAAAATGACGCGGACAAGCTGCTTAACGACATCTCCGCATTTATAACCGCATCTTCCGTGCCCATGGGGGAAAACAACGAGCGGGTGCGCTACACCGTAAGCTACAATGCCGCCACAGTTAAAAGGGTTAGCGAAGAAACTCTTGACCAGGTAAAGCTGACCATTCAAAACCGCATTGACCAGTTCGGCGTGGCCGAGCCGGAAATCCGGGTACAGCCCCTGGACAACCGCATTCAGGTGCAGTTGCCCGGCATGAGCGACCCGGCACGCGCGCTTGAAATCATCTCCCAGACCGCGCACCTGGAGTTTCATCTTGTGCGCCAGGACGGCAATGAAGCCGAGGGCATGTGGCTGCCGGACGTGGGACGCGGCGCGGCGGCGGGCGCCCGGGTGCTCGTGGACCGCGATGTGGCTCTTACCGGCGAATATATCAAGGACGCCCGCGTGGTTTATGACCAGAACAACTCCCCCTATGTGTCTCTGACCTTCGCCCCCCAGGGCGGAGAGGCTCTTCTGCGCGTGACCAGTGAAAATACCGGCCGCCTGCTGGCCATTGTTCTGGACGGCAAAGTATATTCCGCGCCAAGAATCAACGAGCCCGTGGGCGCGGACAACCGCTGCAGCATTACCGGCCGCTTTACCCCGGAAGAAGCCGCGGACCTCGCCCAGGTGTTGCGTTCTGGCTCCCTGCCCGCCAAAGTCACCGTGCTGGAAGAACGCAGCGTCGGCCCTTCCCTGGGCAATGAATCCATCCACAAGGGCATTCTCTCCTGTCTGGTGGGCGGCGCCCTGGTGGTCCTGTTCATGTTTGTTTATTACGGCTTCTCCGGCCTCATCGCCGACTCGGTGCTCATCCTCAACGTGCTGCTGATTACCGCCGGCCTGGCCTGCTTTGGCGCCACCCTGACCCTGCCGGGCATCGCGGGCATTATCCTGACCATCGGCATGGCCGTGGACGCCAACGTGCTCATCAACGAACGCATCCGCGAAGAACTCAGGCGGGGCCTGACCGTGCGCGCGGCCATCGAGGAAGGCTACAGCCGGGCCACGCTGACCATTATCGACTCCCACGTGACCACCATCATGGCCTCCATCGTCCTGTACCAATTCGGCACCGGACCCGTGCGCGGCTTTGCCGTGACCCTGGGCTTAGGCATTCTGGCCTCCCTGTTCACGGCCGTGTTTGTGTCCCACATCCTGTTTGACATTTGGACCAGCATCAAGCAGCGCCACTCTTTAAGCGTGTAATGGAGCCCGTTTATGTCCCTTACTTTTATTACAGCGGAACCCAAGATTGATTTCATCGGCATGCGTAGGATTTTCTACGTCTTGTCCATCGTAGTCATTTTAGCCGGGGTGGCCTCGCTGCTCATTAAAGGCGGCCCCACCTACGGTATTGACTTTGCCGGCGGCGCAGTGGTCCAGGTGAAGTTCGACAAACCGGTCTCTGATGAAGAAACCAAAAAGGCCCTGGCCGGCGTCGATCTGCCGGGCCTGTCCATCCAGCAGGTCGGCTCGGATGCGGACAGCGAATACCTGATCCGCCTGTCGGAAACTCAGAACACGGAATCTTTGCGCGAAAGCCTGCGCAAGGCCCTGGCTGAAAACCTGCCCCAGGCCAAAGCCGAAATCCAGCGCATGGAGGTGGTGGGGCCCAAAGTCGGGGCGGACCTGCGCTCCCAGGCCATTGAAGCTTTATTTTACGCTTCGCTGCTCATCGCCATTTATATTTCCGGCCGCTTTGAACACCGCTGGGTGGTGGCCGGCATCATGGCCGTGGTTCTGGCCGGCGGCCTTTACCTGCTCGGACAGGTGGGCGTGCCGCGCGGCTGGCTCGTGCTTGCGGCCACGGCCATTACCTGTGTGGTGTGCATCAAGCTCAAACTGGTTTACGCCCTGGGCGCCGTAGTCGGCCTCATCCACGACATTGCCGTCACTGTGGGCGTGCTCTCGCTTCTGAATATTGAAATAGACCTGATCATTATCGCCGCCATTCTGACCATCATCGGCTATTCGCTCAACGACACCATCATTGTCTTTGACCGTATCCGCGAAAACCTGCGGGCCAAAAAATACCCCACCTTCACGGAAACCATCAACCGCAGCATCAACCAGACCTTAAGCCGCACCATCCTGACTTCAGGCACCACCGCCATTGTGGTTGTGGCCCTGTTCTTCCTGGGCGGCAACATCATCCACAACTTCGCCTTAACCCTGCTGGTGGGCATTGTGGTGGGCACCTACTCCTCCATCTTCGTGTCCAGCCCCATCCTGCTCATCTTCGGCGAACCCGAAGAGCCCAAGAAAAAAGAAACCGCCGTCATCG
>JAVBRZ010000035.1:0-7639 GCA_031547425.1 Desulfovibrionaceae bacterium
TGAACAGGTAGCACTCGCCCAGTTCCTTGTTGATTTCGTAATCCAGATGATTGTCCATATTCCCCTCCTAAGCAAGAAGTTCTTGAGGCAAAATTAATTTTTTCCGCCGCCCTGAGGTCGGCACTTTTTGCACTACGCTCACTCTTTAGCAAAGTGCGTGCCAAAGTTTGCGTCAGGATGGCGACGGGTTGTCAAAAAAATATTCCATTTAAAAATATCCGATAAAAAAGCAGTGAAATCAAAGCATTACCCGCACGGCATAAAAATTGCTAGCCCTTGTTCAGGATTAGCATCAGCCGGTATGGCGGTGTGAGGTAAACATTACCTATTTATTACTACCCAGTGGAGGAACCTGCATGAAAAGCTTGTTTGAACCCCATTTAAACCTGGTCGGCCGGGTAATGGACATGCAGCTGCAACGTCAAAATGTCGTCATGAGCAACGTGGCCAACGTCAAAACCCCCGGCTACAAGCCCCTGAAGCTGGAGTTTGAAGACCAGCTGCAGGCGGCCCTGAACACCGACGCCAGGGGCAAACTCAGCCGCACCAATGAGCAGCACATGCCCGCGGCCTTTGACCCGGAGGGTTTCGGCCCGGAATGGGAAAAGGCTTTCAAGCCCCGCGTGGTGCACGGCGAAGACCGGGTCAATCTGGACAAGGAAATGGCCGCCATGGCCAAAACCACCTTGCAGTACAACACCATGACCGCGGTTGTTAAAAGCGGTTTTGAAGGCATTAAAACCATCATTCAGGAAGGAGCTAAATAATGGACTTCATGACAGCTCTTGATATCAGCGCTTCCGGCCTCACGGCCGAGCGGACGAGCATCAATATCATCTCCATGAACCTGGCCAACGTGAAAACCACGCGCACGGAAACCGGCGGCCCCTATCGTCGCAAGTCCGTGGAAATAGCAGCCACGCCCGTTGACGATTCATTCAGCGCCCAGATGCGCAGCGCCCTGGACCGGGAGTTGCGCGGCGTGCGGGTTATGAACGTGGTGCAGGACACGCGCCCCTTTAAAATGGTTTATGAGCCCGGCCATCCCGATGCGGATGCCGACGGCATGGTCAAATATCCGGACATCAACGTGGTGGAGGAAATGGCCAGCATGATGACCGCCCAGCGCGGCTACGAAGCCAACGTCACCTCCATAGACACCATCAAGGCCATGTACAACAAGGCCCTGGAGATCGCCCGTTAATTAATTTTTAGCCGGTTGGCGTGAAATATGCGGCAAAGCTGAACCGCTTCACGACCACGGCACGGATTTTAAGTCATCCTATCCGGGAGAGAGACAATGGCTATTCAAAGCATCGGTTTCAAAGCATACACCCAGGCCCTGAACAATTTTCAGAAAGCGGAGCGTAACGCCAAGAGCGGTGGCATCAGCGTCAACGAGCCGCAGCGCACGGAAAATTCCTTTGCCTCCACCCTGCAGGAGTCGCTGACCAAGGTGAATGAAATGCAGGCGGAAAAGAAGAATATGATCACCTCTTTCGCTTCCGGCGAAACCCAGAACGTGCACGAACTGATGATTTCTCTGCAAAAAGCCGGGCTGGCCATGTCCATGACTTCGGCTGTGCGCAACAAGGTTATGGAAGCTTACAAGGAACTCAGCCACCTGCAGTTCTAATTTGGAATGCTTTTCGCAATTATGACCGCAATGCTGATTTTTTGACGCGCCCGGCGCGGACTTTCCCAGCGGAGGAATATTATGGCCCCAATGTTTTCCAATATCACGGACAAGTTTAAAAGCTTCTGGCAACACACCAGCCTGACGCAGCGCACTTTTGTGCTCGGCCTCGCCCTGCTGGCCATAGTCGCTTTTGTCGGCTTGATTGTCTGGATGAACCAGCCCGACTACCGTGTGCTTTACGCCAACTTGAGCCCGGAAGACGCCAGCCGCGTGGTCACCGGGCTGCAGGCGGACAAGACCCCTTATAAATTGGAAAACAACGGCCAGACCATCCTGGTGCCGGCGGACAAAGTGTACGATCTGCGCCTCAAGGTGGCCGGGGAAGGTTCCATTACCGGGCAGGGCGTGGGCTTTGAAATTTTTGAAAACATTAAAGTGGGCGAAACCGCTTTTGTGCAGAAGATCAACTACCAGCGCGCCCTGCAGGGCGAACTGACCCGGACCCTTTCGGAATTTCCCGGTGTGGAAACCGCCCGCGTGCACCTGGTGACGCCGCAGCATAGCCTGTTTATTGAAGAACAGATGCCTCCCTCGGCCTCGGTGGTGCTCAAGCTGGTCGAAGGCCGCAGCCTAAATGAAAAAGACGTGCAGGCCGTGGTCAATCTTTTGGTTATGGCCGTGGAAGGCCTGGACAAGAGCCACATTTCCGTCAGCGATTCCACAGGCAAAGTGCTTTATTATCCGCCCGAGGAAGGTTCGGTGGCGGGCCTGAGCAATACCCAACTGGAACACAAAACCACGGTGCAGCGCGATCTGGAGCGCCGCATCGAGGATATGCTGGCCCCGATTATCGGCCCCGGCAAAGTTATCGCCCGGGTTAACGCCGACCTTGACTTCAGCCAGAAGACCATCCGCAAGGAATTGTTCGACCCGGACAAAACCGTGCTGCGTTCCGAATCACGCAGCGAAGAGAGCACCAAGGGCCAGTCCACTCTGGATTCCGGAGTGCCGGACGCCAACTTCCGGGGCGACAACATGAGCGGAGGCTTGTCCGAACAGGAAAGCACCCGGGAAACCCGCACCAACAACTTTGAAATCAACAAAGAAGAACAGAATATCATTGCTTCGGTCGGCGATGTCAGCCGTTTATCAGTTGCAGTGATTGTCGATGGCACGTATGTAAAGGATGAAAAGACCGGAGAGATGGTGTTCACCCCGCGCAGCGACGAGGAACTGGCCCGCATCAACCAGTTGGTGGCCAATGCCGTGGGCTTTGACCGGGCGCGCGGCGACACCATTGAAGTGTCCAGCATTTCCTTTGGCGGGCCCGATCTCGCTCTGGAGCCGCAGTTGTCCGATCTGATCATGGATTATGCCACGCGCCTGGGCAAGCCCATTCTGAACTCGGTGCTGGTGCTGCTCTTCCTGCTCCTGGTCGTGCGGCCCATCGTGCTGGCCATGATCCGGCCCCGCGTGCAGGGTGAGCTGATCGAAGGCCTGGAAGGCCTGCCCGCCGGCGAAGACCGTCTGGCCCTCATCGAGGCTGACGAGGAACTGGACGCCCTGGACGCCATGAAAAAGATCGAGGATGTCAAAGCGCATACCATGCAGCTTTGTGAACAGAATATGGAACAGGCCGTCAGCATTTTGCGCGGCTGGATAAAAGAAAGCGAAGGAGCCAGCGTTGGCAGAGCAGCTTAGCGGCCTGGAAAAAAGCGCCATTCTTTTACTGGCAATGGGTGACAAGTTCACGTCTGAAGCCTTCAAGCGCATGGAGCGCTCCGAGATCACGCAGATTTCCAAAGTGATCATGGAAATGGACGCCGTGCCCAAAGAGACCATTGAAATGGTGCTGCGCGAGTTCCATTACGCGCTGGTCAGCGGGCAGGATATCCTCACCGGCGGCGAAGACGCCGTGAAGCGCCTCCTGATGAAGAACCTTGACGGGGACACGGCCAAGTATATTATTGACGAACTCAACCTGGAAGTGGGCGCCGCGCCTTTCCGCGAGTTGGGCAATGTTTCGCCGCGCATTCTTTCGCAGATTCTGCGCAACGAACACCCCCAGACCCTGGCCCTGATTCTGGGCCACATGCCGGCGGACCATGCGGCCCAGTTGCTTACCAACCTGCCGGCCGGGGTGCGCACCGAAGTGCTGATGCGCCTGGCCAACCTGGAAGCCGTGCCCGAGGACATGATCGAAGAAGTGGACAAGGTGCTGCAGTCGCAACTGATCGCCATGGGCGGCAAAGAAGGCAAAAAAGTGGGCGGCGTCCCGGCCGTGGCCGAAATCCTCAATGCCGTGGACCGGGCTACCGAAGAAGAAGTGCTGGCGGAAATCGAGGAAGAATCCTCGCAGATGGCCGAAGAAATCCGCAATCTCATGTTTGTGTTCGAGGATGTGGGCGGCCTGGACGACCGTGCGGTGCGCGAACTGCTCAAGGATATTTCCAACGACGACCTGACCCTGGCCCTCAAGGGCGCGTCCGACGAGCTTAAGGAACATTTCTTCAAGAACATGTCCGAGCGCGCGGCCACCATGATCCGGGAAGACCTGGAAATCATGGGCCCCACCAAGCTGTCCGATGTGGAAGCCGCACAGCAGAACATCGTCAAAACCGTGCGCAAGCTGGAAGGCGAAGGCCGCATCGCCATAAGCCGTGGAGGCGGAGATGTCTTTGTCTAGTGAACGCCAGAGCAACTGGGGCACCATTTTCATGGGCCCTGGGCCGAGCATGGAAACCACCCTGGAACGGGTGGAGGCCGGTGGGCCTTCCCTGGCCTGGACTGCGGACACTGAAGCCGAATATCTGGCCCGGGTGCGGGAAAAAGCCACGGCCAAAGCCAAAGAAATCATCGCGGCCGCCCAGGCCGAGGCCCGGATTTTGCGTGAGCAGGCCCATGCCCAGGGCTACGAAGCGGGCCTGGACCAGGCTCAGGCTGAACTGGAAGAGTTCCGGCAGGGCATGGGCGCCTCTGTGGACGCCGTGCTGGCCGCTATTGAAAATAATGCCGGACGTGTTGCCGCCAACTGGCGCAAAGAGCTGGCAAGCCTTGCGCGCCTGTGTGTGGAGACAGCCGTGAACCACGAGCTGTCCACGGAACGGGCCGCGCTGCTGGCCGGGTTGTTTGACGGCGCGGCGGCCAAAATGGAGGCTGCGCAGCGTATCGTTATTTTAGTCAATCCTGAGGATGAACCCGCTGTGGCCGACATGCTGGACGCGGCCGGCCGCGGCGATGACCGGACATTTACAGTGCGCGGCGAGGCTGCGCTTGAGCCGGGCAGCCTGGTGCTCGAGTCTGACGACAGCCGCGTGGACAATTCTTTGACGGTCCGGCGCGCCCTGGTGGAAAATATTCTAGCCCAGTTGACCCTGCCGGGCGATGCTCCGGAAGACGCCCCGGCCGCGGCGGACGAAACGGAAGCGCCCCTTGGCGCTGAGCCGGCGTTCACGCCTGAACTCGCGGACCTGGAGCAAGCTCACTTTGTTGAGCCTGCGGCTTCATTGCAAACCGAGCCTTTGGAAACCTCGGCCCCGGCTGAGGCGGAGCCGATGGCCCAAGCCGTTTCCGGAGTGGCGGAAACTGCGCCTGACGAGATGCCGGCGCAAGAGCCGCAAGCCGCTGCAGCGGAAATGGTTCCCGCTGAAGCCGCTTTGGCGGAGCAGGTTTTGCCTGAAGTCCTTGTGGAGCCGGGCGCGCCTGAACTGGCCCCGACGCAGGAAGAGTTCGCGGCTGAGGAGTTCGCGCCGGGAGATCCGGCCGGGGAAGCGGCTGTCCCGCCAGAGCTTGATCCTTTTGAAGCGGCCCAGGCCGCCCTCGACAAAGAGCAAAGTCAATCCTAAATTTATGAGCCTACCACCCGACGCGGCCGCCCGCCTGCTTTCCGCCGCCGACCCCTGCCAGGTGTTCGGCAAAGTCACCAAAGTGGTGGGGCTTATTGCTGAAGGCCGGGGCCTGACCGCGCCGGTGGGCTCTTTGTGCCACATTGTGGTTGAGGGCGAAGAGCAGCCCATCCCGGCCGAGGTGGTGGGCTTCCGGGACGGCAATTTGCTGCTCATGCCTTATGATGATTTGCGCGGCATTCAGCCCGGCAGCCTGATCCGCGCCTCCAGCCTGCCCCCGGTGTTCCCGGTGGGGCCGCATCTTCTGGGCCGCGCCTTTGACGCTTTCGGCGCCCCCCTCGACGCTGAATCCGACACCCATCACCAAATCATCAGCGAAATCGGCCAGCCCATTTACGCGCCTCCGCCCAATCCCCTGTCCCGGCCCCGCATTTTTGACCCCCTGGACGTGGGCGTGCGCGCCGTCAATGCCCTGCTTACTTTGGGCAAAGGGCAGCGCGTGGCCATTATGGCCGGTTCCGGGGTGGGCAAGTCCACGCTTCTGGGCATGATGGCCCGCTACACCAAGGCCGACGTCAACGTTATTGCCCTGGTGGGCGAACGCGGCCGCGAAGTGGTGGAGTTCATGGAAAAAGACCTTGGCCCCGAAGGCATGGCCCGCTCCGTGCTGGTCATCGCCACGTCCGACGCCTCGCCCTTGGTGCGCATGCGCGCCGCCTACGCGGCCACGGCTGTGGCCGAATATTACCGCGACCAGGGCAAAGACGTGCTTCTGATGATGGACTCCGTGACCCGTTTTGCCATGGCCGCCCGCGAAGTGGGCTTGTCCGTGGGGGAGCCGCCCACCAGCAAAGGCTACACGCCTTCGGTTTTCGCCCAGTTGCCCAAACTCCTGGAGCGGGCGGGGCGCAGCCCCAAAGGCACTATCACCGGCATTTACACCGTGCTGGTGGATGGCGACGATTTTAACGAACCCATTGCCGACAGCGTGCGCTCCATCCTGGACGGCCACGTGGTGCTCACGCGCGATCTGGCCAACCGGGCCCACTATCCGTGCATTGACGTGCTTAAGTCCATCAGCCGCTTGAAGTCCGACATCACCAGCAAGGAAGACATGGCCGACGCCCGTAAAATTCTGGCCATGATGGCCGCCTACGGGCGCATGGAAGACATGATCAATATCGGCGCTTATGTGCAGGGCTCCAACCCCGAAGTGGACAAGGCCATCAGCATGCACGACCCCATCAACACTTTCCTGCGTCAGGCTGTGGAAGAAGGCTGCTCCCTGGAAGACAGCCTCGCCCAGTTGCGCGTCCTGGCCGCGCAGTAGCCGGGAACGTAGACATCCGAAAGGAGCGGGGAACCTCAAGGGGCTGTGCTCCTTGGGGGTCCTCGCTCTTTTCGGACCTTCTCCCCTCCTGAACCCTTATTGGGCATTCTTTTTTTCAATCATTGCAAAGTGTTGCCTTTAGGGCGATTCTGGCCTAATTAATAATCTCTGCCGCAATCGGGCAAAGACGCCTGTTTATGGCAAGGATTAAGAATATGTTGGAAGACACCTCGAAAGCCGAACGGAAAAATTCCTGGCGCATCACCGTGCATCTGGAGCCGCAGGGCAAAAGCCTTGAGCTGCCCCGCCCCAAGACCGTGTGGCAACTCATGAACCGCCTGGGGCTCAAGCCTTGTTCCGCGCTGATTATCCGCGAGGGCGGTCTGCTGACCCGTGATCGGGAAATTCTGCCCGGTGACGTGATCACCGTACGCTCGGTGGTTTCTTCAGGGTGAGTGCGCAAGTATGAAATGTAAGCGTTGCAAAGAATTGGCCGTGGTGGCCCTGCCCAGCCACCATGCGGGTTTTTGTCGGGACTGTTTCCTGGAGTTTTTTTCCCGGCAGGTGGAACGGGCCATTGCCAAGGAAAAGCTGTTCACCCGCGAGGACCGCATCCTGGTGGCCGTGTCCGGGGGCAAGGATTCCCTGGCCCTGATGCTGGAATTGTCCGAGCAGGGCTACAACGTCACCGGTCTGCACGTGGACTTGTCCATTCCCAAATCTTCCGAAGCGGCCCGCAGCGTGGTCGAGTCTTTTTGCACCCGCCACAGCTTGCCCTTGCAGGTGAAAACCCTGGCCGAGGAAGGCCTGGCCGCTCCATTGGTC
>JAVBRZ010000018.1:0-4177 GCA_031547425.1 Desulfovibrionaceae bacterium
CGGCAGACGCCCGCAAGCGAACAGCGCAGCGTGTCTTTGGTTCAGGCCGCTTCGGCCTGAACGTGTATGATAAAAGGCTATATTTTTTTGTCTTTTAAATGCTGCAGATGGTGTAATATTTCAAAGTTAAAATGCTCTAAAATAACCGGCCGCGTTCCTTCTGGCGCGCAGGGCAACGCAGCGGCGCGCGCAAGCGGGCGGCGCGTTCACGCCAAAGCCGCGTTCAGCCGCGCACTTTTTTGAGCACAAAAGCCATGTTCCGGCCCAACTGCCGCATGGTCTCCATGCCCTCGTCATCGCCTAGCACATCGCCGGGCATGAGCCCGTAACCCATGTTCCAGTAGATGGAGCCGGGCACGATCATTTCATTGATGCCGAAAAAAGCCAGGAGCGTATTGTAGGTTTGCATGGCCCCGCCGCGCCGCACCGCCACCACCGGGGCGCCCACCTTGAGCCGCAAATCCCCGGTGCGCTTGAGCACGTAACCGGCGCGATCAATCAGGGCCTTCATCTCCGTATTCACTGTGGCGAAATAAGTGGGCGAGCCCAGAAGAACGCCATCAGCCGCGGCCATCTTGGCTATCCAGTCGTTCATGGGATCATCTTCAAATACACAGCGGCCCTTGTTCCGCGAACAGCCGCCGCAAGCCGCGCAGCCGCGCAGCAGCGTGCCGCCGATGCGGATATGTTCCACTTCAATGTTTTTTTTTTGTAATTCGCCGGCCACGGCATTGAGCAGCAACTGGGTGTTTCCGTTGCGGCGCGGGCTGGAGTTAAAGGCGATAATTTTCATGATGACCTCGGCTTATATGGCTTGGAGCATTCTACTTTTGAAAATAATATATTTGGTAAACGCCCTGGCGGTATGCAGTCAAACGCATTACCGTCCATCGGAAAGACGCGCACACGCCGCGGGCCAGCTTGCTTTCTCGGCTGCCCGCAGTGGTGCTGGGCGAAGCGCAACACAGCCGCCGGGCGAGCCTTCGAGCCTCACGGATGCGGACAACAGCGACAAGCGCCTTTTCAAGCGTTAAAGGCTGCAAGATTGCGGGAATGGACTTTATGCCGCCCGCGCCGGATGCTTACTTGTATTTGTTATGATAAACTTTCCCCCAATCAAAACGGTCCACGGGCTGCGGAACATCCGCCGGCCAGCCCAGGACCATGACGCCGAAAGCGTTAAAATGGGTGGGCAGTTCAAAAGCCCGCGCAAAGGCTTTTTCCCGTTCGGCATCGGGGTGAATGCCGCACCACACCGCGCCGAGCCCCTGGACGTGGGCGGCCAGGAGCATATTCTGCATGGCCGCTGCGCAATCCTGCACCCAGAAGCCGGGATATTTTTCGGCTTTCTGGTCAGCGCAGAGCAGAATGGCCATGGGCGCGGACGCGGCCATGGCGGCATAAGGGCTCAAGGAAGCGATGGAGGCCAGCAGCTTTTTATCATCCACAACCACAAATCGCCAGGACTGGGAATTGCCGGCCGTGGGCGCGGCCATGGCCGCCCGCAGGATAGTATCCAGTTTTTCTTCGTCAATGGCCCGCTCGAGATACTTTCTCACTGAACGCCGGGTTTGAATGGCCAACAGTGTGTCCATAAATCTCCTCCTTTTACCGCAACGGCAGGGGCAATGAAAAAAACGCTCCGGTCGTCATGGCAGATTAATTTACGGTGTGCTTGGTGAAAGTCCGGCAACCAGAATCCGGCAACTGTATTCTTGATAAAATGACGGCCGCTGCAAGTCAATGCGCGTTTATGCCCGGCCAGCGCCAAGCCACTGCCGGCATTGCAGGGGGTAATCGGTAATCAGGCCTGTGGCTCCGGCCTCGGCCAGACGCCTGGCCTCAGCCGCATCATTCACGGTCCAGACATTGACCTGCAAGCCCGCCTCGCGCAAAGCTGCCAGGCCTTCGGGCGTAACCAGGACGCTGTCCGGGTGCGCGGCCACAGCGCCAAGCGCGTGGCAGGCCTCCAAAAGGTCGGTCATATCGCCGGTTTCCGCCAGCACGGCCAATTTAAGGTGCGCCGAGCCGGCTTTGACCAGGCGCAGGCAATTTTGGGAAAAAGAGGAAATGAGCACCAGTTCGGCCATATCCAGGCGGGCGATCAGCCCTATGGTCTGATCCACCACGGAGTGCAGGGCCGCCTGCGAGCAGCCGTAATCCTTGAGTTCGATATTGACCGGAAAATTCAGGCGCGCGGACAGCTCAAGGGCTTCTTCCAGGGTGGGCAGGCCCTCGCCTTTGAATTCAGGCTTGAACCATGACCCGGCGTCCAGGCCGCGCAGTTCGTCCAGGCTGAACTGCTCCAGCAGCCAGGGGTGGCGGTGCACAAAAGCCGGGATAATCGCCACATTGCTGGTGCGCGTCAGGCTTTCGTCATGCAGAACCATGGGCACGTTGTCGCGGGAAAGCCCCACGTCCAGCTCCCACATGTCCGCGCCTTGGGCGTGGGCCAGGCGGGCCGAGGCCAGGGTGTTTTCCGGGGCCATGCCCTTGGCTCCGCGATGCGCGATAATGCTCAGATTCATTGCTTTGCTCCCAAGTGGTTAAAAATCTAACCGGAATCGTCCCTGGCCGCAAAAGCTGGTTTTTGGGTCAGGGGAAAACGTCAGTGAACGAAGGTTCTCTTCGTGGCGGCCTATTTCGCATTGGCCGCATTTTTTCTCATTGCCCCGGATCGGGCCTCAATTCTTCGCTTCAAGGCTTATTGCCGGGCAGTTTCAATTTTCCGGCTTGTCGCTTTGCGCTCCGCGTCTGTAGCGCCGCAGCCCGTCAAAGGTATACAGGGCCAGAGCCAGCCAGATGCAGGTAAAGCCCAGCACATGCGAAGGCCTGAATATTTCGCCGTAAACCAGGCAGCCCAGAAGAAAAGTCATGGTGGGCGTGATGTATTGCAAGAGGCCCACGGTAATGAACGAAATGCGCCTGGCGCCGTGGGCGAACAGCAAAAGGGGCACGGACGTGGCCACCCCGGAGAGCAGCAACAGGCCGTCAACGGCCGGGCCGTTGTGCAAAAATGCGCCCAGGCCCGAGTTTTCCTGCCACAGCAGAAAAGCGATCATAAACGGGCTTAAAATAATGGTTTCCAAAAATAGGCCGGGCATGGACTCCACATCGGCCAGCTTGCGGATCATGCCGTACAAACCAAAGGACAGGGCAATGGACAGGGCCAGCCAGGGGAAATGCGCGTAGCGCACCACCATAATCGCCACGCCGAGCACAGCCAGGCCGATGGCCGCCAGTTGCGGCCGGTTGAGGCGGTCCTTGAACACCAGACAGCCAAGCACCACATTGACCAGGGGAGTGATGTAATAGCCGAGGCTGGCCTCAATGATATGCTCGTTGGTTACAGCCCAGATGTAGATGCCCCAGTTAGCGGCCAGCATTAAAGAGCCGCCCGCCAGGCACCAGCGGTTGCGCCTGGAGCGCAGGGCCTGGCGCACTTCGCCCATGCGGCCCAGGGCCAGCAGCAGGATGAGCAGAAAGAGCAGCGACCAGATGGTCCTGTGGCTTAAAATTTGAAAGGCCGGCACTGTATCCAGCAGTTTCCAGTATATGGGCAGCAGACCCCAAAGCGAAAAGGCGAAAGCTGTGGAGATAAGTCCGTGTTCCGAGGCGCGGGGAGAGGGTTTGGACAGAGAGGAATTTGATGTGGCCATGGCGGGCGCCTGAAAAATATATGGTGATCCAAAAAATGTACCACTTAAAACCCAAAGTTTTAAGTGGTACAGGAATGTTAAATTATCGCGGCGCAAAGTTCAATAGCGCGCCAAGGCCGCCCGCCCCGGCCCGTTCGATCTGGAATGCGTCAAAAAGCTCCGTTTATTTGTTGAAGCTGCGGGCAAACAGCTCGCTGATGGCGTTTTTGCCAGCTTCACTCATGAAGCGGGTGCCGGTGCCGGTAAAATGCCGGGCCGTAATCTGGGGTTTGCCGGCTTCCACCCACTCGCTTTCCATCCAGGAAAACCAGCCGTTGCGCTCCTGGTCAAAGGCAAACAAAGGCTTGTTGCAAATTTTGGCGAATTCCGCGCCCCAGCCGGTGCCGCCCTTAACGGTGCCGTCCTGTTGGATTACGCCCACCACGAAAATCTCCTCACCGCTGGACACCTGCCAGCAAATGGACTGCAGCACCCGCCGGAACAGGGGCGCCCGCGTGTATTCGCGGCTCATCAGCTTG
>JAVBRZ010000042.1:0-6107 GCA_031547425.1 Desulfovibrionaceae bacterium
TTGGCGGCCAGCATGCAGTTGGCGGCATATTTGGCCATTTCCGCACTGCGCACGCTTAAGATCAGCATTTTTTCCCGGCTGCGGGCAAAAGGCGCGTATAATTCATGCATCATTTCCGCGGCCTTAAGTGAATCGGTGCCCACAATCACCCGGTCCGGCTTCATGAAATCGCTGACCGCATCGCCTTCCTTAAGAAATTCCGGGTTGGACACCACTTCAAAAGCGATGTCTTCCCCGCGTTTTTGCAACTCTTCGCTGATAAGGCCGCGCACCATATCGGCCGTGCCCACGGGCACGGTGGATTTGTCCACCACAATGACCGATGTTTGCAAGTGCCGGCCAATGGAGCGGGCCACTTCCTCCACATAGCTTAAATCGCAGGAGCCGTCGTCTCGTGAGGGCGTGCCCACGGTGATGAAGATAAAGTCCGCGTCGCGCATGCCTTCAGCCAGATTGGTGGTGAAGCTGAGGCGGCCGTCCTGGTGGTTGCGGATGACCAGTTCCTCAAGGCCTGGCTCGTAAATGTGGACTTGTCCGGCATTCAGTTTGTTCACCACTTCCGGGTTGACGTCCACACAAGTGACTTTGTTGCCCATTTCCGCGAAACAGGCCGCGGAAACGAGCCCCACATACCCGGAACCGATGGTGCAGATATACATATGAAAGTGTCCTTAATTAAAGTTTTTTGCCCAGGCGTATTTTCAGGCCGTCCGGCCTTGCCGGCGCGGGCGGACTCGTAAAACCTACCATAATCAAGCCGGACGTCAACCATGGCCGAGGCGGCGTCGCGTAAAAACCGCGCCAGCGGCCGCGCGGCCGCGTTGAGATTTTTTTTGTTATTTGCCGGCAAAGCGGTTATGTTCAAACAACGCAAGGACCGGTCGCCTGCCGCAAGGCGCCGGGCTTGCGGCGCGCGTGCGCGTGCGTTTAACTTTTTTCAGCAGCGGCGGTGGGCTATGATCATCGGTCTGGGCACTGACATTGTGGATATGGCGCGCATTGAGAGACTCGCCGAACGCTTTGGCGAGCGTTTTGCCGGGCATATTCTGCACCCGGAAGAGCTTGAGCAGTGGCGGGAAATCCCGCACCCCACATTTTTGGCCGGGCGCTTCGCGGCCAAAGAAGCGCTGGTCAAGGCCCTGGGCACGGGTTTTTCCCAGGGCATCTGGTTGTCCGATATTCTGATCCGCAAAGGCGTGGACGGCGAGCCCTCAGCCATCTTAAGCGGCGTGGCCCTGGAACGTTTTCACAAATTGGGCGGCGATACGATCCATGTGTCCATTTCCCACGACCGGCACAGCGCCATGGCCGTGGTCATTCTTGAGCGGGTGGGATCATGAGCCCTGTTCCTGAGTGTAGGCCCTGCTGCGCGCCGCTGCCCGATGCAACGGAGATGGCGCGTTGGGACGAGGCCGCCGTGCTGGAAGGCAATGTTTCAGCCGTAAGGCTGATGGCCAACGCCGGAGCAGGGGCGTTGCGCGCTCTGAAAACCGCCTGGGCGGAGCGGCGGGGCCGCCTTGAGGGCGCGGTTGTTGCGGATGAGGCGGGCGCCTCGTTGCCGGACAGGCCGGTGTTGCAGGGCGTCAAAATTCTCCTGTTCATGGGCAAAGGCAACAACGGCGGCGACGCGGCGGTGCTGGCCCGCCTGGCCCTGCGCGAAGGAGCTGAAGCGCTGCTTTGCCACCTGCACCCCCTGCCCGAGAGTTTTGCCGCGACGCAAGACGCCGCTGAAACGCATCTGCGTGACGCCTTGGCCTGCGGCGTGACCGCGTTCCGGCTTTCCGCCTCTGATGCGCCTCTGCCGCCCGGTTGGGAGCAACCGGACATTATTGTGGACGGCCTTTTGGGCACGGGCTTCACGCCGCCGTTACGGCCCGAATTGGCGGCGCTGATCAGGCGCATTAATGCGCTGTCTTTAAAAATCTCCTTTGCCGGGGAGGGGAGCGTTGCGCCCCCGGCCGCATCGCTTTCAGGTGAAGCGCCAGGCGGCCTGCCCTGCAAAGCCTGGCGCCTCGCCGCGCGGCCTTTGGACCCTTCACGCCCCGCGCCTCTGGTGCTGGCCCTGGATATTCCCTCCGGCCTCTCCGCCAGTGAAAACGTGTCCGCGCCGCTGGCGGTGGCCGCTGATATCACCGTCACTTTTGAAGCGCCCAAGCCGGGGCTGCTGTTGCCGGCCGCACTGCCCTGGGTGGGCCGCCTTCTGGTCCACCCGGTGGGCATTCCGCTTGAGGTGCAGGCCAAATATCCTCCGGCCGGGCGCGTGCTTTTGCCCGGCTGCGCGCTGGCCGGGCGCGGGCCTTATGAAACGGACCACAAGGGCAGGGCGGGCAAGGTGCTGGTTGTCGGCGGTTCCGCCGGGCTCACCGGCGCGCCGCATTTAAGCGCTCTCGGGGCTTTGCGCGGCGGGGCGGGGCTTGTGCGCATCGCCTGCCCGGCCGGGTTGAACGCCCAGGTCAAATATGGCTGCCCCGACATCATGACTCTGCCCCTGGGCAAAGGACTGCCTGTCGCGCCTGAAGACTGGCGGGAAGCCATGGCCAGGGAACTGGCGCCTCAACTGGCCGGCAATGATGCCATTATTATCGGCCCCGGCCTGGGCCTGTCCGCCGGGGCGTACGCTTTTCTGGCCGCGTTGCTGGCTTTGTGCGGCGAGGTGAAAAAGTTGCCGCCTTTGCTGCTGGACGCCGACGCGCTGACCATTCTGGCCGATACTCGGGAACTGCTGGCCGTGCTGCCTGCGGCTTCCGTATTTACCCCCCACCCTGGCGAAGCCGCGCGGCTGCTTAAAACCAGTGCGGCCGATGTGGAGGCGGACCGCCGGGCGGCTCTGGACGGGCTTATGGGGCTTTTGCCCGGCACGGTGCTGCTGAAAGGCGCGGGCACGCTGATCGGGCGCGGCCAGGGCTGTTATTTTCTGCCGTTTATTGAACCCAATCTGGCCGTGGGCGGATCGGGCGACGTGCTGTCCGGTTTGATCGCGGCTTACCTGGCCCGGGGCGCCGGCATTCTGGTCGCGGCTTGCGCCGGCGCTTACGTGCACGGCTTGTGCGGGCATATGCTGCGCGAGGCGGCGCCGGAGCGCGGCAACTTGGCTTCGGACATCGCCGGAACCATTCCCCGCGCCCGTTCTCTTGCCGGGCGGCTCCCCGGCCACTGGCTGCCGGCGACCACTCTTAACCCTTCTTGATTTTGCGCTCTGAATTATGACTGCCCTTAATAAACAGACTTTCCGCCTGGACGGCCTTGAGCAAACCAGCGCTCTTGCCCGCGCTCTGGCCACAGCTGTGGCTGATTATCAACGCCTTTACCCGGATGCGCCCCTGCCGGTGCTGCTGCTCATGGGCGATCTTGGCGCGGGCAAGACCACCTTCATCCGGTTTCTGGTGGAAGCTTTGCCGGGCGGAGAAAATGCGGAAGTGGCCAGCCCGAGCTTTACACTGTGCAATGTTTACCCTACAACACCAGAGGTGCAGCATTTTGATTTATACCGCCTGCCGCCCGGCTCCGGCGATGAAATGCTGGAAGAGAGCCTGGATGCGGTTACAGGACTTATTTTGATAGAGTGGGCGGAATATTTGCCGGGTCGTGTTTTCCCTGTTGACCGGATTGAAATGTACTGGCATGCCGATAAAGGCAAACGCGAAGCGGTTTTCGGTTGCAGCGGAACAGGGAGAACTCTGTTCGAGCTTGTCGCTTTGTGATCTTTTGGAAGATGCGGGCGTAAACGAATCAGGGCACTTTAACTTTGAAGAGGTTAAAATGCCCTGGCTAATGCGCCGGCAGACGCCCGCAAGCGGGCGGCGCAGCGTGCTTTTCATTCAGGCCGTTTCGGCCTGAGCGTGTATGCTAAAGGCTATGTTTTTTATATTTTAAAATGTTGCGGATGGCGTAATCTTTCAAAGCTAAAATGCTCTAAAGAGTTAAGTCTAAGGAAACGAAAGGATTAATATGCGTATTCTGGTTCAGAAATTCGGAGGCAGCTCCGTGGCCGGCCTTGACCGCATGAAGGAAGTCATGGGCAAGGTTAAATCCGGCCTTAACGAAGGCTACAAGGTAATTGTGGTGCTTTCGGCCATGGCCGGCGAAACCAACCGGCTGCTGGGCCTGGCGAATGAATGGTCGGAAAATCCCAATCCGGCTGAAGTGGACACGCTGATAACCACGGGCGAGCAGGTATCCATCAGCCTGTTTTCCATCCTGCTCAACGATCACGGCATCAAAGCCAGATCGCTTCTGGCTTCGCAGATTCCTTTGCATACGGACGCAGTGCACGGCAATGCCCGGATTCTCAAAATCGACGGCAACAAGTTGCGGGAACTGCTTGCTTTTCATGATGTCTTGGTGGTGGCCGGTTTTCAGGGCGTCACCCATGAGGGCCGCATCACCACTTTGGGCCGCGGCGGATCGGACACCTCGGCGGTGGCTCTGGCCGCCGCGTTAGGCTCGGCTGAGTGCGATATTTACACTGACGTGGACGGGGTGTTCACCACTGACCCCAATCTTTGCTCTTCAGCCCGCAAACTGGATAAAATCAGCTATGAGGAAATGCTGGAGCTTTCCAGCATGGGGGCCAAGGTGCTCCAGATCAGGTCTGTGGAGTTTGCCCAGAAATACAACGTGCCCTTGCGTGTGCGCTCCACCTTCTCCAACAACCCCGGCACCCTTGTAATTCAGGAGGATGAAAGCATGGAATCAGTGCTCGTTTCCGGCATTGCTTTTGATAAAAACCAGGCCCGCGTCACCATTCGTCAGGTGGAGGACCGGCCCGGCGTGGCCGCCGCCTTGTTTGGCGCCTTGTCCGAGGCCGATGTGGTCGTGGATATGATTATCCAGAACATGTCCATTGACGGCCGTACAGACATGACCTTTACCGTGCCCCAGAAGGATTTGAAGCGGACCATTGAAGTGGTGCGTAAAATTATGCCCACTTTGGGCGCGGAAGATGTGATGTCCGACTCCCACGTGGCCAAGGTTTCGGTGGTGGGCGTGGGTATGCGCAGCCACTCCGGCGTGGCCGCCCGGATTTTTGAAGCCCTGAAGAATGAAAATATCAACATTCTGATGATTTCCACTTCGGAGATCAAAGTCACCTGCCTGATAGACGAAAAATATACGGAGCTGGCCGTGCGCGTGCTCCACGACACTTTTGACTTAGGTAAGGAATAGCCCGGCTTGCGCGGCGCCCGGCATAAATTTTTGTCGGGCGCTTCGCAAGTGACGGAGGGCGGTTATGAGCAAGATCACTATATATGACACCACATTGCGGGATGGTTCTCAAGCCGAGGACGTCTACTTCACCGCTGATGATAAAATAAAAATCGCGCTTAAACTGGATGAGTTCGGCATACCGTTCATTGAAGGCGGCTGGCCGGGCTCAAATCCGGTGGATGACGCCTTTTTTAAGGAAATCGTCAATTACGAGCTCAAGCAGGCGAGGATTGTGGCTTTTGGTTCCACGCATCACCCGGACCACTGCCCGGAGAATGATCCCAACCTGGCGGCCATAGCGGCCTGCGGCGCAAAATATGCGGCCATCTTCGGCAAATCCTGGCAGGAGCACATCGAAATCGCCTTGCGGGTGAGCCCGGAGCGCAATTTGGAGATCATCGCCGGGTCTATCGCTTTTCTGCGCAAGAACGGGCTTACGGTTTTCTTTGACGCCGAGCATTTTTTCGACGGCTATAAAGCTCATCCGGAGTACTCCCTGACTTTGCTGCGCACAGCCTTTGCAGCCGGCGCCGAGGCCCTGATCCTGTGCGACACCAATGGCGGCTCTCTGGCTTCGGAAGTTTACGACATGGTTAAAGCGGCGCGAAAAGCCGTACCGGAAGCTGTTTTCGGCATTCATGCGCATAATGACTGCGAACTGGCCGTGGCCAACAGTCTGGCCGCGGTTGCAGCCGGGGCTACCCAGGTGCAGGGCACCATTAACGGCGTGGGCGAGCGTTGCGGCAACACCAACCTGACGTCGATTATTCCACTTTTAAGTTTGAAATCCGGCGGCCGTTATCATTGCCTGCCCAAGGAAAAGCTGGTTCAGCTTTCGGCGGTGTCCAGCTACACGGCCGAAATCGCCAACATGGCCCTGTTCGCCCGCCAGCCTTTTG
>JAVBRZ010000029.1:0-7158 GCA_031547425.1 Desulfovibrionaceae bacterium
TAAGCGCCATGGCCAGCCAGGGTTGCCCCGGCTCCAGCGGGGGCTTGTCGCCGGCCGCGCCCCGGCTCAAAGCGGCGCCGGGAATTAATTCGGACCAAGTTTCAGGCTCGGGCAAACGGTTGCCGGGCAACAATTCCGCCAGCTTGTCCTCCAGCCTGGCCCGCTCTCTGGCCATGCCCTCTTCATCAAGGTCGCCGGGCGGGATGGTGTAAGCTTCGCCAAAGAGCACGCAAACCCGCGAAAAAGGCAGGGGCAAACGGAAGTGGTCCCAGGCCTTGCGGAAAACTTTGGCCCTGGGGATATACGCGCGCATGGGAATGATGGGCACGCCGGTCATCTGGGCCAGAAAAATGGCTCCGTCCTTGACCTTGGGGCGCGGGCCGCGCGGGCCGTCCACCGTGATGCACACCACCTCGCGATGGTAAAGCATGGCTTTTTTAGCGCTGATCAGAGCCCGCACCCCGCCGCGCGAACTGGAACCGCGGATGCTCCGGAAGTTCAGGCGGTACATGATCTGGGTCAGGATTTCGCCGTCGCGGCTCTGGCTGATGATGGCCCCGGCCCGCCACTTGCCCCGGCAATAAGTGGGCACAATCAGTTCATTGTGCCACAAAGCCAGAATAAACGGCTGCCCTTTGGCGTAAAGATCCTCCGCCAGATTGCGGCCGATCTGCTCATAACGCAGGGTTGAGCACCACAGACGGTAAGTGAGGGCAATGGCCCAGCCCGCCAGCCAGACAAAAAAATATTTGGCCCGCGAATCGGGACGGTTGGGCTTAAGCTTGCGCGCCGGCTCTTCCGAACGATGAACATCAGGCATGGCCTCGGTCCTCCTCGGGCGTATCCGCATTGAACTGCAGGTTATACAGCTTCTGGTACAGCGCATTGTCGTTCAAAAGTTGATCATGACTGCCTGCGGCCACAATGCGCCCCTGGTCCATGACCAGAATGCGGTCCGCGTTAAGCACTGTGGATAAGCGGTGCGCAATAACTATGCTGGTGCGGTCGCACATCAGATTTTCCAGAGCCAGCTGGACAATGCGTTCCGACTCGGAATCCAGAGCGCTGGTGGCTTCATCCAGGATGAGCAGGGGCACGTCTTTATAGATGGCCCGGGCAATGGCCAGGCGCTGCTTCTGCCCGCCGGACATCTTGACCCCGCGCTCGCCGGCCAGGCTGTCGTAACCGTCAGGCATGGCCATGATAAAATCATGGGCATAGGCTTTTCGGGCGGCTTCCCGCACGGCCTCCAAATCATAATCCTTAACCCCGTAAGCGATGTTCTGGGCAATGCTGGCGTTGAACAGGAAAGTTTCCTGAGACACCAGGGCCACGGCTTCGCGCAGGGAAGACAGGGAATACTCCCGGAGGTTGCGGCCGTTGAGGCGGATTTCTCCGCCCTGGGGGTCGTAAAAACGCGGTATCAGATTGACAAAGGTGCTTTTGCCCGCGCCGGACGGCCCCACCAAAGCGATGCGCTCCCCGGCGTTTACGGCAAAACTTACATCATCAAGGGCCAGCTCGGCATGCTTGGTATAGCGGAAGGAGACATGGTCAAAGCACAGGTCCACAAGCGGCGGGGCAAAAGTTTCCGCGCCGCTGTCCTCTTCGCGGATTTCCTTGGAGTCCAGGATTTCAAACACCCGCTCCGCCCCGGCCAGAGCCCGCTGCACGTCATTATTGCTGGTGGTCAGTTTTTTCAGGGGATCATAAAGCATAACCAGGGCGGCCAGAAAGGAAAAGAAGGTGCCGGGCGTGGACACGCCGTCAATAACCTGTTTGCCGCCATACCACATGACCAGGCCTATGCCGATAGCACCCACCAATTCCATGAGCGGCGAAGAAATTTCATTAATGATGGTCTGTTTGAAGGCGATTTTGACCAAACGCCTGTTTTCCACGGCAAACCGCTCAGCCTCATAGCTTTCAGCCGCGAAAGCCTTGACCACGCGAATGCCGCTGAAAACCTCCTGCAGAAAGGAAGATACGTCGGCCATGGTTATCTGGCTTTTCTTGCCCAGCTTGCGCAACTTGCGGCCGAGCCAGATAAAGGGATAAAATCCCAAAGGCAGCACCAGCACCGCCCAAATGGCCAATTTCCAGTTCTGGTAGAAGACCACGCCCAACAGGCCGCACATGGTCATGATTTCCCGCACCATGGAAACCACAGCCGGCAAACTGGAGCGAATGGTGGCCACATCGTTGGTGATGCGGGACATGAGCATGCCCACCTGGTTGTCTTCAAAAAATTTGACCGGCAGAAAAACTATTTTGTTGTAAAGCTCATCGCGCAGGGTTTCCAGGACCAGCAAGCCGCAATACTGCATGAAATAATTCTGGAAATACCGCCCCAGCCCTTTCACCAAAGTCAGAAGCACAAAGGCGAAAGGCAGGGCCAGCAGCATGCTCACGTCTTTTTTTACAAAAATATCGTCCAGGGCGGGTTTGACCAGATAGGCCGTGCCCGCGCTGGTCAGGGCCACCACAGCCATGAACAGGCAGGCCAAAAAAATTTGCAGCTTATACGGCTTAAAATACTTGAGAATGCGCTTGAGAAGCCTTAGGCTCTCCCCACGGGAAAGGTTGGCGGAATATATTGATAAGGCCATGTTGGACAAGGTCCTTGTTGTGCGGAAAAAATATATCTTTGGCGACAGCCGCCGGACCGGAACATTGAAGGCGTAAGATAGGCCATCCTGCGAATACCTGCAAGCTCAATATACAGCTTGTGACGTATGGATAATCCACTGAAATATTTGGTTTTGCAAAAATAACAACAGCCGCGGCAAGACCGTGCCCCTGAAAATATGAACACATCTTCCTCTTTGCGCATCAACCACTTTCTGGCCCGGGCCGGCCTCTGCTCGCGCCGCAAGGCCGATGAGCTCATCGCCGCCCAAAGGGTGCGCCTTAACGGCGCAATCGCCGCGCCGGGCGACCGGGTTACGGCCGATGACAAAGTTACCCTAGACAACAAGGCGGTGCCCTGGCCGGAAACCGCAAACGCCGCTTCGGATGCGCCGGCGGGCGGAAAATTCGCTTACATTCTGCTCAACAAGCCGGTGCAGGTGGTCTCCACTGTCCGCGACCCCCAAGGCCGGACCACGGTACTGGACCTGTTGCCCGAAGAGTTACGTAGCCTGCGCCTCTTCCCGGTGGGGCGCCTGGACTATTTCTCGCAAGGCCTGCTTATCCTGACCAATGACGGTGATCTGACCTACCGCCTGACCCATCCCAAGTGGCATATGCCCAAAGTTTACCACGTGCTGGTGCGCGGCCGGGTGACTGAAAGCGCCCTGCGGGCCATGCGGGACGGCATGGTCCTGTCCGAAGGCGAAAGTCTGGCCCCGGTGGACTGCCGTATTTTGCGCACAACGCCCAAAAACGATACCTGGCTGGAAATGATCCTGCGCCAGGGCATAAACCGCCAGATTCGGCGGATGTTGCGCGATTTGAACCTGACCATCCTGGTGCTCGCCCGCGTCAAACAAGGGCCTTTGGAGCTTGGGGAGCTGGAAAGCGGCAAGTGGCGGCATTTAAGCGCTGAAGAAGTGCGCGCGTTGCAGGAAGGGGAGCCGGCGGGGAATAATTCCCTTTAGGCTCCACCCTATTGAAACAGCTTGCGTTCCTGGGGGTGAGCGGCATCCATGCTGCTGCGGTCCTGCATTTCCACACCCGCGGGCGGGGTGAATTTGAACAGGCTGTCTTGCATGGGCACGTCAAAATCCAGGCTGGTAAAGGTAATGTCGTTTTCGTTGCCGAAAAAGTCCTGAATCATGGCCCGCTTGATGGTCCCGTCGTCAGATACCCAGATTACGGCCATGGTGATCTGCTGCGTGGCTTCCTTGGGAATGAGCTTGAGCTTGTTCAGGCCGTCTTCCCTGCCCGCCGCTTTGACTTTAAAATCTTCCCGCAAATCGGCCTGGCCGGTAATGACTTTGATCATGGTCCTGGAATCCTGGACCAGGGACACAGGATATTTATAGACGATTTCCTCGCCGGGAATGTAATCCCATAATTCTTTGGCATTGACCACAATCAGCTCTTCCCGCCTGGGAGTGGTCACTTCCCAGCGCACCAGCAACGGTTTGCGGAAAGCCAGGTTGCCGGCCTGCTCCGTGCGCGAGCCGCTTTCCTTATGCACCAGGATTTGTTTGAATTCGCCGGACAGGCTGGAAACTTTCTGGTAGTGCGCCTGGATTTTGCCCACCAACGCGTCATCCGCCCGGGAAACGGCCGGAGCGGCCAAAATAACGCAAAGAGCGGCGGCTGCCGCCAAAAACTTAAAGTTCAGCTTGAACATGCGCGACCTCATATTTGGGTTCCCGGCAACAGGCTGAGCATATAGCCGGATTTCTTGTTATGCATATAAGCGGCCAGCCCCGCCAAAGCAATCTTTTGCCTGTAAATTATTGTAAACAAGCCTGCATTATCATAACAGCTTTCGCCCCGCCCTACTGGCGGGCGCTTAAGCTTGCGAACCGGAAAACGCGATTTTCGGTTCGCTCCTCTGCGAGGCCCCGCATCCTGCAGGCAAACCAGGCTAGCGGATCACCGACCTGGGTTTGCTGCCGTCGGACGGACCTACTATCCCGTCAACTTCCATCTGATCCACAAAGCGGGCCGCACGGTTGAAGCCGATCTTAAAACGGCGCTGGATAAGGGAGATGGAGGCCTTGCCCTGGGAAAGCACAAATTCCACGGCCTCATCATACATGGGATCGCCGGAGATGTCCTCGCCCGGCAGGCCGCCGGCAGCGCCGCCTGAGCGCAATTCATCGTCCCAGGCGGAGAAATCCACCTCGTAATTGGGCGGCATTTGTTTTTTCCAGAAACCGGCCACCCTGGCCACATCCTCATCGGTGACGAACGCGCCGTGCAAGCGCTGCATGCCGCCCCCGCCGGGTTTGAACAGCATATCGCCTTTGCCCAGAAGGTGTTCGGCGCCCACGGTATCCAAAATGGTGCGCGAATCGTGCTTGGAGGTGACCTGGAAAGAGATGCGGCAGGGGAAGTTGGCTTTGATCAAGCCGGTAACCACGTCCACGCTGGGCCGCTGCGTGGCCAGAATAAGGTGGATGCCGGCGGCGCGGGCGAGCTGCGCCAGGCGCACAATGCTGGTTTCCACTTCCTTGGCCGCCGTAAGCATGAGATCGGCCAGTTCGTCAATAATAATGACCAGATACGGCATATGCTTAAGATCAGCCACAGATTCCGGGTCGCTTTTCCGCAACTCGTCCAGCCGGTCGTTATAAGCCAGGCAGTTGCGCACCCCCAATTGGGCGATGGCCGCGTAACGCAGGTCCATTTCGTGCACGGCCCAGTCCAGGGCGCTCTTGGCCTGGGACATTTCCGTAACCACCGGGTGCACCAGATGCGGCAGATCGGCGTACACAGCCAATTCAATGCGCTTGGGGTCCACCAGCAGAAGCTTCAATTCATCAGGCTGGGCGCGGTATAAAAAGCTTAAAAGTATGGAGTTGAGGCACACGCTCTTGCCCGCCCCGGTGGCTCCGGCCACCAGAAGATGCGGCATTTTGGCCAGGTCCGCCGTAAAAGGCCGGCCCACGGTGTCTTTGCCCAAGGCCATAGTCAGCAAGGAAGCGGTATTTTTAAAGGCCGGGGAATCCACCACATCTTTAAACCAGACCGCTTCCCGCAAGTCATTGGGCACTTCTATGCCCACGGTGTCCGTGCCCGGAATGGGCGCTTGCACACGCACGGCCACGGCGCGCATGGCCAGGGCGATGTCATCGCTTAAGGCCGCGATGCGGCTCACTTTAACGCCGGGCGCGGGCCTGATTTCAAACATGGTCACCACCGGGCCGGGCACAATGCCCACCAGCTTGCCCTGAATGCCGAAATCAGCCAGGCATTCTATCACGCGTTTGCCCCGGGCGGCGAGTTCCTCATTGCTGGCCGCGTTATCCACCACTTGCGGCGGGGTCAACAAATCCGCGGGCGGCAACGGCGCAAGCTTGCGGCGCACCGCCGCCGCCGCTTTGCTGGCTTTGGTTTTGTCCGGCTCTTCGTCGTCCGTGGCGGCCCCGTCCGCGGCAAGGCTGCGTGAAGAGCCGCCGGCGCCAGAGCCGCCCAGCAGCACGTTGCGTTCGGCCCGCATGTCCGCAATGGCTTCCTGGCCGCCAAATTCGTCAGGGTCGCCGCAACCGGGCTCCAGGCTCAGCGGGCTGCCGCAAGTTAAGTTGCGCGGACTGACGTCCAGGCTATGTCCTTCCGCCGGCGCTTCCACAGATCCCGGCAACAGGCGGCTCAAGCGCACCAGCAAGGATTCTTTGGCCGGTTCATTGGGCGCCAGCCGCAGCGCGGCCGTGCCGGCTTTCTTTTCGCTCTCCACGCGCAAATCTTTTTTGCGCACCACGCTTTTTTTCTTATCATCCCTGCCTTTGCCCAGCAGCAAAGACTTGACCAGGTTAAACCAGGACATGCCCAGCAGCAGTTGCATGGAGACCAGGAACAGAAACAGCCAGAATAAAATGGTGCCGCGCGGGCTGAAATACTGCAGCAGGAACTTGACAAGAACCTTGCCCAGCATGCCGCCGCCGCGAATAGCGCCGATTTCCACCGTGCCGTAGCTGCCGGCCGTGGCCACAGCCAGACCGAGCAGCGCCAGGCCCAGCCAACGCCACCACTCCACCGCTCCGGTCACGGCCATGCGCCGCAAGCCCAGCCAGATCAGACCCAAAGCCAGAAAATAAGAGGATATGCCGAAAAAATCGACCAAGAAGCCCGCAAGATAAGCCCCCACCATGCCCGCGCCGTTGCGCACCGGCGCATCGCCGCTGACCGCATGGTTGAGGCTGGGGTCGGCCGCGTTGAATGTAACCAGGCTGAGCAGCACTAGCGCGCCCACAAAAATGAATAACAGGCCCAGAAGTTCGCGGGCCAGCTTTTTACCGTCCGTAGCGGTATCCTCCGGGGTTGGGCGGTGGGGGGAGGAATGCCTCCGGCGGCCAGGAGGGGGGCTCCCCCTCCTGGACCTCCCCGCAAAGGGGCCAAACCCCTTTCGAAACCCTAGTTGGTAAACAATAACCTGAAAAACAAACCACACGCCCGCAAACTAAATAGTCTCGCTTTAAGGGAGAGGAATAAGCGGCGCGGCATGCGTATTTCGCGGCGGCGCCCGAAAGAATCCGCCAA
>JAVBRZ010000071.1:0-8367 GCA_031547425.1 Desulfovibrionaceae bacterium
GTCGGAAATGCCGCTCACCGCATGGTAGAGCACTTCATCGGACTTTTTGAGCATATCTATGAAGGCAGCCTTCTTAGGCGCCAAAGTCAGCAACCGATCGTTGGGAATGGTGATCAGGCTGTCCACATGCTCGCGAAACGCGAGAATGCCGCGCTCAGCGGCGTCCATGCGGCGCTTGCCTTCAAAGTAGAAGGGCTTGGTAACCACGCCCACGGTCAGGGCGCCCATTTCGCGAGCAGCCTGGGCAATGACCGGAGCCGCGCCCGTGCCGGTGCCGCCGCCCATGCCCGCGGTAACGAAGACCATGTCGCTGTCGCCCACCGCTTCGCGGATGGCCTCCAGACTTTCCATGGCCGCGTCTTGCCCGGCCTGGGGGTTGCCGCCGGCGCCAAGGCCTTTGGTCAGCTTGTCGCCCAATTGAATTTTAACGTTTGCCTGGGAGCGCCCCAGGGCCTGACGATCGGTCTTGGCCGCGATAAAAGTGACGCCTTGCAGGCTGGAGCTGATCATGTTGTTGACCGCGTTGCCGCCGCCCCCACCCACGCCGACCACTTTTATTCTAGCGGATCCGGGTTCGCCAAGTTCCAGAAATTCCATACACAACCCTCCGAAATGATGCTTACCTTAGCCCAGTAGCCGCTTGAGGTAAATAGTTTTTTGGCCTGATATTCAATTTTTTTTAAAAATTATCTAGACAACCTCTATAAAGTGCACAATCCAGTGGAGACGCGGGTTTGAGGTCTTCAACCCGCCGCGCTTCTCACAATCAAGAAATCTCCGTAAACCACTTTTTCATGCCCTGATAGACAGACTCAAACAAGTTGGTGTCCCGGTCGCGTTTGCGCATTTTCTTTTCCGCAGGCGGGCTCTGCTCACCGGCGCCGTAGCACAAAAGGCCCACGGCCGTGGCGAATTTCGGCGAATTGACCACATCGGTGAGGCCGCCCACATTGCGGGGGTAGCCCACGCGCGTGGGCAGGTTAAAGACTTGCTCGCCCAGTTCCTCGCAGCCTTCCAGCAAAGCGCAGCCGCCGGTAAGCACAATCCCGGCGCCGATGAGATTTTTGCTGCCCGAGCGCACCAGTTCCTGGTCCACCAGGGAGAAAATTTCCTCCATGCGCGGCTCGCAAATTTCCGCAAGCACCTGACGCCGCAACTGCCGCGATTCGCGGCCGCCCACGCTGGGCACTTCAATGATCTCGTCCGGGGGCACCATATCGGCCAGGGCGCAACCGTATTTGATTTTGATCTTTTCCGCGCTGCTCATGGGCGTGCGCAGGCCGTAGGCAATGTCATTGGTCACGTTGTGGCCGCCCAGGGCGATGACTCCGGTATATTTAATGGCGTCATTGACGAACACCGCGATATCCGTGGTGCCGCCGCCCACGTCCACCAGGGCCACGCCAAGCTCGCACTCTTCTTCGGTGAGCACGGCCTTGGCCGAAGCCAGGGGCTCAAGCACGATGCCGGCCACGTCCAAGTCCGCCCGGTGACAGGCGCGCACAATATTCTGAGCCGAAGTCACCGCGCCAGTAACAATGTGCACCTTCACTTCCAGGCGCACGGCGTCCATGCCCACGGGGTCGACAATGCCGCGCTGGTCGTTGACGATATACTCCTGCGGCAAGGCGTGGATAACTTCACGGTCCAGGGGGATGGCCACGGCCTTGGCCGCTTCCAGCACGCGCTCCAGGTCCCTTTCCGTAACTTCATGGCCTTTGACCGCAATGACGCCGTGACTGTTGAAGCCCTTGATATGGCTGCCCGCAATGCCCGCGTACACGGAGCGGATCTCGCACCCGGCCATGAGCTCGGCATCGGCCATAGCTTTCTGTATACCCTGCACGGTCTGGTCGATATTGACCACCACGCCCTTGCGCAAACCGGTGGACGCACTGGTGCCGATGCCCACCACATCCACGCCGTCTTCAGTAACCTCGCCCACCACCACACAAATTTTGGTAGTGCCGACATCAAGACCCACTACTAAATCTGATTTGGACATATTCTTTCTCCATGCGCTTCATTTATAGCAATGAAAGCGGAAAATAATTTGAGACCCTTAACAAAGCCCTTGCACCCGGCAAACGCAAAATACGCCTTCCGCCGGCCGGGGCCCGGCTGTCACCCCTGCTTCTTATCCAGCTTCACAAACACCTGATTGCCGTAAGCGCTGATTTGCCGGGTCCGGGCAAGCTCGCCCCGCCGGTTCAAATCGCGCAGCACCAGGGACAGGCGCACCAGGTTGTTGGAAAAGTCATCCGCCCCCAAACCTAAGTGCAGGTTGCTGTCTTCCAGAAATATTTCCAACCCGCCCGACCGGGTAAGCTTCAGCCAGGAAGCTGATTGCACGGACAGGGGCAGACCCGAGCGGTCGAACACGCTGAGCATTTCCGGCAGGTGGTCGCAGAAAATCTCGCCGCCCTTCTCTATTTCCAACACGGGCAACGATTGCACGGGCACGTTGTCCACAGGCACTATGGCTTTGCCGTACTGGTCCGCATAGCACATAACCCCGCCTTCCAAAATCCAGAACTTGGGAATGCGCTCCTGAACCGCAATTTCCAAGATGTCGGGCAACACCCGCTTTACCGAGACCCGCTCCAGCCAGGGGTTTTTCTCCAGCGCGCCTTCAATTTCCTCAATGGAAATTGAAATATTGTTCTGCCCAACGGACACACCGGATGCTGCCAGTATTTCTTCATTAGTTACATTGTTATTTCCTGAGATGTCAATGTGATTGATTAGGAAATAATCACTTGTTATCACTCTGTTGTATATATCTATGGAAAATTTAACCGCATAAAATGAGAGCACAGCAAAGATAGATACAATAGCTATTACTTTGAAAATACGTCCAATGGGCAAATTACGCTTTTGCTTCTGCTGTGTAGCTTTATTGCGACGCAATTTAGTAACGACGTATTTATTGTTAACTGGTTTTTTATTGTTATATGCTGTCATGGATAAACCTTTAATTCCCACTCCAGCCTGTAGCCAGAATTATCATATACAGCCTGAATTGCCTCATTCAAAAGAATCATCGCTTGTTCGCCGCTTCCGGCGCCAAGATTGATTAGAAAATTGGCATGCAACTCAGAAAGCATCATATCTCTCACGCGCTTGCCTTTAAACCCGGCCTCATCCAAAAGCTTGCCGGCGCTGACGCCCGGTGCGGGGTTTTTAAACACACACCCCGCGCTGGCCGCGCTAATGGGCTGCGTGGCGGCTTTCTTGCGCAAATTTTCCCGCATGGCCGCTTTAACTTCCCACTCCGCGCCGCAAGGCAGCACAAACCGGGCCTCGCTAATCATAAACCAGTCCGGCGCGGCCTGCCTCGCCGCCACAGGCGCGAAGTGCCGGTAAGCCAGGCTGACCCCGGACCTGGGCAGCCACACCAGGCCGCGGGCCGGATCAAACACGCGCACGGCGCTGAGCCTGTCCCCGAGTTCACAGCCGTAAGAGCCGGCGTTCATGGCCACGGCCCCGCCCACGCTGCCGGGAATGCCGGCCAGGCCCTCCAGGCCGGCCAGGCCGTTTTGGGCGCACCAGTTTAAAAATCCCGGCAAAAGCCGCCCCGCGCCCACACTGACTTCTTTTTCTTCGCCCCGGTCCTCAATCACCGCCGGAGGCGCGCCGAATTCCGCAGTAACCACGACCAGGGGCAGGTCTTGGTCCAAGGCCAGAATATTGCTGCCCCGTCCCAGGATCAGCGGCGCGGCGTCCAGGCTTTGCAGCAACTCCGGCAGCGCGCGAAGATCATCCTCGCTCTCTATGACCGCTTCGGCGCGCGCCCGGCCTCCCAGGCGCAAAGTGGTGCGCTCCCGCAAATATGGTCCCGGCTCAATTCGCAGCATGCCCGCGGCCTCTTGCCTTACGCCGCGGCTTTAAGCCTTGCCGTCAAGGTACTGCTGCCCCACGGTCCAAATATTGCCCGCGCCCAGAGTGATGAACACGTCCCCGGCTTTGAGCAGCCCGGGCAGGGACGCGGACAGAGCCGCGAAATCCTGGAAATAAGCCACATCGGTATTGGACACCTGCTTGATGCCCTGGGCCAGGCTCTGCCCGCTCACGCCCGGGATGGGCGATTCCGAAGCCGGATAAATTTCGGTTAGCAGCAGCTTGTCCACATTGCCGAACACTTTGCAGAAATCTCCAAACAAGGCCTGGGTGCGCGTAAAGCGATGCGGCTGAAAAGCAACCACCAGGCGCCGGTCCGGAAAGACTTGACGGGCTGTGGCCAGCGTGGCCGCGATTTCCGCCGGATGGTGCCCGTAGTCGTCAATAACCGTAACCCCGCCGCTCTCGCCCTTGCGCTCAAAACGGCGCCCCACTCCGGTAAATTTGGCCAAACCGTGAATGCAGTCCTGGGCTGAAATGCCGGTTTCCAGGCCCACGCCGATGGCGGCCATGGCGTTCAAAATATTGTGGCGGCCCGGCTGGAACAGCTCCACCGTGCCCAAAAGCTCGCCCTGCACAAAAACCCGGAATACGCTGCTCTCGCCTTCGCTTAAAATCTTGGCTTGAATCTGGTTATCCTTGCCCAGGCCGTAGGTGATCACCCGGCGTTTGATGTGCGGCAAAATGCGCCGCACGCCGGGGTCATCGCCGCAAACCACGTTCAGGCCATAGAAGGGCACGGCATTGGCGAACTGGATAAACGCCGCGTCAATGGCTTCAATGTTGTTGTAGTGATCCACATGGTCCAGATCCACGTTGGTGATGATGTTGACAATGGAAAACAGGCACAGGAAGGAACCGTCCGATTCATCGGCCTCGGCCAGCAGATACTTGCCTTCGCCCAGGCGCGCGTTGGCGCCGTAAGAATTAAGGCGGCCGCCGATGATGACCGTGGCGTCCAGGCCCGCTTCATCAAAAATGGAAGCCAGCAGTGAGGTGGTGGTGGTTTTGCCGTGGGTGCCGGCAATGGAAACGCCGGTTTTCAGGCGCATGAGCTCAGCCAACATCTCAGCGCGAGGAATAATGGTAATGCTCCTTTCTCTGGCTTCCACCACTTCGGGGTTGTCGTCCTTAACCGCTGTGGACTTGACCAGCACCTGCGTGCCGGGCACGACATTCTGCGCGCCGTGGCCGATGTAGACTTCCGCGCCCAGGCTGCGCAAGCGCCGCACCACCGGGGAATCGGACACATCCGAGCCGGAAACTTCATAGCCGAGGTTAAGCAGCACCTCGGCAATGCCGCTCATGCCGGCCCCGCCTATGCCCACCATATGAATATTTTTGATTTTATCCTGCATGCTTGTATCCTGGAATCTTAATTATCCCAGTGCTCGCCGGGTGAAACCGCGCGCATGGCGTCCAGAACCAGAGCCGCCGCCTGGGGCCGCCCCAGGGCCGCTCCCGCCGCGGACATGCGCCGCAGGCCTTCCGCATCGTGAAACAAGGCAATGATGCGCCCGCCCAGGTCCATGCTGTTGATATCCTTTTGCTCCACCAAAATAGCCGCCCCGGCCCCGGACAAAAAGCGCGCGTTGTGCGCCTGATGGTTGTGCGTGGCAAAGGGAAAAGGAATGAGCACAGCCGGGAGGCCGGCCACAGCCAGTTCCGCCACCGAGCTCGCTCCGGAGCGCATCAGGCCGAGGTCCGCCCAGGCGTAGGCTTCGGCCATATCAACAATAAACGGCTCCACTCTGGCTTCGGGCTCAACCAGTCCGGCGGAAGCATACGCCGCTTTAACCATCTCCGCATCAAGTTCCCCGGTCTGATGCCAAATTTCCACTTCAGCGGCTTTCAGCGCGGGTAAAATTTTAATCACCGCTTCATTGAGCGCCCGCGCGCCCTGGCTGCCCCCCACCACCAGCAGGCGGCGGGCGCCGCCCTCGTAGGAACGCCCCTCCGCTGAAGCCGCGATGCCGGAGCGCACCGGATTGCCGGTGACCGCCACCTTGCCGGCCGCGAAATAAGCGGCGCTTTCGGGCATGGAAATGCATACCCGCGCCGCCACTTTGCCCAAAATTTTATTGGCCGCGCCGGGCACGGCGTTTTGCTCGTGGATCAGCACCGGGCAGCGGCAAACCGCCCCGGCCATGCACCCGGCAAAAGCCGCATAGCCGCCAAAACCCGCCACCACATCCGGTTTGAATTCACGGATGATTTTCACGGCCTGGAGCACGGCGCAAACCATATTTCCGGCCGCGGCCAGCGCTTTGAAGCCCCGCCCGATCATGCCCCGCACGGGCAGGCCCACGAACTCGAGGCCCGCCTTGTTAGCCCAGCCGGATTCCTTGCCGTATTGCCCGCCCATAAACAAAATCGCGGCTTCGGGGTAAAGGCGTCTGATTTCTTCAGCCACGGCGAGGGCCGGAAAAACGTGCCCCCCGGTGCCGCCGGTGGTCAAAAGTATGCGTGGCATGGCTTTGCTCATCAGGTCCTCCTTTTCACCGCGGTGCGGGAAAAATTGAGCAGCAGGCCCATGGCCGCCAGAGTGCAGACCATGCTGCTGCCGCCGTAGCTTAAAAAGGGCATGGCCACGCCTTTGGTGGGCACCACGCCCATAATCACGGCCAGATTGAGCATGGCCCCCAGGGCGATGATCAGCACCAGGCCGAAAGCCAGCAGGCGATCGCGCAGGTCCTCCTGGCGGTAGGCTATGAGCAGCCCCCGCCAGACCAGCATGCCCACCAGGATAAACAGCATGCTCATGCCCACAAAGCCCAGTTCCTCGCCCATGATGGAAACAATGAAGTCCGTGTGCATTTCCGGCAAAAAGGACAGTTTCTGTTTGCTGGCCCCCAGGCCCACGCCAAAAAGGCCGCCGGAGCCCAAGGCCAGGAAAGACTGCACCAGTTGATAGCCGCTGTTCTGCGGATCCTGGAAAGGATCGAGGAAAGAAATGACGCGCTGATAGCGGTAAGGAGAGTACAATACCAGCAAACAGGCCATGCCGCCGCATAAAACAGCGGACATGAGCAGGTAGATAAGCCGGGTGCCGCCCACCAGGCACATGAAAAAGAGAATCAGGGCCAGGGACACCGGGCCGCCGAAGTCCGGCTGCAGGAGCAACAGCAAAGAAAGCACGCCCGTAACCACAAACGGCGGAATGATGCCCCTGCGGAACGACCCGACCATGTGCTGCTTGGTGGCCAAAAAGTAAGCCAAGTACATGACCAGGGCGATTTTGGCCAGTTCCAGGGGTTGAATGCTTAAAAAGCCGATACTCAGCCAGCGGGTGGCGCCGTTGATTTCCCGGCCAAAAAGCAGGGTGGCGGTGAGTAGCGCCAGGGCCAGCAAAAGCAGGGGGTAAGGCAGGGCGTATAAAATGCGGCGCGGCAGATAAGCGGCCGCTACGCAGAGCAGGCCCCCGCCGGCGCTGAAAATCAGCTGCCTTTTGAAAAAGTAATACTTGTCGCTTAAGCCCGGCATGACGCCGCCGGCCGAAAGCACCATGGTCAGGCCCAGGCCCAGCAGCATGATGACCAGGAGGGTCAGGATGTGGTCCATGTGTCCCAACTCCTGCGCAAAAGTGGATTCTTTAGGCGTACTCACTTAAGTTCCTCCACTATATGGCGAAAATCATCACCCCTGGCCTTGTAATTCTCGTACAGGTCAAAGCTGGCCGTGGCCGGAGAAAGCAAAATCACCTCGCCGGGCGCGGCCGAAGCCCAAAGTTGCGCGCAGGCCTCATGCAAAGTAGCGCGCCAGGACAACTCCACGGCCCCCTGCCAGGCCTTTGTAAAAATCTCTCTGCTTTGGCCAAACAAAGCCACCTCTTTAACCTTGCCGCGCATGAGCGGCAACAGAGCGCGCAAATCACCGCCCTTGAACACCCCACCCGCCAAAAGGCGCACCGGGCGGTCCATGGCCGCAAGGGCCACGCGCAACGAGTCCACGGTGGTGGACTTGGAATCATTGACAAACAACACGCCCTTCTTTTCCGCCACAGCTTCCAGGCGGTGGGGCAGGGGCGCGAACTTTTCCGCCGCGCGGGCCGCTGCGGCCTCGGTCACGCCAAAATGCGCGCCGGCAAGGTAGGCGGCTTCTAAATTGATCTGGTTATGCGCGCCCAAAAGACGGGTTTTGGGAAAACGCCCGCCCCCCGTAAAATATTCCACCCTGCCGGGCAGATGGTATGTCGCGGCCAATTCACGCAACTCTTCGGGCAGAATGGCCGCATCACCCTCACCCTGGCGGCTGAACAGCCGGAACTTGGCATCCTGATACTCGGCCATGTCCTTATGGTGGTCCAGGTGGTTTTCAGAAATATTCAGGAGCACGGCCACTTTTGGCCTGAACGTCCGGCAGGTCTGCAACTGGAAGCTGGACACCTCCAGGACCAGCACATCGGCCCGCGCCGCGCCCTGGCATTGCCCCAGGACATATTCCGAGAGCGGCGTGCCGATATTGCCG
>JAVBRZ010000203.1:0-10575 GCA_031547425.1 Desulfovibrionaceae bacterium
GCGCCGGGGAAGGGAAACCACAAGGGTTGCTAACCCTTGAGGTTCCCCTTCCCCGGACCCCATCCCCTCCTTAACCCGTAATGGGGTGGGCGGGGGAGAGAAGTTTGGCCGCCAGGAGGGCGGGGTGAGGGGTATGCGATAAGGACGGGTTTTACTTTGCGGAATTAGTGCTTAGAGTGTATCTTAGCCTTGAGCAAGGACGGTATGGCCATGAAACATCCTCTGGCTGTGTTTGAAGAATATATTGCCCACAATAAGCTGAAGATTACCCCGCAGCGGCGCAAGATCGTGGATATGCTGCTCAAGAGCGAAGGCGCCCACCTGAGCGCGGAAGAATTCCACATGCGCCTGAAAAATGCGGGCGTGAACGTGGGCCAGGCCACGGTTTACCGCACCTTGAAGCTTCTTTGCGCCTCGGGCCTTGCCCGCGAGGTGCGTTTTGGCGACGGCGTATCCCGCTACGAACTGGAATACGGCAACGAGCACCATGACCACCTGATTTGTGATGTGTGCGGCAAGCAACTGGAAGTTATGGACAAAGACATTGAACGCCTGCAGGAGCTTTTGGCCGCGCGCCACGGCTTCTCCCTGACGTCGCACCGCATGAATCTTTACGGAGTTTGCGACGTCTGCCGCAAAGGCGCCAGGCAGTATTAAAGATTTTAGCGCCAGGCGGCCCTCAGCGCTGCCGGTCCGGTTTTTTCCCATGTCTGATTTGAGTTTTCACATTACCACTTTCGGCTGCCAGATGAATGCCCATGATTCGGACTGGCTGGCCCGCAGTTTGACTCGCCTTGGCTGGCGCGCCGCCGGGCCGGGCGAAGCTTTGGTGTATATTTTAAACACCTGCTCGGTGCGCGAACGGCCGGAGCATAAAGTTTACAGCGCCATTGGCCGGCTGCGTCCGTTTCTGGAAGAAAACCCGTCCGCTTTTGTGGCTGTGGGCGGCTGCGTGGCCCAGCAATTGGGCGAGTCTTTGTTCAAGCGTTTTCCCGAGGTGCGCCTGGTCTTCGGCACCGACGGCATCCGGGCCGCGCCGGAAAGCATTGCCCGCTTGTGCGCTGAGCCCTATTTGCGCTTGTCTCTGGTGGATTTCAACGAGATTTACCCGGAGCGCGACCCGGCTTTTGAGGCTTATGACCGGGAAGACGCCGCGCCGGCGCCGGCCGCTTTTGTGAATATCATGCAGGGTTGTGACAATTTTTGCGCTTACTGCATAGTGCCGTTTGTGCGTGGTCCCCAGAAGTCGCGGCGGACCGGAGCCGTGCTTGCCGAAGTGCGGGCGCTGGTGGACAGGGGGGTTAAGGATATCACCCTGCTGGGGCAGAATGTCAATTCTTACGGCCAGGATCTGGCGGACGGAAACGACGGCGGCTTCGCCGGGCTGCTGCGGGAAGCGGCGGCCGTGCCCGGCTTGGCCCGGTTGCGCTTTGTGACTTCGCACCCCAAGGACATCGCCGATGATGTGATCGCCGCTTTTGCCGAGCTGGACTGCTTGTGCCCCCGGTTGCATTTGCCGCTGCAATCGGGCTCGGACCGCATTCTCAAAAGCATGGGCCGCAAATACACGGTGGAGCGCTATCTGGACGTGGTCGGGCGCCTGCGCGAAGCCCGGCCGGATATGCAGCTGTCCAGCGATTTGATTGTGGGCTTTCCCGGCGAAACCGAGGACGATTTTGCGCAAACCCTGGCGGTTATGGATGACGTGGGTTTTGTGTCCGCCTTTTCCTTTTGTTATTCTGACCGGCCCGGCACCGCCGCCACCCGGATGCTGGATAAAATTCCGCCCGAGGTGGCGGGCATGCGCCTGGAACGCTTGCAGGCCAAGCAAAATAACCGCAGTGAACAAATTTTTAAAAGTATGGTAGGCATGGAACACAGGGTGCTTCTGGAAGGGGAAAGCCCCAGGCAGGGGGCGCGCGGCGCTTCTTGGCAGGGGCGGGATCCTTACGGGCATATCGTGCATGTGGTTTTGCCGCAAGGCGAGGCCCGCGCGGGAGATCTGCCCCTGGTGCGCATTGTGGAAGCCAAACGCCATTCGTTTATAGGTGTGCCATGCGGGAAATGATAGTTACCGGCATTTCCGTTGATCCGGAGAGCAAGTCTCCGATCATGCTGCTGCGGGTCAAGGGCGAGAGCCGCATTTTGCCCATCTGGATCGGCCCGGCCGAAGCCGGGGCCATTTCCGTGGCCATCAACCGCGTGCCCATACCCCGGCCTTTAACTCATGACCTGATGCTCACCACCCTGCGCAGCCTCAACGTGGACCTGACCGCGGCGCGCATCACCGCTGTGCGCGAGGGCACCTTTTTTGCGGAAATAGACATCAAAGCCCACGGCGTGCCCCTGACCATCGACTGCCGGCCGTCCGACGCCGTGGCCCTGGCCCTGCGCGCCGGCGCGCCCATTTACGCCAAAGAGGAAGTGCTCATCCAGGCCGGCAAGGATATGCACGAGAGCGGCCTGCTGGACAGCGGGCAGGCGCTGATCCAGGACATGTTTGCCGACCTGGAGGAAAACGCCGCTGCAACAGCCGCGACGGCCGGCGATCTTGACAAGCTGAATTCCAAAACCATCGTGCTCTCGGAAAAAGAGTCCGAGGAGTTTTTAAGCAAACTCCTGCAGGCCCTGGAGCCGGAGAGTAAGTATAAGATGTGATCGCCCTCAGGCCGTCCCCGGCCTGAGGGCGATCACATCCTTACTGCATACCTCTCACCCCCCCTTCCTGGCGGGGATTCGAGGCTCGCTGCGCGAAAAGCGTGGTTTTCGCTTTGACGCTCTGCGGACCTCATCCCTAAGGTTCGCTTGCTTACGCGCTCACCTAAGGGCTGCGCTGCGTTTCACTCCGCGTCATCCGAAGGCTCACCTGCGGGGCTGTCCGCGTCCTGCGGGTGAAATACACGGCGCAAGCGGAGAAATATTTAATCAGGGAAAGGCGCAGAAAAGCATGGGTCTTCTGCCTACGCAAGGGGATGCCGAGCCAGGCGGAGGCAGTGCCTCTGAGACGCCTCAGGGGGCACGGCTGGCAAGCCATAACGTGAAAGCATCTGCTGTTGTTGTGAAACCTTTCCGAATCAGGGTTAAGGAAAAGGAGGGGCTCGGGGAGGGAAAACCTCAAGGGGCTTAGCTCCTTGTGGTTTTCCCTCCCCGATATTTGTCGCTATTACTCGAATTCTTCGGGCTGGTGCAGGCGGGTGGGGTTGGGCAGAAGCTCCCCGGCGGTGCGCATGTTCCAGGTGTTGTCCGGGTTTTGGCTCTGCACGAGCAGGGCGCCCCGGTTGAATTCGTAGAGGTATTGGATGTCTTCGGCCGAAGCGGTGAGCGCTTGGCCGGTTTTGGCGTCCACGAGCAGGGCGCCGCGAATTTCGGTGTCGCCGGCCAGGACCGCCGCGCCCACAGCGTTGCGCAGGGCGCTGACGCTTAAGGAGAGCAGGGCGTTTTCCACTGTGCAGCCGGAGTAAATGCGCCCGGTTTTGGAAATCACGGCCGCGCCCGCGCCCTGGTTTGAGTAGGGAGCGTAAGCGCTTTTGGAAGCTTTGTCGGCCGCGTCCTTGAGGGCGGCGAGGTCTTTGGCGGTCAAGTCCAGCACAAACCAGCGGCGGTAGATGCGTTCATATTCGCCGCTGTCCACCAGCATGCGCATGCCTGCGTTAATGATGGGCAGGATGCGCGGCGCCTGTTCCTTGTTCACGGCAATATACATGTCCGAGAGGCGCAGGGGCGTGCCCAGGGCGGTGATGTCGGTGTATTTGAACTTATCCAGCAGATAGTAGGTGTTGCCTTCCGGGCCGCAGTAGCCGACCACCTGGTCGGCGAACAGGGCGCGCAGGGCTTCCTGTTTGGTGGGGTAAGGCTTGACGATGATGCCGCCGTACATATCCAGCAGGCGTTGGGCGTAAGAGCCTTTTTCCACGGCCACGGTCTGGCCGCGCAATTGCGCGGGGTCGGGCACGCGGTTGCGCAGCTTGGTGAAGAAGCGGATATTGGCCGCAATGGTGGGCAGCTCGCTGAAGGCGTAAAGCTTGGCGCGCTGGGTGGTTTTGACCATGCCCGTGGTCAGGGTGATCTGGCCGCCGGCCAGTTCCAGCTGGATGCGGTCCCAGGCCAGGGGGCGCAGCAGCAGTTCCACTTCCTGGCCTTTGAAAATGGCCCGGATGAGGTCCATTTCAAAGCCCGCGCCGCTGCCGCCCGCTTCGGTGAAGCTGTAAGGCGGAAATTCCTGGTCAAAGCCATAAACAACCTTGAGGGGGCCGGAGCTTTGCGCCTGGGGTTGGGCGGCGTTGCCGGCGGGGACTCCCGCGCCGCTGTCCTGGGCCAGGGCCAGGGGCAGCAGGGCGCCGAGGAGCAGCATGGTTAAGCTGAAAGTGAGTAAAAACCTGCGCATGGCGGTCTCCTTGCGAATACGATGCTTGAGCCGTGCGGGGGAGTATAGCAGCGCCCGCGACAGCAGGCAAACCCCGCGTGGTTGCGCCGGGGCATGCACAGATCTTTTCGGTCGATTTTGTAAAAGGAACAGGGGCGGGGCGAAAAATTCCGCAACGGCGTTTTATTTTGCCCGTGCTTGCCGTTCGCTCACTGGAAGGCGGTGTATAAAAAACGCAGGCCCACAAAAACAAGCACCACGGCCAGGACCAGCATAATGCCCCGGCCTTTGAGGCGTTTGGAAATTCTGGCGCCCAACTGCGCGCCGCAGATGACACCGGCCGCCAGACAAAGGATATTCAGCCAGTCGTGGTTGAGCGTGCCGTTGATAATGTGGGTGCTTACCCCGGACAGGGACATGATGGCCAGCATGAAAATGGAGGTGGCTGTGGCGATGTGCACCGGGAAGTTCAGCAGGTAAATCATGGCCGGCACGTGAATGAGGCCGCCGCCGATGCCCAGGAAGCTGGAGAGGACGCCCACGCCCAGGCTGATCAGCACGCCGCTGCGCAGACGGAAGCTGTAGGTGTGGGTGTGTCCCTGGCTGTCGGTGAACGAGCGCGTGGTCAGGCCCGGCGCGGGCAGGTCCAGTTGGGATTCCTTGCGGCCGTGGGGCTTGAAGATGAGAAACAGCGCGCCGGCGACGAGCGCCGTGCCGAAGGCGGCGTTGAAAGTGGCGCGGGAAACCAGGTCCGTGCACAGGGCGCCGATGATGGTGCCGGGAATGGCCGCGCCGGCGAAAATGAGCCCGGAGCGGTAGTCGATGCGTTTTTGGCGGGCGTAGGCTGTGGCGCCGGACACGGCGTTGCAGAAGACCACGGCCAGGGAAGTGGCTGTGAGGTAGGCGGACGGCTCATGCGGGTAGAGGATGAGCAGCACGGGCATGAGCACAAAACCGCCGCCCAGGCCCACCAGGGTGCCCAGGGCGCCGGCGGTCAGGCCCAGGAAAATGAAGCTTGGATACAACAGAAAGTCGGGCAAGGGAAAAGTCCTGTTTTTCTGGAGGGTTCAGGCGGGGGTCAGCGTTCGAGCAGGGCGCGGACGCGCTCGGTGAGCATGGGCAGGTCGGGTTTGCCCACCTGATCGTTGGCTCCGAGCTGTGCGCCTTTTTTGCGCAAGGCCTCGGTAATGTGCGAGGAGAACAGGATCACGGGCAGTTTTTGCAGCAGGCTGTCGCTTTTGATGTTCTTAAGCAGCGTGTGGCCGTCCATTTCCGGCATTTCAATGTCCGAAACCACCACCTCCACGAAGTCGGCCAGGGCGGCGCCTTCGCTAAGCACACGGTCGCGGTAGGCTTGCAGGGCCTCCCAGGCTTCTTTGCCGGTATTACGCAACTCGACCTCAAAGCCGACCTTGCTCAGGATTTTGCTCATGAGCCGGCGCACGGACTGGGAGTCGTCGACCACAAAAATTTTGTGGCCCACGCCAAACTGCTCTTCGGTGTTCATTTTATTCAAAATTTCTTCATGGCTGCCGGTGCCGCTCATGATTGCGATGATGTGCTCCATATCCAGCAAAAACAGAATGCGGTCGTCAATGCGCACCACGCCGGTGATGGAATCGGCGCTGAAAGCCTGCAGATAGTTGTCCGGCGGCTCCACCTGGCTCCAGGTCAGGCGGTGGATGCGGTTGACCCCGGAAACCACAAAAGCGGAGACCAGGCCGCTGAATTCGCAAACAATGACTTTGTCATTGGCGGAGTCGGCCATTTTTTTGTCCAGGCACAGCCCCAGGTTGATCAGGGGCAGCACCTGGCCGCGCAGGTTGAAGCTGCCGAGCACGGCGGCGTGTTGCTGGTTGGGCATGGCCGCGATGGGGGGGATGCGGATGATCTCCAGCACCTTGGCCACGTTGATGCCGTAATATCCCCGGTACTCCTGGCCGTCCTGGGTTTCATCAATGTAAAATTCAATGATTTCAAGTTCGTTGCTGTCGGAATTCAAAGTAATATGTTTGTCGCTCATGTCTGTCTCCAGGCAGGCCGGCGCCGGCGGTCCGCTTTTTAGTACGTCTATAATTTATAATATCGCATCTAACGGAGCAGTCCAGCTTTATTTGCAAATTGCGCGAAGCGTCAGGCCGCGACGCCGTTGCGCGGGCAGAGGTCGGACAGCTCGCAGTCGCCGCAGTGCGGGTTTCTGGCCAGGCACACTTCGCGGCCGAACCAGACCAGGCGGTGGTTGAGGTCGCCCCAGCTTTTTTGCGGGAAAAGGCGCATCAGGTCGCGCTCAATGGCTTCGGGGCGGTCGGAGCGGGTTAAACCCAGGCGGAAAGAAATGCGTTTTACGTGGGTGTCCACGGCAAGGCCCTCGTTGCGGCCAAAGCCATCCCAGAGCACGATGTTGGCCGTTTTGCGGGCCACTCCCGGCAAGCGGACGAGCTCGGCCATGGCGCCCGGCACGCGGCCTTCGTAATCGCGCATGATCATTTGCGCGGCCGCGATGAGGTGTTTGGCCTTGCTGCGGAACAGGCCGTGGGAGCGTATAACTTCTTCACGGTCGGCCGGGCCGGCCTGGCCGAGTTCCGCCGGGCCGGGCCAGCGGGCGAACAGGGCCGGAGTGATCAGGTTGACCCGCGCGTCGGTGCATTGGGCGGCCAGGACCGTGGCCACCAGAATTTCCCAGGGCGATCCGGTTTCAAGCTGGGAGCGGGGCGCGGGGTAGCGCGCGGTCAGGCGCTCAAGGATGGCCGCGGCCTGCGCTTTTGAAGAAGGGCGCTTATTCATGGGCGGCAGCGTACTCCTTTTCCGCCCGCTTTGCAAAGGGCTTTTCCTGGCAAGGGGAATTATGAAACGAGTTCGAGATAAGTTTTCGCCAAGATGACATTGCCCTGGACGGTTCTTCAGGATATAAGCGAAGCAGGGAATTTTAAATAACAAGGAGCGGGTCCATGATCCATCTGCTGTACATTACGGTGAAAGACAAGTCCGAAGCCAGGTCCATAGCCGACAAGCTGCTGGCCGACCGGCTTATTGCCTGCGCCAATATTGTGGACGGCATTGAGTCCATATATCATTGGCAGGGCGAGCTGTGTGAGAGCAAGGAAGTTTTGCTTTTGGCCAAAACCGCGGAGGAGAAAATTCCCGTTGTGGTTGATGCGATCAAGGCCATGCACAGCTACGAGTTGCCGTGCATTGCGGCCTTCCCGGTCACCGCCGGGTTGCCCGCGTTTTTGAAATGGGTGTCCGGGGAAGTGCAGGAATGACCCCCTGGCGCCGCCAGACCGGCAGCGGCCGGGCGGCGGTTCGGAAAAGCCGTTGCCGGCGGCCTAAACTTTAACAAGGAAGCGTTCATGGCCATTTATGTATCAGGCTCCCTGGCTTTTGACCGGATCATGCTCATGCCCGGCAAGTTTGTGGACCATATCCTGCCGGAAAAACTGCATATTCTGAGCGTATCTTTTCTGATTGACCGCATTGTGGAAAAGCGCGGGGGCACGGCCGGCAACATCGCCTATACCATGGCGCTCCTGGGCCAGAAAGCCACCATCCTGGCTTCGGTGGGCCGGGATTTTGACAATTACGCTTCCGAGTTGCTGCGTTGGGGCCTGACTTTGGAAGGCATCCGCGATATGCGGGAGGAGCTCACGGCCGGGGCTTATATCATCACTGACAGCAGCGGCAACCAGATCAACGGTTTTTGCCCGGCGGCCATGAATTTCCCCTGCGGCTTCACTTTCCCCCCCGCACTGGGGCCAAGCGACATCGCGGTGGTGGGCGCGGGCAATATGCAGGATATGTATGAACTGCCTCTGCGTTACAAAGAAGCGCAGGTACCCTATATTTTCGACCCCGGGCAGCAGATTCCGGCCCTGCCCCGCGAAACCCTGCTGTCCTCCATTACCGGCGCCAGGCTGCTCATCTGCAATGACTATGAAATGGAGCTGATTTGCGATGCTTTGAACTGCGACAAGGATTACCTGCTCAAACTGACCGACGCCGTGATCACCACCCTGGGCGAGCAGGGCTGCTTTATTGAGGAAAACGGCTGCGAACCCGTGCATATTCCGGCTGTACCCGTGGCCAAGGCCGTGGAGCCCACGGGTTGCGGCGACGCTTTCCGGGCGGGTCTCATTTTTGGCCTGAGGCAGGGGCAAAGCCTGCCGGATGCCGCCCGCCTGGGCTCGACCGCGGCCAGCTTTTGCGTGGAGCACTTCGGCACCCAGGAGCATTGCTTCAGCATGGATGAGTTTGTAAAGCGCCACCGGGCGGCGTATTGCGAGGCGTGCCCGGCTTAGGTTTTTCCGGCGGATGACCGCCCCCGCGAAAAACTGCAAAGCGCTCGGGTTTTGTCCACCGGAAACGGATTGCGGCGGTTTTGCCCGCCACGGAGAAAGGCATAAAAAGCGCGGGAGAGCAGCCTCCCCCGCGCTTTTTTAATTATTCCACTTATTACTGCTGCTGGGTCTGCTGCTCGGCGGCTTCAGGCGCGGCGGGGGCCTCCGCGGCCTGGGGCGCGGCGGGGCTGTGCGCGTCAACCCAGTTGCGCAGGGCCCGAATTTCTTCGGCCTGGTGCACAATGATATCTTTGGCCAGGTCCGTTACTTTGGGGTCGCTCGACTCGAGGAGGGCCGGATAGGCCATTTCCAGGGCCATGGCATGGTGGGGGATCATCATGAGCACAAAGTTCATATCCGCATTGTCGGACATGGTGTGCTCGCGCATGGCTTTCATTTCTTCGCTCATCTTGTCCCAGGCGGGCTTGTCCTTGCCGCCCAGGTCTTCCAGCCACTTGAGCATGATCACGATTTCGCCTTGCTGGGCTTTGTTCATCTCCTCGGCCCAGGCCTTGATCTGCGGGTCGCTGGTGGTTTTGAGCACTTCGTTGCACATGGCCACGGCCCCGGAGTGATGCGGGATCATCATGGACAGGAAGAGCACGTCCGAATATTTGCCTTCCATGTCCATGGGCATGGTTCCGTTGCTCATGGGCGCGGTTTCGGTAGCGTTATCCGCAGGCATGGCGTTCATGTCGTGCTCCGGCGCGGTGGCGTTTGAGGCGGGCGCCGGGGTTGTGGCGTTTTGAGATTTGACTTCGTCCTGGGAACAGGCCGGAGTGGCGAGCAACAGCAAGATCCCCAAACTCAGCAAAGCTAATTTTTTCATAATTTAGTCCTCACAGTCGGGTGTTTGTTCAGGCCGGAAGGGCGGCCGCGCATTCGGCCACCGCCGTATTGGTCCGGCGGGCGTGTTCTTCGGCCAGCCAGTCCGCGACTTTTTCGGCTGTTGACCGCAAATCTTCCAAACTGCCGTCATTGCGCAAAACCAGATGCCCGGCCTTGATTTTATCGGGCTCGGGCCATTGCCAGGCGGTCAGGGCGCGGGCCGTTTCAGGAGAAACGCCGCGCCGGGCCAGCCGGGCAAAACGTAAATTTTCAGGGCAGCTGACAACCAATATTATAGGCGCATCGGACTTGAGAGGCAAGGGGCGGCCGCCGGGCGCAAGGCGCGTCGCAAGGGGAAGGGGCGCGTTAAGGTTGCCTTTGGGCAAGGCGGCGGTTTGCTTGTAAGCCTGGTGCCAGCCGGCTTCAAAATACAGGGGAATTTCGGCCGCGGCCGCCGGGCTTTGCGCGCTGTCTTCCCAAAAAGCGCGCAGGGCGTCCGCCACCAGGGGGTGGATGAGGTGCTCCACTTCGCGGCGCAAGTGCTCTTCGGCGCGCATGGCCGCGCCCAGGGCGCAGCGGTCCACCGGTTTTCGCGCATCGGGCGTGAAGCGGCCGTTGAAGCGGCGGTCAAGCAGGTCCCAGCCCGCCCCGCCCGCCGCGTACAGGCTGTCCACAGCCGCATCGGCGTTGAACGCGGGCAGGCCTGCCTCGCCAAGGGCGGCCAGCAGGGCGGATTTGCCGCAGCCGGGCAGGCCGGTGACGACCAGGCGCACGGGCTCTTTGAGCAGGGCGGCCAGGGCGGCGCGAAAGTCTTCGGGCAGGGGCAGGTCAAAGCGCATGGTCTCGCCGCTTTCCGGGTGGCGAAAAACCAGGCGCCTGGCATGGAGCATCTGGCGGGCGGCGATGAGCGGGCCGGCCTTGCGGCGCGGCGCGGCGGCGCGGGGTGCGGAGCCGGGCTGGTCCGGCGGCAGATGGGTGGGTCCGCCGTAAGCGTGATCGCCCCACAAGGGGCGCCCCAGGTGGGCGAGGTGGGCGCGGATTTGGTGGGTG
>JAVBRZ010000023.1:0-14088 GCA_031547425.1 Desulfovibrionaceae bacterium
GGGCAAGGCTTTGCCGCCGGATTGCAATGGATGCTTAACCTCATGAATTTCACTGACCAGATCGGCCTCGTCTTTGAGCCAGCCGGGCAGGCCCCGCCCTGAAAGCACCAGGTGGATGTTCCGCTCCCGGCAGATATTTATGAGCGCGCGCAGTTCGTCTTCCAGCAGCAGGCCATGGCCCAGGGCGTACAGGGTTTCATCCATGATCAACATGCGCCCGTGGCAGGCGCTGCTTTTAAGCGGCGTGTCCAGGCGGCCGCGCGCCCAGGCCAGGGTTTCTTCCACAGCGGCGCGATGCGGGGCGAACTCCTCCTGGCGGCCGCGATAAAAACCTTTGCCGTTGCAGAAAAAATTTTCTCCCAGCAGGCGGGAGAGCAGGCGTTGCTCGCCGGCCACACGGCCGCTTTTCATAAATTGGGCAAAATACACCTCAAAGCCTTGTCCCAGCGCGCGTACGGCCTGGCCCACACTGGCGGAAGTTTTGCCTTTGCCGTCGCCCGTGTAAATAATAATCATGGCGCTTCGAACCCCAAATCCCGCAAGATGACCGCGGCCGCTCTGTCGGCCGCGCCCGGGGGGCCCAGCCTGTCTGGCAGGGCGGCCAGCTTGCGGCGTATCTTGCGGGTAATTTCCGGTTCCGCCAGCCAGCGGGCGGCCAGGGCGGCCACATTAGGCCCGTCAGCCTCCTCCTGCAGCAGTTCCGGCAGTACGGTTTCTTCAAAAATCAGGTTGGCCAGGCTCATCCAGCGCGCTTTGACCATCATTTTGCCCAAGGTATAAGTCAGTTTGGATAATTTATAGGCGGCAATGGTGGGTGTGCCGATGAGGGCGCATTCCAGGGTGGCTGTGCCCGAGGCCGCGATTATGAAATTGCAGCTTTTGATGGCCCGGTAGCGCTCTTCCGGCTCAATAACGGTCATGGGCACAGAGGCGGGCCAGAGCGCGCGCAGGCGGTCCGCATTGACATTGGGGGCGCGTAGGCACAAAAAAAATAGATCCGGGTTGTTTTCCCGCAGAATTTGCGCGGCCCGGCCGAATTCCGGCAGCAAGGAGTCGATTTCTTTTTTCCGGCTGCCGGGCATGATGCCGATATGGTTTTCATTTGTCGGCACAGAGCCCAGGAGAGGAAGAACAATAAGATCCACCAGGGGGTTGCCCACATATTCAACTTCAACCCCGTAGCGGGCATAAAAATCTACTTCGAAAGGCAAAATGGAAATGATTTTGCGGACGTATTTTTTGAGAAAACGCACCCGGCCCGCGCGCCAGGCCCAGAGTTTGGGGCTGATGTAATAATAGGCGGGAATGCCCAGTTCATGGGCTATGCGGGCCACACGGAAATTGAATTCCGGCGCGTCGATAAGGATCACCGCCGCAGGGCGGGTTGTTTTCAGGTGGTGTTTTATATCGGCCAACATGCGCAGGGCGCGGGGAATGGTGGAAAAAATTTCAGTGAACCCCATGACTGAAAGCTCTTCAATAGCGTGAATTTCAACAATGCCGGCCGCGCGCAGGGAAGGCCCGGCCATGGCGCTGCACGTCAGATCGGGGCGGCGTTTGCGCAAAGCCTCCAACAGGGCGGCGGCATGGATATCGCCGGATGGTTCGCCGCAGGAAATGAACAGGCGAAGAGGGGAAGCGGCTTTGTTCATATGGCCTCTTTAAGTCGGCGTCTGCGCAGGTAATAGTCATAGATCAAAGAGAACAAAAACACGCTGAACAGGGAAAAAGCCAGCCTGCCGCCAAATACGAAAGCCAGACTGGCGCCCATGAGCACCATGGCGAAAGTGTCTTCCACCAGGGCATGGGACAGCCCCATGAGTGAAGTGGCGATGAAGACATCCCGTTTGGTCAGGCGCCCGCTGCGGGCCTCGGCGATAATCAGTCCGCCGCCATAGGAAATGCCCAGGGTCAGGCCCACCAGGACAATGGTGGAGGCTTCGCGGCTTAGGCCCAGCAGGGCCAACAGGGGACGCAGGGCCAGGCGCGCCAGGTTGAGGATTTTAAGATAGTCCAAAATACGCAGTGACAGCATCATGGCGAAAATAACCCCGAACATGGCTACCATGCGGTGCAGTTCGGCCAGAGCCCAGTGCGCCAGATCAACATTTTCAGGGGTGTGGGCAATGCCCGGGCGGCTGATCTCCTGAAGGATGTCGAAGTGGGTGAAGATCTGGTGGAAAAGCATGGCGCAGACAAAGGCTCCGGCCACCCGGAAGGTTGCCTGCCCCCAGAAGGACAGGCCGCTGCGCTGGGCGATGCGCGCTTCCACAGGTATGGCGTGGGCAATGAGAACGAGTGTGGACAATACGGTCACCTGCGCCACAGTCAGCAGTCCCGTGACCGGAAGCAGGGTAAGGTAGAGCAGAAAAGCGCTCCAGACTCCGGCCATAAGCGCCGTGGCCCAGACCAGGCCCATATTGGGCGGCAGCCCCACAACGGACATGAGCGGTTCCAGCGGTACGGCCAAATATTTGATCAAATCCAGTTCAATGAGGATTTTGACCAAAATAATCATGGGAATGATGATTTTATAAAGCATCCAGGCCATAGCCCAGGCCTGACGGAAAACATCCAGCAGCTTGCGCCCCATGGCGGGCGGAGGGGGGAGACGGATAAACGAGGTCACAAAACAGTCCCTGTCCGGAAAACCTTTTGATTCAGGCGCCAAGATAGTCCGCCAGCGCTTCTTCCCAGGAACGGGGCACTATGCCTGTGGCCTGGGTGAATTTTTTGGTCTGCAGGACAGAATAGTTCGGGCGAGTGGCCTTCATGGGGAAATCTTCGGTTTTTACCGGCATAATCGAAGTATCCAGGCCTTTAAGCCGCAGGGCTGCCTTGGCCAGGTCATACCAGGACGCGGCGCCCCGGTTGACGATATGGAAAATGCCGGGCAGGCGCGCCTTGGTCAGACTCAGGCTGTAGTGGGCAAGGTCCTCGGTAAAGGTGGGCGAACCGATCTGGTCATCCACCACGCGCAGGGGCGATCCTTCCAGGGCTTTGCTCAGAATGGTGTTTACAAAATTTTTGCGGCCGGGGCCGAACAGCCAGGCTGTACGCACAATGCAGACATTGCTTAAATTTTTGGCCAGAATGGCCTGCTCTCCGGCCAGTTTGCTGCGGCCATAGGCGCTTAGGGGGGTGGTCGCGTCTTCAGGCAGGTAAGGACGCTGCTTTTGGCCGTCAAAAACAAAGTCCGTGCTGTAATGCGTCAGCCAGATTTCCCGGCCCGCGACCAGCCGCGCCAGTTGCGCCGGCAAATCGCGATTGAGGGGCATGGCCGCGTCTTCGTCGTCTTCGGCGTCTTCCACCTGGCTGTAGGCAACGGCGTTGAAAATGGCGGAGGGGCGGTGCTCGTCCAGGTAGTTCTTAAGAGCTTTGCCGTCCAAAACATCCAGCTCGCCGCGCGTGGGGGCAAGGGGAGCGAGGCGCAATTCGCGCAGGACCGTGCACAGAGCCCGGCCCAGGAGACCGGTTCCGCCCAGGATCAAAGTTTTTTCGAGCATGGATTTATTCCTTGTACCGGGAAGAAGGTCCGGCTTAAGCGCGGTCCTTATACCAGGCGTCCATAAAGTTTAAGTAGGCGCCGCTTTTGATTTGTTCCAGCCACAGGCCGTTGGCCTTGTACCAATCCATGGTTTCCTTGAGGCCTTCTTCAAAAGTGCGGGACGGGGCAAAGCCCAGTTCCGCGGCGGCCAGGGAAAAATCAATGGCGTAACGCCGGTCGTGGCCGGGGCGGTCTTTAACAAAGCGGATGAGGTCGTCCGGCTTGCCCAAGGTGTGCAAAATGGCCTTAACCACTTGCAGATTGGTGCGTTCGGCCGCGCCGCCGAAGTTGTAAACAGCGCCGGGGCGTCCTTTGGTCAGGGCCAGGAGAATGCCCCGGCAGTGGTCGCGCACGTGGATCCAGTCGCGGACATTGAGCCCGTCGCCATATACGGGCAAAGGCTCGCCGGCCATGGCCCGGCTGAACATCAGGGGGATCAGTTTTTCCGGGAATTGATAAGGGCCGTAGTTGTTTGAGCAACGGGTGATGATGGCCGGATAATCGAAAGTATGCACAAAGGCCTGCACTAAGAGATCCGCTCCGGCCTTGGACGCGGAATAGGGGCTGCGCGGCGCCAGGGGGGTATCTTCCGTAAACAGCCCCTCCGGGCCGAGAGAGCCGTAAACTTCGTCGGTCGAAATTTGGACAAAGCGTGGAATGCCGGCCTGGCGCGCGGCCTGGATGAGAATTTGCGTGCCCAGGATATTGGTGGTCACAAAGGGCGAGGGATCGTGAATGGAGCGGTCCACATGGCTTTCAGCCGCGAAATTGATGACAGCGTCCGGTTTGTGGCCGGCCAGGGCCATATTTACGGCCGCCGGGTCGGCGATATCGGCATGAATAAAGGTATAGCGCGTCTTGCCGTGCGTTTCCAGGATGGAAGCCAGGTTGGCCGGGTTGCCCGCGTAAGTCAGTTTGTCATAATTAATGACCACGCTTTCAGGCGCGTGGTCCAGGACATAACGGATAAAATTGCTGCCGATAAAACCGCAGCCGCCGGTGATGAGCAGTTTCACGCGATCTCAATCCTTTTTGTCTTTATCTGAAGCGCTGTCCTTGTTCGTGTCGTTTGGGGAGTTCTGTTTGTTTTTGCCGGGTGTGACATCAATTTCATCGGGCTCGGACATGGAGCGCCTGAAATTGCGAATAGCCTTGCCGAGACTGCCGGACAGCTCGGGCAGGCGTTTGGCCCCGAAAACAATGACTACAATCAGAAGGATAACCAACAGTTCTTGCAGGCCGATGCCGAACATAATCATTCACCTGGTAGTGGGTTGTAAACTATAATATTCAATAGTTGAAAGCGCGTTGACTGTAAAGCCCGCTCAAGCCCGCGGAGCGGCAAGAAGCAATAGCTGGACAAGGGGTATGGCCTGAGGTACGAAAGAGGCGTGGCGTGTGCGCTGTTTCGCTATAATATCAGTTTTAAAGCAGGTTGTTGTTCATGCATCGTAATCCCGCGTCATTACCTGAGGAAATGATTCCAAGCGTATTTTATCTTCCTTGCCTGCATCGGGAGCTTGCGCCGGGGCCCCTGCCCCGGGAGGTTCATTTTTTGAATCCCGGCCTGGCGTTGCCCATTGAGGCGGCAAGTCGCGGATCGATCTGGACTCCTGCCGGCCTGCCTTTTGATCCTTCCGGCGCGGCTCGCTGCATGCGGGATTTAATCGCTGAAGGCGAACTTCTGGAGCATGACTTGCTCCTGGCCGGCGCCGCCGGTGGAGCCGATGTGCTGGCCGCCTCGGCGGCTTCGCCGTTTGGCGCTTCCGAAAAAGAGGCTCTCAAAAGTTTTGGGCAAACAGGAAGCTACGCGCCGGACACGCGGGATGAGAAAACGGCCGGGGCCTCCGCCCAAGCCGTTCGGGAGCAGGCCCAGAAGCTTTTGTTGCTGTGTGTTTATCTGGAAGACAATGTTTTGGCCGCGCGTGACCTGGTGCGTAAAATCAGCGCTGATGAGGCTGTCCTGCAAGAACTGTTGCGGGAAGGCGGGCAGGGTGAAACGGTTGACACAGCCTGCCTCGAAATAGCTTTAACCGGGGATGAACTGCTGGAGCAATGTCTGGCCCGCTGGACTGAAATACTGCGGGCCTGGTTGATATTTTTGCCCGGGGAAGCTGTTTTTTATACAGCGGATTTCGCTGCTTTGCCCGGCCTGGGCTCTGAGGCCGCGCAAACGTTGCCGCCGGAAGAAGCGGCACGCCTCTTTCCCGCCTCTCTGGCCGCCGGCTGGGTGTTTGCCGGTTTGTCTCTGGACGGCTTTGCGCGAAAAGTCCGCTTGATTTCCGGCCGCTGTCCTTAAAAGGATTTCGAGAAACCTTAAAACCGTGTTGTTCCCGACCCCGGGCGCGCATTGCAAAGTTCAGGGAATCAGGTATAGTTTACATGAATACCATCATGGGATTTTTGCTTATCCTTTTGCCGACCATATCTCTATGCAGCCATTAACCTCTTCCTTGCGTGTCATTTATCCCGGCGGGACCTTGAAGGGCCTTATTTTCGACTGTGACGGCGTGCTGCTTAATTCCAGAAAAGCCAATATTTACTATTATAATCTGGTGTTGGACTATTTCGAGCAACCGCGCCTGACTCCCAGTGAAGAAGACTTTGTGCACATGCACACCGTGCACGAGTCTTTGCGGCATGTGCTCGGGCCAGAGGAAATATCCCGTATCCGCGAGGCTGTCGCCCGTGTCGATTATGCTCGCGACGTCATGCCTCTGTCTGAGCCTGAGCCGGGCATCGTTGATCTTTTGGGCCGGTTGCGGGACGTCGGGTTGAAGCTGGCCGTGCATACCAATCGCAGTAATTATGCCATGCCCAATCTGGCCTATTTTGGTCTGGACGGTTTTTTCGATCCGATCATCACCGCTGAAAGCCATCCCCCCAAACCCAGCCCGGAAGGGGTCTTCGCCATCCTCAAAGCTTGGGGGCTGCCCCCCGGCGAGGTGGGTTTCGTGGGCGATAGCGAGTTGGATGCTCTGGCGGCCGCCGGAGCGCGGACGCCGTTTTTCGCCTATAAAAACAGCGGGCTCACCGCCGCTGTTCATGTGGATAATTTTTACGGGCTGGCCGAGGCCGTGCATGAATACCTGGGCTGAGGCCCGGCAATTTTCCTGCTTGACGGAAATAGCGCAACGTGTAGATTTTGATTTGTAAACAAGCGGCGTTTTTGTTGCGCCGCGCCACAAGCTAACCAGCAGTCCCGCAGGTCGGGTAGTGGAAAAAATATGTATATTCTTGCCAATTTGCTTTCCGCGGTGGCCATGGTGCTGAGTGCTATCCTTGAATTTTATTTCTGGGTGGTCATTATTTCGGCGGTGATGTCCTGGTTCAATCCGGACCCTTACAACCCCATTGTGCGCATCCTGCATTCGCTTACGGAGCCTGTATTTTACCGGTTGCGCAAGTGGCTGCCCTTTTTGTACATCAACGGGCTGGACCTTTCGCCCGTGGTGGTGCTTCTGCTCATTAAGTTCATACAGGTGGGAGTGATTTCATCCCTGGCCGAATATGCCGCTGTTTTAAAATATAACGGCGGACTTGGTTAAATAAGGAAATATTATGTCAGTCAGCCGTATAGATGTGCTCAATCGTTCTTTCGCCAAGTCTTTGCGGGGGTACGACACCGATGAGGTCGACTCTTTTTTGCAGGAAGTGGCTGAAACCCTGGGTCGCGTGAGCGAGGAGCGCACTCTGCTTACTAATCGGGTGTCCCTTTTGGAGGCCGAACTGGTTTCATTCAGGGAACGGGAAGCCACCTTGCGCGATACCCTGATGACCACCCAGCGTATGACCGAAGGGCTTAAGGCCACGGCCCAGCGCGAGGCGCAGGTTATCGTGGCCGAGGCGCAGGCCAGGGCGGAAAACATTATCAACCAGAGCGGGCTGAAGTTGGCGCGTTTGCAGGAATCCATCCTTAATGCCAAGAAAATGAAAGCGCAGTTGAGCATGCGCCTGCGCGCCGTGGCCGAAGAGCATTTGCGCCTTCTGGACATGGACAGGGACGATGATGAACCTCAATATGAGGCCGCTACCAAAGACAGCGCCGAGTAAGTCGGCGTCGTTTTTTACTTTTATAACAGGACATGCCGGCTTAAGGGCCGGAGAGATGTTTGATTTGGCAGGCAAAGCTGTATAGCAAAGGAGTAAGCAAGATGCCGGAAAAAAATATTGAGTTGCTGGTGGAGAAATATTCTGCTCAGGATTCTGAACTCAAAGTTTTGTGGGATGAACACGTGCTGTTTAAAAAGCAGATTGTTAAGATCGAAAGCAAACCCTACCGGACTCCCGCTGAAGAACAGGAACTGCGTGTGCTCAAAAAGCAGAAGTTGGAAGGCAAAACCAGGCTGTATGCCAAACTGGAAAAGTTTGAACCCGTGGAATAGCCATGCAACTCAACGGCGCGCAGATACTGCTGGAATGCCTTAAACAGGAGGGGGTGGATCTGATCTTCGGATATCCGGGTGGTGTGATCCTGGATATTTATGATCTCCTGCCTCCCGTCGGCATCAAGCACGTGTTGGTGCGGCACGAGCAGGCCGCTGTGCACGCCGCGGACGGCTACGCCCGCGCTTCCGGCCGGGTGGGAGTGGCCCTGGTCACTTCCGGGCCGGGGGCTACCAATACCGTGACCGCCATCGCCACGGCGGCGGCGGATTCCATCCCGGTGGTCATCTTTACCGGGCAGGTGTCCACGGGCCTTATCGGCAACGATGCCTTTCAGGAAGTGGATATCGTGGGCATTACCCGGCCCTGCACCAAGCACAACTATCTGGTCCGGGACGTGAGCGAACTGGCCCGGGTGGTCAAGCAGGCTTTTTATCTGGCTCGCTCGGGCAGGCCCGGTCCGGTGCTGGTGGACTTGCCGCGCAATGTGCTCACCGGGGCGGCTGAATTCGCCTACCCGGCGGACGTGCATATGCGCGGGTACAGCCCTAACTATAAACCCAATCATCAGCAGTTGAAAAAGGCCGCCGAAGCCCTGCTCGCAGGCCGGCGGCCGCTTTTCCTGGTGGGGGGCGGGGCGGTCATGTCCGGCGCCGGCGCTTTGCTTGCGGACATGGCCCACAACCTGAGCATTCCTGTGACCTCCACGCTTATGGGCCTGGGCGCTTTTCCGGGCGATGATCCGTTGCATCTGGGCATGTTGGGCATGCACGGCGCCTATGCGGCCAACAAAGCCGTTAGTCAATGTGATGTGCTCATTGCCGTGGGCGTGCGCTTTGACGACCGGGTGACGGGCCGGGTGTCGGCTTTTGCGCCCGAGGCCTGCATCATTCATATTGATATTGACCCGGCCTCCATCCGTAAAAACGTGCAGGTGTCCATACCACTCGTGGCCGACTGCACCTTGGCGCTAGAAGGCCTGCGCCTGCTGCTTGGGCCCCGTTTGGCCGAAAAAGACTGGGCGGCTGCCCATGCTCCCTGGCTCGAGCTTTTGGCGCAATGGCAGTTGGACCATCCCCTGAGCTATGTTTCAAGCGAAGCTGTCAAGCCGCAGGAAGTTGTGGAGGCCGTTGCCCGCCTTACCGGGGGCGATGTGATCCTGGCCACGGATGTGGGGCAGCACCAAATGTGGACGGCCCAGTTCTTCAAATTTAACCGCCCCCGCTCCCTGATCACCTCGGGCGGGCTGGGAACCATGGGGTTCGGCTTTCCCGCAGCCATTGGCGCGCAGTTCGCCTTTCCCGACAAGCTGGTGGTCTGCATTTCGGGCGACGGCTCCATCCAGATGAATATTCTGGAGCTGGCCACGGCGGTGGCCCACGATCTGCCGTTCAAAGTGGTCATTCTCAATAACGGCTGCCTGGGAATGATCCGGCAGTTGCAGGAATTTTTTTATGCCGGCCGCGATGTGTCCAACCGCCTGGAGGCGTCGCCGGACTTTGTCAAGCTGGCCGATGCTTATGGCGCGAAAGGCTGGCGCATTACCCGGCGCGAAGACTTGGAGACGACCCTCGGCAGGGCGTTTTCCGCCGAAGGACCGGCGTTTATTGATGTAGTGGTCGAGCCGCGGGAGAACGTGTACCCCATGGTGCCGGCCGGCGGCGATCTCAACGATATGCTATTGGCTTGAGTTTGTTATAATTTTTGTGTTTTTTAAGGAGTTTCAACAATGAGACATTTGCTTTCCGTGCTGGTGGAAAATGAACCCGGCGTGCTTTCCAGGGTGTCGGGACTGTTTAGCGGGCGAGGATTTAATATTGAGTCGCTCAACGTCGCGCCCATGCCTGAGGCCGGCACCTCGCTGATGACCATCGCCACCACGGGCGACGACCAGATTATCGAACAAATCGTCAAGCAGCTGCGCAAACTTATCACTGTGGTCAAAGTGGTGGATTTTTCCAACTGCGCCGCGGTGGAACGTGAAATGATGCTGGTCAAGGTGCTGGCAGACGAATCTTTGCGTGGCGATATTTTGCGTCTGGCGGATATCTTTCGTTGCAAAGTGGTGGACGTGGGGCACACGGAAATTACCCTGGAAGCCTCCGGCACCTTTGACAAGCTGGAAGCCATCCTTACTTTGCTGCAAAAATACGGCATAAAAGAAGTGGCCCGCACCGGCACCGTGGCCATGCGCCGTTCCATGCAGGTGCACACCTAGGGCGCGAAGCCGGAGAGGGAGAACCACAAGGATTGCTGATCCTTGTGGTTCCCTCTTTTCCGGATAGTTGCCCTCTTTAACCCCTATTGCGGTCACGGATCCTGTGCCCGGCACCGGGGCGCTTTCCGGCGTGGGCCGGTTTTTTTAATTTAGGCAACAACAGCATTATGGAGAAAATATGAAGATTTATTACGATCAGGATGCGGATTTGAACTTGTTGAAAAACAAGACCGTGGCCGTTATCGGCTACGGCAGCCAAGGGCACGCCCATGCCCAGAATTTGCGCGACTCCGGCGTTAAGGTGGTGGTGGCCCAGCGTCCGGGCGGCCCCAATTACGATCTGGCCAAGGAACACGGCTTTACGCCCCTGTCTGTGGCTGAGGCCGTAAAACAGGCGGATCTGATCATGATCCTGCTGCCCGATCAGTTTCATCGCGCGGTCTACGAGCAGGATATCCGGCCCAATTTGAGCGCCGGCAAGGCCTTGTTGTTCGGGCACGGCTTTAATATCCATTTCCGGCAGATTGAGCCGCCGGCCGATGTGGACGTGTTCATGGTGGCGCCCAAGGGACCGGGACATCTTGTGCGGCGCACTTATACCGAAGGCGGCGGCGTGCCCTGCCTGATCGCCGTGCACCAGGACAGCAGCGGGCGGGCCAAGGATCTGGCCCTGGCCTATGCCAAAGGCATTGGCGGAGCGCGCTCCGGGGTAATTGAAACCACCTTTGCCGAAGAAACCGAAACCGATCTGTTCGGCGAACAGGTGGTCTTGTGCGGCGGCCTGTCCGAACTTATCAAAGCCGGGTTTGAAACCCTGGTGGAAGCCGGATATCAGCCTGAAGTCGCTTATTTTGAGTGTTTACACGAAGTTAAGCTTATTGTGGATCTCATGTATGAGGGCGGTCTCGCCCGGATGCGTTATTCCGTGAGCGACACGGCCGAATACGGCGACTATGTGACCGGACCGCGTATTATCACCGAGGAAACCCGCAAGGAAATGAAGAAGGTCTTGCGGGAGATTCAGGAAGGGGTGTTTGCCCGCAACTTCATCCTGGAAAACCAGGCCGGCAACCCTTACTTCAAAGCCAAGCGCCGCATAGAAGCCGGGCACCCCATTGAAAAAGTAGGTCAGGGGCTGCGCGAGCTCATGCCGTGGCTTAAGAGGAAATAAGCCGTTTTGTCGGCATGTACAAAAAAAGCGGCTGAAGAGCCGCTTTTTTTGTGTTTAAGGAGCTTAAGCCTTAAGGGCTATTGTCCGCAGCCCGAGGCGGAAGGGCAGCCGCTGCAGCCGCCGCCCGTATTGGGCAGGGCATTTTCAGAGCTGACCTCAAACCCCATATCGGTCAGGGTAATGGTTATGGCGCCGGTGGTGCTCAATAAATCTTCGTTGATGACAAAGGTGAAATCGTTATCCACAAAAGTTTTATCTTCGTCGGTGGCCGGATCAAGGGCTAAGGCCAGCCGGGAACCGCTGCAGCCGCGAGCCACAAAAACCCTGATGGGCGACTTTTCCTTGGCGGAAAAGAATTCCTCCAGCTCTTCGCGGGCTTCATCAGAAAGGGTAATCATAGTTTTAAAATCCTCCCCATACTTAAGTCCTTTAATTGTAAACTCTGCAATCCGGCCTGTCAATGTATCAGCGCGGCGGCGCTCTGTGTATTTTTTTACTGGAATTGCGCTTAATTCTTTAGTATGATTATTTTTTAAATCAACCGGCTTTATATGCCGGTAAACCGCATCCCGGAGAGAAAAGTATGTCTCAGAGTGAAATTATTGTCAGCGCTGATGAAATGGAGCGCACTTTGGAAAGATTGGCCTATGAAATCCTGGAAATGGACGGGGACTGCGAAAATCTGGCCATTCTGGGCATTCAGAGACGAGGCGTCGATATTGCCGCGCGGTTGAACAAGTTTCTCAAGGACCGCCTGGGCCGGGATTTGCCCTTTGGCGAACTGGATATCAACTTCTACCGCGACGACTGGACCAATATGCAGGCGCAGCCGGTTATCGGCCGCACCCACATCCCCTTCTCCCTGGATGAGCGCAAAGTGCTTCTGGTTGACGACGTTTTGTTTACCGGCAGGACCATTCGTTCAGCCCTGGAAGCGGCGCTTGACCATGGCCGTCCTCAGTGTGTGCAACTGCTTGTGCTCATAGATCGCGGACACCGCGAACTGCCCATTCAGGCTGATTTTGTGGGCAAAACCATTCAAACCCAGCCCCAGGACCATGTGGACGTGTTGATCAAAGAGCTGGATGGCGAGGATGGGGTGCGCCTGACCCGCAACTAATGTGAACTTTTGATTTTATGGCGCAGCCGTTGCAGAGCGTCGCTCATTCCGAACAAAAATATTCAGCAAAGAAAAAGGGGCATAGCGAAATATCTATGCCCCTTTGCTTTCTCTGGTCGGAGCGACTGGATTCGAACCAGCGACCCCTTGCTCCCAAGGCAAGTGCGCTACCAAGCTGCGCTACGCTCCGACGGCAAGATTCATAGATTAATTTGCACGCGAAGGCAAGACGGGCGCTGCGGGAAAAATGCGACGGCTTCTTTACCCGCGCCGGGAAAGGTTGTAAGAAATAAAACATGCCCACTTTGTCGTGTTTTTATGCTTCGCCGCCAGGTTTTGACAACGGCCATGTTCAAACCATCTTCCCCTCGCTTTTCCGGAAAGAGATCCCTCTCAGGCGGCAAGCTATCCGCATCCCCACGCCGGACGACGATTTTTTGGACCTGGATGTGTCTTTGGCCGTAACGGCGTATGAGGGCCGGCCGGGCAGCATTTCCAATAACGGCAACGGACGGGAAATTCCTTCCGCGCATGAGCCGGCCTCGGATGGAGTGGTGGTTATTTCCCATGGTCTGGAAGGCAACTCGCGGCGCAAATATGTTAAAGGCATGGCTCGGACGTTTAATGAAGCCGGCTACGACGCCATTGCCTGGAATCAGCCCGGTTGCGGCGAAAGCCCGGTGCGGATGCCGCGCATTTACCATATGGGTGAAACCAGAGATTTGCGGTGCGTTATAAATTATACGCTGGGATTGGGATATAAGCGCATAGGCCTGGTGGGCTTCAGCATGGGCGGCAACCAGATTTTACGCTTCGCCGCCGAGGCGGGGGCTGAAATCAATCCGGCGGTCAAAGGTCTGGCCGTATTTTCCGTGCCCTGCGATCTGCCCGGTTCCGTGCAAGTCCTCAACAGGCGCGCCAACCGTATGTATATGTTTTATTTCATGCGCACCCTGCACCCAAAAATTCGGGATATGCACCGCCGTTTTCCCGGAGCGTTTAATATTGATGGTTTGGGGCGGGTATTTACTTTTTCGGAGTTTGACGACCGTTTTACCGCGCCGCTAAACGGTTTTGACTCAGCCGCCGACTATTATGCCCGGACGTCCTCTTTGCCGCTCTTAACCCGCCTGGCTGTGCCTTCCCTGCTGGTCAATGCGGCCGATGATCCCTTTTTGTCCGAGGCCTGTTACCCCTATGCCGCGGCGGAGGAAAACCCCAAGTTGTTTTTAAAAGTGCCGGCTGCCGGCGGCCATGTCGGGTTTGTGACCTTTAATGCGCGAAATTGCTACTGGTCTGAGCAAACCGCCTGTGATTTTCTGACGCCGCTGCTTTAAGTTCACACGCCGCCGGAAATTTTTGCATGATTTGCACGGCGGCTCAATCTAACCACAAGGAGTTAACTATGAGTAAGCCTGAACGCATTGACACCGATAAAGCCCCCGGAGCTGTGGGGCCGTACTCTCAGGCCATGGCCACGGACAGCCTGGTGTACACTTCCGGCCAACTTGGCATAAATCCTGCTGATAAAGCCATGCCGGAAGGCGTGCGCGAACAGGCCGCGCTTTGTTTGAATAATGTCAAAGCGGTGCTCGAAGCCGCCGGGTCCGGCCTGGATAAAGTGTTGAAAGCAACGGTTTTCTTGA
>JAVBRZ010000069.1:0-7919 GCA_031547425.1 Desulfovibrionaceae bacterium
CCCGGCCGCCCCGCGCGCCGCGCCTTGTGCGGCCGCCCGGCCGGACCGACCGGCCGCACAAGGCGCTCCCCTTCTCCCCGCATTTTGGAACAACACTCGAGAACACACAATTTTGCGTCTATGAGCACCGCGCGTTTACATAAACATTGGGTCTATCGCGACCAAAAATCCGCGCCCCCGGAAATTCCCTCCTGGGCGGCGGCCCTGGGCGTTTCAGAATGGCTGGCGGCTTTTCTCTGGGAGCGCGGCCTGCCCGATGCCCCGGCCATGAACGACTACCTCACGCCCGGCCTCAAAGGACTCATTGCGCCCAAAGACTGGCCCGGCGTGGCCGAAGCCGCGGGCTACCTGAGCGAGGCCGCCCGCTCCGGCCAAAAAATCCTGGTCTGGGGCGATTATGACGTGGACGGGGTCACGGCCACGGCCCTGTGCCTCGAAGTTTTCGCCTGGCACGGCATCACGGCCAAAAGCCATATCCCCAGCCGCACCAGCCAGGGCTACGGCCTTAACCTCACCACCCTGGAAACCCTGGCCGCCCAGGGGCTGGATGTGCTCCTTACCGTGGACTGCGGCATCAATGATGTGGATGTGGTGGCCAGAGCCAATGAGCTGGGCATTAACGTAATTATTACCGACCACCACCTGCCGGGCGAAACCCTGCCCGCGGCCCGGGCCATCTGCAACCCCCGCCTGCCCGGCGCGCCCTATCCGCACCTGGCCGGGGTGGGCATGGTTTTTTACCTAATGGCCGAGGTCAACCGCCTTTTGAGCGAATCCGCCGGCAACAACGCCCCCCGGCCCGACATCCGCCGCGTCCTGGATCTGGTGGCCCTGGGCACTGTGGCCGATATGGTGGATTTGAACGCCCAGAACCGCATCCTGGTCAAAAACGGCCTGCTGGTCCTGGCCGAGGGCAAGCGCCCCGGCCTGGCCGCCCTGAAAGCTTGCTGCGGCTACGCTCCTTCCGCCGCCCTGGATGCCGGGCAGGTGGCCTTTGGCCTGGCCCCGCGCCTCAACGCCGCCGGCCGCCTGGATAAAGCCAATGAAGCCCTCAAGCTTCTGCTTTGCCAGGATGCCGCCACAGCCGCCTCCCTGGCCGAAAGCCTGGACGTCATGAATTCCGAACGCCGGGGCGAGGAAGAACGCGCCGCTGAAGAAGCCCTGGTCCAGGCCCGGATGGCCTGCGCCGCGCCCGCCTTTGTGCTTTTCGCCCCGCACTGGCACCCCGGCGTGGTGGGCATTGTGGCCTCGCGCGTGGTGGAAGTGCACCACAAACCCTGCCTGGTGGTCTGCGAGCAGGACGGCATGCTCAAAGGCTCGGGCCGCAGCATCTCGGCCTTTAACCTGCACGAGGGCCTCACCGCCTGCGCCGATCTGCTGCTGCGCTTCGGCGGGCACCACCAGGCCGCCGGCTTCAGCCTCTCGCCCGGCAACCTGGGGGCCCTGCGCGCCCGCTTCCTCCAGGTGGCGGCCGCCGCCCTGGGCCAGGAGCCCATTCTGCCCCGCCTCTTCCTGGACGGCAGCCTGAATTTCAAAGAGGCCTCCCGCCTGGATCTGATCAAGGAACTGCAACTCCTGCAACCCTTCGGCATGAATAACCCAGAGCCGGTGTTCGCTTCGCCGCCCCTGCTGCTCAAAAGCATCCGCCCCTTTGGCGGCAAACACGCCGCCCTGGAACTCACTGACGAGGTCTCCGGCATCACCCTGCGCGCCAAAGCCTGGCGCAACCTGATCCATTTCCCAGCCTCCAGCGTGGGCCGCAAACTGCAAATCGCCTATTCTCCGCGCCTGGACGCCTACAACGGCCTGACCACCATTGATCTGCAGTTAAGAGACTGGAAGTGGCTGTAGCAAGGAAAGGGAACCCCAGGGTCATGCCCCCCGCCATCCCCAACTTGGCCGGGGAATCCAGCCCTTGTCCGCCTTTTCCGCTTCTTTGCCTTCCCGCCTCTCTCAGAGCATTTTAACTTTGAAATGTTACACCATATGCGGCATTTAAAAGACAAAAAACACAGCCTTTTATCATACACGTTCAGACCGAAGCGGCCTGAACTAAAGACACGCTGCGCTGCTCGCTTGCGGGCATCTGCCGGCGCATCCCCCAGAGCATTTTTCCTTAATATATAATTTAAATGTTAAAATGCTCTAACGCCTTGACAGACGCGACCCGGCCGCCTATGTCGGCGAAAAGCCAACCATAACCCAAGAGGGATGCCAGATGAAAGAAACCACCACCATATCGGATTTGCGCGCCTGGAAGTCCGCCGGCCGGAAATTCGCCTCCAGCACGGTCTATGACGCCTGTTTTGCCGAAATCCTCGCCGCGGCCGGCATCCGGGTGATGCTGGTGGGCGATTCCCTGGGCATGGTGCTGCAGGGGCATGATTCAACTTTGCCGGTGACCGTGGATGAGGTGGCCTACCATACGCGTTGCGCGCGCCGGGGCGCGGCCGGGTGCTTTCTGATGGCCGACCTGCCGTTCATGAGCTACGCCGACGCGGGCCAGGCCTGCGCCAACTCGGCCGTCCTGATGCGGGCCGGGGCCAACATGGTCAAGCTCGAAGGCGGGCTGTGGCTGGAAGAAACGGTGCGCGCCCTGACCGAGCGGGCCGTGCCGGTGTGCGCCCATTTGGGTTTGACGCCGCAGTCGGTGAACATTTTCGGGGGCTACAAGGTGCAGGGCCGGGACGCGCAAGACGCGGAAAACCTGTACCAGGCGGCTCTGGCCCTGGAACGGGCGGGAGCGCAACTGCTGGTTCTGGAATGCGTGCCCGCGCCCCTGGCCCGCCGGATTACCGCAGCCCTCGCCATCCCGGTTATCGGCATCGGCGCCGGAAAAGACACGGACGGCCAGATTCTGGTCATGCACGACCTGCTCGGACTGTACGGCAAGCCGCCGAAATTCGCGAAAAACTTCATGGCCGAAACGGGCGACATCCGGGCGGCAACGCGCCTGTATGCCAAAGAGGTGGAGGAAGGCCTGTTCCCGGCCGCGCAACACACGTTCACCTGAACACGGCTTCAGATCATTTCACTTTTGAAATGATCTGTTTGATAAATGCTTTAAAACTGAAAAACCCCGCGCAAGAGCCGTAAGCCAATCAGGGTTCAGGAGAAAGGGGGTTCGGGGAAGGGAACCTTAAGGGTTTAGCCCCTTGGGGTTCCCTTCCCCGTATCATTGCGGCCGGCCAGAGCATTTTAACATTTAAATTATATATTAAGGAAAAATGCTCTGGCGGATGCGCCGGCGGACGCCCGCAAGCGAGCAGCGCAGCGTGTCTTTGGTTCAGTCCGCTTCGGCCTGAACGTGTCTGATAAAAGGTTATGTTTTTTGTCTTTTAAATGCTGCATATGGTGTAGCATTTCAAAGTTAAAATGCTCTAGAACGCGGGCACAATGCCTTTGGGTTCCAGTTCTTTAACGATGTATTCCTTAACTTCGGGCGAGTTGGACGCTTTGGCCAGGGCCTTGATGGCCGGGCTGTCCTTGTCGGCTTCGCGCACGGCAATGACGTTGGCGTAGGGCGAATCCTTGCCTTCCATGATGATGGCGTCCTTGGAGGGGATGAGGCCCGCTTCGCCGGCAAAGTTGGTGTTGATCACCGAGGCGGTCACGTCGTCCAGGGTGCGGGGCAACTGGGCGGCTTCAATTTCCATGATCTTGAGGTTCTTGGGGTTGTCGGTGATGTCCTTGGCGGTGACCAGTTCGCCCGCCTTGATCTTGATCAGGCCGTTAGCTTCCAAAAGGCGCAGGGCGCGGGCGCAGTTGGTGGGGTCGCTGGGCACGGAAATGGTGTCACCGTTCTTGAGCTCGTCCAGGGTCTTGATTTTATGAGAGTACAGGCCCAGGGGCTCAATGTGCACTTTGGCCACCCAGGTCAGCTTCAGATCCTTTTCCTTGTTCATGTTCTCCAGGTAGGGGATGTGCTGGAAGAAGTTGGCGTCAAGGCTCCCTTCGGCCAGGGCCATATTGGGCTGCACATAGTCGGTGAATTCCTTGATGACCAGGTCATAACCTTCCTTGGCCAGCAGGTCTTTGACCACCAGCATGATGTCCTTGTGCGGGAAGGGGGTGACCCCGATGGTGATGGTCTTGTTTTCGGCAAAAGCCGCGAAGGGCAGGGCCAGGATCAACAAGAAGGCTAAAACTAACTTTTTCATAAGTGCTCCTGATGATTTTATTCTGAATGTATCTGACCGGAAGCTATTTTCCGGGAATCAGCGCAATTTTTTGTATAAAATGTTGCTCGCGGTTTGGATGACCACCACAATGAGAATGAGAATGACCACCGAGGCGATCATCACGTCGGTCTGGAAGCGGTTGTAGCCGTATTTGATGGCCAGGTCGCCGAGGCCGCCGCCGCTCACCGCTCCGGCCATGGCCGAGTAGCCCAGGATGGTGATGGCGATGACCGCGACATCCAGGGTAATGGCGGGCAGGGCCTCTTTAAAAAGCACCTGCCAGAGGATCTGCAGCTTGCCCGCGCCAAAGGACTGCGCGGCTTCGATCATGCCTTTATCCACTTCCAAAAGGCTCCCTTCCAGAACACGGGCCACCATGGGCGTGGCCGCCACGGTAAGCGGCACAATGGAGGCCGTGCTGCCCAGAGAGGTGCCGGCCACGGCCCGCGTAAACGGGATGATCACGATCATCAGAATGATGAACGGAAAGGAACGGGTCAGGTTAACGATCACATCCAGGGTCAGGTACACGGAGCGGCACGGGGAAAGCCCGCCTTTGCCGGTCATGACCATGACCATGGCCAGCAAAAAGCCGAAAAAGAGCGACAAGGCCGTGGACACGGAGACCATGTACAGGGTTTCCCACAGGGCCACGGCCAGTTCGCCGCTCATGCCCCAGAGTTTGAGTTCGCTAATTGCCGTCCACATTGTCCATAATCTCCCAGAGCAGGCCGTGGGCGGTCAGGGCTTTTTGCACCACAGCCAGGTGTTGCTCCTGCACATTGAGCATGAGAATGCCGAGCATGTCGTCGCGGTAGCGCTCGATCTGGCCGCCGATAATGGAAAAATCCGCGCCGGTCTCGCGGGCGATGTCCGCGATGATGCTCTGTTCGGCCGTATGGCGGGGGAAGACCACGCGCAAATTGAGGCCCTCGGGCATAATCGTGTATTCGTCGCGGATAAAGTGCTGCAAGCCGCGCGGCGGGTGCATGAACAGCTCTTCGGTGTCGCCGCGGGCGATGACCTTGCCCTGCTCCAGAATGGCCACCTTGTTGCAGATGCGCTTGATCACCTCCATCTGGTGGGTGACCACCACAATGGTCAGGTTAAAGCGCTTGTTGATGTCCTGCAAAAGATCGAGGATGGACAGGGTGGTGCGCGGGTCCAGGGCAGAAGTGGCTTCGTCGCTCAAAATGATTTTGGGGTTAAGGGCGAGAGCCCGGGCAATGCCCACGCGCTGCATCTGGCCGCCGGACAGGCTGGTCACCCGCTGCGATTTTTTTTCCGGCAACTCCACGAGGTCCAGCAGCTCATGCACGCGCTCCCGCGTTTCTTTTTCAGACGCGCCCCAAACTTTCAGGGGAAAGGCGATGTTGTCGTAAACATTTTTGCGGGCCAACAAATTGAAATTCTGGAAGATCATGCCCATGTCGCGGCGCAGGAGCTTGAGGCCCGGCGCGTCCAACGCGCCCACCTCGCGGCCCATGACTTTGATGCTGCCCGCATCGTAGGTCTCCAGGCCGTTCAAGCAGCGCAAAATCGTGGACTTGCCCGCGCCCGAGTGCCCCACAATGCCGAAGATATCGCCCTCGGCAATGTCGAAGCTCACGCCGTGCAGAACCTCATTGGTCCCGAAACTTTTGGTCACGTCCCTGATCTGGATCATAGCGCCTGTGTCTGTCCGCAGCTAAATATTGTCTTGTGGACTCCCTTTAGCAGAGCCCGGCAAAAAACGCTACTATGTAATTGGGCGCAAACGCCGGGGCGGTGGCCAAAAGGGGCGCGATATGGAAACTTTCCTCAAAAAATTTCCTTCCCCCCCGGCGGCGGCTACGCGATCTCAAGCTCCAAACCAATGGGGCAGTGGTCCGATCCCTGAATATGGGGCTCGATCCAGGCGTTCCTGACCGCGGAGCGCAGCTCTTCGGACACGAAAAAGTAATCGATGCGCCAGCCCACGTTTTTGGCGCGGGCGCGTTGCCGAAAAGACCACCACGAGTAAGCGTCCTTAATGTCGCCATTGACAAGGCGGAAAGTGTCCACATAGCCGGCGGCCACAAATTTATCCAGCCAGGCCCGCTCAATGGGCAAAAAACCCGAAGTTTCCTCATTGGCTTTGGGCCGGGCGAGATCAATAGGGGTGTGCGCGGTGTTGAAATCGCCGCAGACCACAATGGGCTTGGCCTGACGCAGCTTTTGCGCGAAATCCAGAAACACGTCGTAAAAACGCAGTTTGTAAGTGAGGCGTTCCTCGCTCATCTGGCCGTTGGGAAAATAGACATTGCAAAAGTGAAAGGCCGGGTACTCGAGGTGCAGCAGCCGCCCTTCGCCGTGCATGCCCGGCAGCTCGTCGCTGACCGTGAGGGGCGCGTGCTTGGCGAATACAGCCACGCCGGAATAGCCGCGCTTGACCGTGGACGCCGACCAGTAGGCGTGCAGGCCCCCGGGCGCGCAGTGCGCGTCCGGAATCTGCTCCGGTTCGGCCTTGGTTTCCTGCAGGCCGATTAGCTCCGCGCCGCAGTTCTTGAACCACGCCCCCCATTCGGGTTTTTGGATAACGGCCCTGAAGCCGTTGACGTTCCAAGAATATAGTTTCATACTTTAAACTCCGGGGCATAAGCCACCTGCCCATGTTTATCAGCCAGGGCGCCGGGGTCAAGCTCCAGGGCCAGGAAAGATTCAGCGGGCACGGGAAAGGGGCAGGCAAGGCCAAAACTCGCGGCGGGCACAAAGCCGAAACGCGGGTAATAAGCCGCATGCCCCACTACCACAATGCCGGAGGCCCAGGTCAACGGCCCGGCCATGAGAATGCCCTGCCTGATGAGCGCCGTGCCGATGCCCCGGCGTTGAAAAGCCGGCAGCACGGCCACGGGCGCCAGGGCCAGCAGGCACAGAGAGCCGGGCGCGCAACCGGGCCAGGGCGCGGGAGGCTTTACCAGCGGAACGGGCGGAATGTCTTCCGGCGCATGAGGCGGCGTATAACCGGTCAGGGCCAGGGGGCTGAACAGAATATGCCCCGCCACCCGACCGTCAACTTCGGCCGCCAAGGCAATGGCCGCGCGCCCGGCCGCGCGCAGCCGGATGACCAGGTCGGCCTCATAGGTACGGCCAAAGGCCTGGACGAGGATATCGTCCACCGCGGCCGCGTCTTCGGAATGCTCTGTACGGATATACAAATCCATAAGCCATCCTCCCCGCCGGTTGGTTAAAATTACGGGTCAGACGACAGCTTAACCCCAATGCCGGCCCTTTGCCAAGCGCCTTTACGCGCTCCCTCATCTTTTGTTTGAGCCGGCACAGGCCTTATGCTATATAGTTTGGGCGGAGGCTAGAATGATGCAGATCACAGCGGAAGAAGTAAGGGCGCAACTGGCTGAGATCCTGGGCAGCTCCGACTTTCAGGCTTCCCGGCGGCTTAAGGACTTTTTGAGCTCCATTGGGGAACAAACCCTGCGCGGCAGGGGCGGAGACATCAAAGCCTACAACATCGCCGGGGACGTTTTCGCCCTGGGCGAAAACTTCGACCCCCGCGTCAACCCGCTGATCCGCACCGAAGCCGGACGTTTGCGCGGCAAACTGGACCATTATTATCTGCTCAACCCCTCGGCCAAAATCCATATCAGCATACCCAAGGGGGGCTATGCGGCGGTTTTCGCGCGCCGCCTGGAAGCCGGGGAGCGCACCCCGCCGCCCGCCGGAAACGCCGGGCGGTTTTCCCCGGTTGAGGCGGAGAGGATT
>JAVBRZ010000161.1:0-4196 GCA_031547425.1 Desulfovibrionaceae bacterium
TATCCTCTAATCGTCATCCTCAACGACAATGACATGTCCATTTCCCGCAACGTGGGCGCCTTGTCTTTGTTTTTGAGCAGCAAGCTCTCCTCCGGCTGGGTGCGGCGGGCCAAACGCGAAGTGGAAGGCTGGCTGCGCTCCATTCCCGGCATCGGCGAAGATGTGCTGGGCCTGGCCAAGCGCGGGGAAGACAGCTTGATCAGCCTGTTTACGCCGGGCATGCTCTTTGAAGCTTTTGGCTTTGATTATATCGGACCGGTGGACGGGCATAATATCGCGGAATTACGCGAAATGCTGCGCCTGGCCAAAAACAGCGACAAGCCTGTGCTCCTGCACACTTTAACCATAAAAGGCAAAGGCTATTCACCGGCTGAGGAAAACCCTTCCCGCTTCCACGGCATTGGCTGCTTTAATCGCGAAAACGGCCAGAGCGCCAAAGACGCCGATATCCCGGACAGCCCGTCATTTACGGAAATGTTTTCTAAAAGCCTGGTGGAGCTGGGCGGCAAAGATCCGCGCCTGGTGGCCATTACCGCGGCCATGCCGGAAGGCACGGGACTCAAGGCCTTTGGCCTGCATTTCCCGGATCGGCTGGTGGATGTAGGCATCTGCGAGCCGCACAGCGTGACTTTTGCGGCAGGCCTGGCCACCCAGGGCATGCGGCCGGTGGTGGCTGTATATTCCTCGTTCCTGCAACGAAGCTATGACCAAATCATTCATGACGTCTGCCTGCAGAACTTGCCTGTGATTTTTTGTCTGGACCGGGCGGGCCTGGTGGGCGAAGACGGCCCCACGCACCACGGGGTTTTTGATTTATCCTATTTGCGCCATATCCCCAATCTGCACCTCATGGCCCCGAGGCATGAACGCGAGCTGCCGCTCATGCTTGAGGCCGCGCTTGCCCATGACGGGCCGACAGCCATTCGCTATCCGCGCGGACACAGCGGCCTTGACCTGACCGAGCAGACCGCCTCGCCCCTGGTCTGGGGCGAGGGCGAAATTTTGCAAGAGGGAAAAGATATGGCTGTCATCGGCATCGGTACAGCCGTGAACGCGGGCCTCGCCGCGAGCGCGCTGTGGGCGAAAGGAGGCGGCAAGCCCGTGACCGTGTTCAATGCCCGCTTTGTGAAGCCGCTGCCGGAGCGGCAACTCCTGGATATCGCCTCCCGGCACAAATGCCTGCTGCTGTTGGAAGAAAATGTTCTGGCCGGCGGTTTTTCATCCGCAGTGCTGGAATTTTTGAACGCCAACGGGTTAAAAAATAAAGTCAGCCGCCTTGGCCTGCCCGACGCTTATGTTCAACACGGCCCGGCCAAGCGCTTGCGCGAACAGGTGGGGCTTTGCGCTCAAGGCGCGCTGAACGCGCTTAAAATTCTGGCTGAAAACCAGCTGTAACACTCCAATAGGTTGTTCACCCTGCCCCAAATCGACAAAGCTGGAATTGCGATACAACAGCCGCCCGAAGCGAGGACAAGATGAGCAGCCACAAGAATGCCAAACTCATGGCCCGAGGTCGAGAGGAAATGATGAGAAGGTTTTTGTCTCGTCAACGCGACCTATGACCCACAGGCCGCTTTTATAGTCAAAATTGATTGTGAGACAGATTCTAGAACATTTTAACATTTAAATTATATATTAAGGAAAAATTATCTGGCGGATGCGCCGGCAGACGCCCCCAAGCGAGCAGCGTAGCGCGTCTTTAGTTCAGGCCGTTTCGGCCTGAACGTGTATGATAAAAGGCTATGTTTTTTGTCTTTTAAATGCTGCATATGGTGTAACATTTCAAAGTTAAAATGCTCTAGTTTGAGCTCTGCCCGGTTTTAGGCCGGACCACGATGACGTTGGGCAGTTGCGCGGTGTCGGCGTCATCCTGTAAAAAATCAGCGTAACGCCCCTTCCAGGTGCGGATCAGCTTGGCGGTTCGGATATGCAAAGCCGCCGGACGGCCGCCTTCCACATACATAAGTCTGGTGAATTCAACAGGCAGGCCGGACAAAAGCCGCACCAACTCAGGCACGGAAACCATGCCCGGGGTATGGATAAAGTAAATGAACCCGTCCTGGTCCTCACCCAAAGCGGCCACGCTGTGCCGCTTGTCGTTTTCACCCCAGAGCAGCTTGCCGCTACCGTCAATGATGCGAAAATTCTGGACCACGGAATCATAAAGGGGCAACAGACCCTGCCAGTTATCGGAATCACGGTCCAAAATGGCGGCCTGCGGCGGATCCGGCCGCCCGGATTTAACGGCATCACGCGGGCCGGCCACAAAAAACGCCCCGAAACGAGCGGCGATGTTGCCGTTGTTCACAACGTCGCCATGCCGCATATAACCGGTGCTGGTATTGGCATTGTCCAAGTACATGCTGGCGTTGATCACGGCGGACAAGCCGTAATTTTCGGCCCAGGCTTCCGGCGTGAGCGGCGCGATGCCCAGCTCTGAACTCATCAGCAGATCCAAGGCCACCTGCCGCGGATCCATACGCAAGACAACCAGTTCCTCGCTACTGCCCAGTTCGGTATTAAAAGGAATAATTACAAGTTCCAGGCCGGGTTCCAAAGTCTCGCGCAAGTCGGACCAGGTTTCGGCGCACAAGCGCGTTCCGGGCAAAAAAAGGCAAAGGGACAGAAAAACTATAACCCAGACGCGGTGCCTGAAACGCAAAAGAAAAGGCATATTCAAAGTTTCACTGTAACTCACCCGTTCTCAGTTACACCAAATGCGTCCAAAGTGCAAATCCATAAGCGCGCCCTCCTTTTGCCTGAGAAATGGCCCAGCCGGATTTGACGCGAACCAGGGATTCGGGTTATACTGAAAAATAAACCTGTTTAATTGCGGTGGATTAGCGATCCATGGTGGGGGCCGACATTTAATTTCCACCTCCTGGGGGTAATGAGGATTTAATGAAAATACGCGAACTTATCAGCAGCCGCCGGGCGCCTTTCTGGTCTCTGGAATTCTTTCCTCCCAAGGAACGTGAAAACTGGCCCAATTTTTTTGCCACTGTTGAGCGGCTTAAAAGCCTGAGCCCGTTGTTCGCCTCCGTGACTTACGGCGCGGGCGGCAGCACCCAGGACGCCACGCTGGATATCGCCCTGCATATCAAAAATGTGCTGGGCATTGAGCCTCTCGTGCATTTAACCTGTATGGGGGCCACGCGCCAGACGCTATCCGCCTACCTGCGCAAGCTTACTGACGCGGGCATTGAAAATATTTTGGCTTTGCGCGGCGATCCTCCCAAAGATTCTCCCGAAGGCGCCAACAATCTGCCTGATTTCAAGTACGCTTCCGACCTGGTGCGCTTTGTGCGCGAAAATTTCCCCACCTGCGTCATTGCCGTGGCCGGGTATCCGTCTTCCCACGCCGAGTCGCCCTCTTTCCAGATGGACCTCGAGTATACGAAGCTGAAAATTCGCTCCGGCGTGGACCTGCTGATTACGCAACTGTTTTTCGATGTCCGGGAATATTTTGAATTTGTGGACCGTTTGCGCGGCATGGGCGTGCAGGTCCCCCTGCTGCCCGGGATCCTGCCCATTCAAAGCATGTCTTCCCTGCGGCGCATTTTAAGCCTGTGCGATGCCAAAATTCCCGGCAAACTGTATCTTGCCCTGGAAGAAGCGGAAAGAAAGGGCGGCGAGGAAGCCCTGCGCGAGGTAGGCATCAACTTTGCCGTGGACCAGATTTGCCGCCTCCTGGATGAAGGCGCGCCGGGCATTCACCTGTACACCATGAACCGGGCGAGCATGTGCCTGCGCATAGCCGAGGACGTCAAAGCCAGGGGCTATAAACTTTAGCTCGATTATCTGGAGCGCTTCACAGAACCGGGGGAAGCCGGAATAATTCCCGGCCGCGCGGGCCTAAGGCCCAAGGATTGCCTTCATGTCTTCACTGCTTCTCGACGAGTCAAAAGTGCGAAAAATCCTGGTCTGCCAGTTGCGCCAGATCGGGGACGTCATTTTGACCACTCCCGCCCTGGAAATATTGCGCCGCCGTTTTCCAGGCGCGAAAATCCACGTGCTTACGGAAAAAAAATGCCTGCCCGTTCTGGAAAACAATCCCAATGTTGACCGCGTCTGGCCCATAGACAAAAAAGCCCTGCCAAACCTGTGGTCTGAGCTGCGCTATTATTGGCAAATCTCCCGTGAAGGCTTTGACCTGATAGTCGATTTTCAACACATGCCACGCTGCCGTAGGGTGG
>JAVBRZ010000136.1:0-9825 GCA_031547425.1 Desulfovibrionaceae bacterium
GTCGCAGTCCGTGGTCAACAGGGCAATGGCGGTTTGCCGCGCGGCCAGCCCCAGGGCTTCGGCCAGCCCGGCATCCACCGAAGCGATTACCCGCGTGGCCAGCACGGCCACGGGAATGCGTTCCAAGACGCCGTTCATCAGGCTTCTCCCATTTTGCGGGCCAGCTCGATGCCGCCGGCCTGGTGCTTGATCATGTCGCCCACCAGGTCCACAATCACGGCCGCGCCTTCCACCGGAGGAATGCCCCCTTGATGGATGTTGGAAATCACCGTGTGGTCGGATTCAATGGTCCTGGCCGTGGGCCGGTACACCGCGTAACAGCTCATGCTTTCCGACTGCCCCAGTCCCGGGCGTTCGCCGATGAGCAGGACCACCACATCGCAGCCCAAAGCTTCACCGATGACGTCTTCGGCCTTAACCCGGCCGTAATGCATGAAAAAGGGTTCTCCCACGCTGAAACCGCTGTTTTTCAAGCCATTGACCAGGGGCGGCAGAATTTCCTCATAATTATGCAGCAAGGCGTCAGTGCTCAGGCCGTCGGAAAGCACAATCTGCACCTGCACCGGCGTGGAATAGCGTTTTTTCAGCTCGGCCACGGTTTCGGGCGTCAGAAGGCGTCCCAGGTCCGGCCTGGTCAGGTAGGTATTTTTGTCCGTAGCCTGAGTGCGGATGCTCCAAAGATTGTTTTTATCCAGCCATTCCTGGGGCACTTCCTTGAACACCGTGCCTTTGGACCGGGAGTGGTCGGCCAGAAAGCGCAAATAGGCGGCCATGGGCGGCCGCACGCCCATTTTGCCCACGGCAATGCGCGCCTCCGTGGTTTTGAGCAGTTCAGCCAGCACTTCAGGCTTGTGGGCGGACTTAACCCCGCATTGCTTTTTATAAGCCCGCTCGCCGATGTCGGATAAGCTCTCCCCTGCCGCGACAGAGGCCGGAACAGGCACGGGCGCGGGCGCGGCCTTGGAGGCGGCGACGTTTAAAGGCGCGGAAGCGGACGCCCCCACAATGGGCGCGATTTTTTCGGTTGCCGGTTGTCCGGTTCCGGAACGCCCCAGTTCCGCCACCACGGTTTTAACAATTTGATCAATTTCCTGTTCATGCATAGCGCGCTCAGCTCCCTAGAAAAATATGGAGGCGTCCCCGGCCCGGTCCGTGAGCCGCCCGTCTTCCATGAGCCCCCATTTTTCCATCCAGGTTTCAAACTCGGGCGCGGGCCGCAGGTTCAGAAGCTCGCGGGCCGTGGCAATGTCGTGGCAGGAGTTGGACTGGTAGTTGAGCATGATGTCGTCGCTCATGGGGATGGAAATGATGAAATTGATGCCTGAAACCGCCAGCAACAGCATCAGATTTTCATTGGAGTTCTGGTCCGTGTCCGCGTGGTTGGTGTAGCAGCAATCACAGCCCATGGGCAGGCCGTGCATTTTGCCCATGAAGTGGTCTTCCAGCCCGGCCCGGATGATCTGCTGGTGATTGTAAAGATATTCCGGGCCGATGAACCCGACCACGGTATTGACCAGGAAGGGTTCATAGCGGCGGGCGAGGCCATAACAGCGCGCCTCCATGGTCACCTGGTCGCTGCCGAAGTTGGCCTCGGCCGACAGGGCCGAGCCCTGGCCGGTTTCAAAATACATGACGTTATCGCCCACAGACTGACAGTAATGCCTGCCCAGATCCAGGGCTTCATCAAGCATGGGCACACTGATGCCGAATTCGGCCATGCCTTTTTCGCTGCCGGAAATACTCTGGAAAATCATGCTGGCATTGGCCCCACGCCGGATAGCCTCCATCTGGGTGGTCACATGCGCCAGCACGCAGTTCTGGGCCGGAATCTCCAAGCGGGTGATGATCTCCCAGGTGGCGTCCAAAATTTGCTTGGCGCTTTCCACAGTATCGGACACCGGGTTAATGCCGATGACCGCATCGCCGGCGCCAAAAGCCAGGCCTTCATAAACCTGGGCGATGATGGACATGATTTCGTCGCGGGTGTCGTTGGGTTGCAGGCGCGAGCCGATGCGCCCGGGCAGGCCCAGGGTGTTGTTGTTGCGCACCACCACAGGCAACTTTTTGGCCCCGCAAATAAGATCGGCATTGGACATCAGTTTGGTCACCCCGGCAATAACCTCGGAAGTCACGCCTTTAGCCACGCGGCGCACAGCGTCAGCCTCGCGCTCATTGAGGATAAAATCACGCAGTTCGGCCATGCTCCAGTTTTTCACGCTCTCATAAACTGGCGTGTGCACAGCGTCCTGAATAACGCGGGTCACGGAGTCCTGCTCGTAGGGCACGGCCGGATTGTTGCGGATATCGCCGATGGTCAGCTCGCTCAAGACATGTTTGGCGGCCACGCGTTCTTCCATGAACGCGGCGGCCACACCGGCCAGCACGTCGCCGGAGCGATGCTCGCCGGCCTTGTTCAGCACTTCCTTGACGTCGGCGAACTGATAGGTCTTGCCGAACAGGGTTGTTTTTAAAATCATGCGCCCACTCCTGCCCCTAAAATATGATTCCAAACCTGCGGCGCCGGACGCGGAATGACCACGGCGCTGACCAGCAGGCCGCTTTCAGCGGTAACAGCCTTGCCGGCCTCAACCGCGGCCTGCACGGCGGCCACATCGCCGGTCATGTAGGCATAGCCCTTGCCGCCCAGGCCCATGGCCAGATGGATGTCCAGAATGGTCACGGCCGCGGCCTTGGCCGCCGCGTCAGCGGCCAGAACAATGGCTGACGCCGAAAAGGTTTCCAGAATGCCCAAGGCGTTGAAATCCTCATGGGGCACAGCCCCGGCCAGGGCCCATAAAATTTGCGCATGCACGTTGGCCAGGACGAAACCGTCCACCACTTCCGTGCCCCCCACTTCCCGGCCAGCCGCGATGGAGGCGGCGACCGCGGCCACATTGCCGTGAATGGCCGCCAGATATTTGCCCGGGCAGATGGTCTTGAAAAACAAAGGCGTCACCGCGGCGGTTTTGACCATCTGGTCGGCGCTTTCAATGCCTTTGGCGATGCTGGTGTACTCCAGCATGCCCAAAGAGTGCAGTTCTAAAGTCATGATGCCTGTCTCCTGATGCGCACGGAGTCTCCGACGCTTTCCACCACACCGCTTATGGACGCATGCATCCTGGCCCCCAGAGCGCCTTCCGGAATTTCGGCAATAAGCTCGCCGGCTTTAACGCTGGCTCCGGGCTTGCACAACGCCAGGGCCGGTTTGCCGATATGTTGCCGCAGGGGAATATCCACCGCTTCAGGCATGAAGCCGGACACATGCTCCGGGTGAATATCCAGATAATGAGTGATGCCGATACGAGCCGCCAGACGGGAAATGGGCGTTTTGCGATAATCTTTCCATTGGGTGATGGTCAGCTCCAACTCGGTGGAGCCTTCAAAGCCCAGGCCTTTGGCGCCCAGCGCGGCGCGCACCGCCTTGTTGATGGCGCAGGGCGACAGATCCATGGGGCAGGCCACGTGCTCGCAAATGCCGCAGAAGCAGCACATCATGGCCTGGCGTCCGGCGGCCAGCTCCATTTCCCGCCCGGCGCCAAAAGCGCGCATGACCCGGTGGGTTTCAAAAGGCTGGCCGATGAGGCGGCGCGGGCAAAGATCCGTGCAGAAGCGGCACTGGATGCAGGCCGTGGAGGCGCGGCGGCGCATCCATTCAACGCTCTGCAAAGCCTTGCGGTGCAAATAATGCCCGCGCGGCACCACAATGATGCCGCCCAAAGTCTTGGTGACCACAGCCGCGGCAATGTCTTCGGGCTTGTCCAGCACCGCGCCCATGACCGGGCCGCCCAGCACGAGCACCCAGTCATTGATCGTCGCGCCGCCGCAAAATTCAATGCACTTCGTAACCGAAGCGCCCACCGGCACTTCAAACACCGCCGGGCGGGCCACCTCACCGCTGACGGTCACCGTACGCCTGGTCACGGGCAAGCCCTTGAGGCTCTCCGCCAGGGAAACCAGAGTACCGACATTGGACACCAGGCAGCCCACGGCGCGGGGCAGGGACAGAGGCGGCACAGTGCGCCCGGTGGCCTCAAAGATTAAAACCTGCTCGTCGCCGGCCGGATAAAAATTGTCCAGGAGAAGGAGGGAGATTGGCGTGTCCGCCGTGAGGGCGGAAAGCATGCCCACCAATTCGCTGTGCTTGCGTTTGATGGCAATGACACCTTGCCCGGCCCCGGTGGCTTCCATGGCCGCGTTCAGCCCATCCAGCAAGAGAGCGCTGTGGCGTTCCATAATATCGGCGTCAGTGGCGAGCAAAGGCTCACATTCACAGCCGTTGGCGATAACCGTATCCACAGCCGCCGCCAACTTGACGTGGGTGGGAAACCCGGCCCCCCCTTGCCCCACAATCCCGGCATCGCGGGCCGCCGCAATTACAGGATGCTCCATCGCGCGCCACTCCACATCAACAGCCTGGAAAAACCAAGCGCAAAAGCATTAATCGACTCATTTCAGCCTAGCAGCCCTGTGCCGGTCCTGCAAGAATTTTTATGTTAACAACCGTAGATGACATGGACCTAAGCGCGCTTGCGGCCGCCACATCCGGCCGGGCACAAGGCGCGGGCCGAAGGGCAAACCGCCAGGCCCCCTAAAGCTGTGCTGCGCAATTCGCGCGGCAGCATATGGCCCACGGCCAACGCCGCCCGCGCGGTTTCAGCAAAAGGTACCGGATTGCGCCAGCCGCCGAGCAGCATGTCCGCGGCGGTAAACGCGGCCGAGGCCGCTGCGGCGTTGCGGGAATGGCACGGCAACTCCACAAAGCCCTGCACCGGATCACAGATCAGGCCCATGACATTTTGCAACGACACCGCCGCCGCGTCCAGAGCCGCTTCCGGCATGCCGCCCGCGCTTTCCACCAGCGCGGCGGCGGCCATGGCGCCGGCAATGCCCACTTCCACCTGGCAGCCGCCCACTTCGGCGGCAAAAGTGGCCAGAGCGGCAAAACACTGCCCCACGGCACCGGCCGTCCACAAGGCTTGAAGCAGCGTTTCCTCGTTTTTGCCCAAATCCTCATGCAAAGTAAGCAGCACGCCGGGCAAGACCCCGGCGGATCCGGCCGTGGGCGCTGCGCAAACCAGCCCCCCCGCTGAATTTTCCTGCATGGCCGCCAAGGCCCGCGCCGCGGCCTTGATTTGCGCTCCAGGGGCCAAGGCGTCGGCGCTCAGGGCATGGGCATATATTCCTTTAGCTGTGGGCGTTAGCAGGCGCAGGCCCTCGTCGCACTCAAACCCGGCCCGCACGCTGCGGAGCATGACCTCCAACCTGCGCTGCATCAAGGCGTCGGCTTCTTTTTCCGGCAGGCCCAGAAGCCGGGCCTCACAGCGCAAAGCCGCCTCGCCCAGGCTGATTTTCCGCTCGCGGCAAAAAGCCAGCAAGCTCGCGGCATCGGTATACAAGGGCTTGCCCGGCTTGGGCAAGACCAGGGGAGGCGCTTTGCTGAGCGGACAAGCTGACGCCGTTTGCAGGATTTTAAGAGAGCTTGCGCCAGGTTCATCTAAAAACCAGGCATGCAACAATTGCAAACCAACGGCGGATTCGCCCGGAGCCAGCGCGACTCCGGCGGCTGTTCCCGCGAGGCGCGCTTCCGCTTTTATCGCATCCTCCGGGGCAAGCCAGGCATAAACGTCAAAAGCCGCGGCCCTGGAGGATACCGGCAGGCCGGCCAGCTCTTTTATCTGGATAGCTCCACCTCCCAGTGAAGTGGCCCGCAGGGTTACGCTCCGCGTTTCGCCGGCCAGAGTGATGTCCAGGTCGTTGGGATGATCCGGACCGCCCGGCAAGGCGGCGCGGGAAAAAGATACGGCCACGCCTTCTTTTTCCGCTTTTTGCGCGGCCAGGTCGTAATCCGGGTCCTCAATATCCACGCCCGTGGCCCCGGCAATGAAAGCCAGGTCCGCCCGTTGGGCGCGGAACACGTCGGCGAAGGCGCCCTGGTCTTCAAAAACAATACTGACGGAGCGCGGCGCCTCGCCGAGCACCAGCCCGGCATAGCGGCCGATACGCCAGGAAGCGGCAGTGTGCGAACTGGACGGCCCGCGCATAATCGGGCCGATAACGTCGTTGAGGATGCTGGGAAAGGAGGCCTCGGGCATGGGGTCCGCCTTTAAATCAGTAAAATCCCTTAAAAGGCTTGCGGAAGGACGCCGCGAAATATACGCCGATCAAAGTGGTGAAGTCAAACACCGGCCGCCCGGTAACCCGCTGAATGGCATGGGCGTAAGGCGGCATGTTGGAACACTCCAGCAGGATGGGACCGACCTCGGGATGGGAAGCCACCAGTTCCTTGGCGGTATCCGTAATTTCTTTGGTAATCAGCTCGTCGTCCAAAAGCGGCTCTTCATCCAGAATGGGCGAACGGAACGCGGGCGCATCCTGCATGCCCCGGATAACCACCCGGTTGGGGTCGCGCAGGCCGGCCAGAGCCAGCATATCATTGGTCAAACGCGGCTTGTTGGCGCAGATGACCCCGATCTTGCGATCCGGGCCAATGCTGCGCTCCAGCATGGGCAATTGAATGAGGCTGGACATAATCACCGGCACGGACACGGCCGCCGCCACTTCAGCCTGAAAGTGAATCATATAGCCGCAATCGCTGGCAATGGCGCGTACGCCCATGTCCTCAAGCTCTCTGGCCGTGTTGATGACATTGCCGGCCAGGCTTTTATCGCCCTTGTCAATGAGACGCTCCAGGGTGACGTCAGGCACGGTGCGATAGACCACAGGGAAAGGATAGGTGGAGGCGTTGCCCACATCGCCGGGGATAAACGGCGTGCGCACATCCACCAGAATAATGCCCACGGCATGGCCGTAGCTCTCCGCATTTTCCCGCACTTTATAGATGGCCATACCCAAGCCTCCTTGCGATTGTTAAAATATCGCCTTCAGGTGGTTATAAAAAGTTTTAAAATGTTGCTTATTGATCTGGACCACCCGGCGCGCGTCTCTTTCCGCCAGGGCGGCGCAAATATTGCGCCAATCCGCCACCTGAGGCGCCAAATCGCCGGGCGTGCGCTCTATGGAAAACCAGATGCGCGAAAACAAACTCTGCTGCTCGCTAATGATCTGGCGCAGCTTTTCGTTGCGTGTGGCCGCATACAGCATGCCATGCAGCTGCGCTTCGGTGACCACGTATTCCGCGTGCACGCCCTGGCGGGAAGTCAGTTCCAGAAGATCGGTGTGTTCGCGCATGGCCGCAAGCTGTTCAGCGGTGATCAACCTGGCGGCCAGATCGCCCACCAGGCCTTCCAGGGCCAGGCGTATTTCAGCGGCTTCGCGCAGCTCCCCGAAATCCAGGGGGGCCACTATGGTGCCCGAACGAGGGAACCGCCGGATCAGCCCGTCATATTGCAGCCGGAAAAATACTTCGCGCAAGGGGGTCTTACCGATCCCGTATTCCTCCATGAGCTGCTTTTCGTTTATGCGCGCGCCTGGCGGCAGTTCCTGGGTAATTATTCTGGTACGAATGGCGTTGTAGACGCTATCCTTAAGCATGTCCGGTCGCTCCGCTGCCATATGCTGCATACCCCTCATAAGCTCGTGTGCATTATATTTCGCCTGGCCAGCACAGGCTTTATCATACAAACTCCGCTCCCGCCCAGTAAAAATATAAGCAAATCATTCCCAATACTTCCCAACTGAATTTAATAATTGCCCCCCAGCAGCAAACGCGGCAACCACAGGGCCAGATCCGGAAAATAAGTGGTCAGCAGCAGTGTCGGCAGCCAGGCGAAGCCTATCAGCTTCAGCGTGGGGCCCAGGGCTTCGCCCACGGTGGCGCCGTTGAGCTGCACGCTTAAATACAACAACGGCGCGGTGGGCGGGGTGATATTGCCCATGCCGATATTCACGCCCACAATGGCCGCGAAATGCACGGGGCTGATGCCCAGATCGGCCACCACCGGCACCAGCAAAGGCGTAACCAGCAACACCGCGCTGACGTCGTCCATAAGCATGCCGATGATGACCATAAACAGGTTGATCATCAGCATAATCACCATGGGGTTTTCCGAAATATGCGTGAGCGTGTCCAGGATCAGGCCGGGCAGGTCCTCCATAATGAATATGCGGCTTAAGATCATGATGCAGTAAAGCATGAGCATGATGGCCCCGGTGGTGATCACCGATTCCTTGAGCACCTGGAACACGCCGCGCCAGGTCAGGCCTTTGTAGATAAGAAATCCCAAGGGCAGCACATAAAGCACCGATAAAGCCGCGGCTTCGGTGGGGGTCACAAAGCCGCCATAAATGCCACCCAACACCAGAACAGGCATGGTCAAAGCCGGAATGCCCGCCCAGGAGCGCTTGATCAGCTCTTTGCGAAACATCCCCTTGGGCAGGGGCGACGCCACGTGAACCTCTTTATTGTTGCGCAGCATGAACACATTGACCACGCACAAAAGGAAAGTAAGGATCAGCCCGGGCACCAGGTTGGACAAAAAGCAGGCCAGCACCGAGGTCTGGCCCACCCAGGCATACAAAATCATGAGCGAACTGGGCGGAATAAGCATGCCCAAAACCGAGGCGCTGGACATAATGGCCGCGGAGTGCCCGGGGGGGTAGCCCCCGGCCCGCAACTTGGGAAACATGATGGAGCCGATGGCCGACAGTGTGGCGCAGGCGCTGCCGGTGATGGAGCCAAACACCGCGCAGGAAATGATGCCGATGGCGCCAAGGCCGCCCCGGATGCGGCCCACAAAAATTTCCACCATATTCACCAGTTTGTCGCCCACGTGCGCGCGGTTGATAAGGCCGCCGGCAATAATAAACAGCGGAATGGCCAGAATGACGATGGTGCTCATTTTACTGTAGCCGTAGGGCAGCAGGAAGCTGGGATCATAGCCCTCGGCAAGAATAAACAGCAAGACCGTGGCCAGAAAGGCGAACGGCACCGGCGTGCCCAAAATCAGCAGCACCATTAAAAGAATGAGTGATAAAGCTACAATCATGTCCCGCCCCCCGATACTTTCTATGCGCCCGGTTTTAAACAGGCTGAGGGTATTGTTTTGAAGTTTTAAGCTTTCCCGGGATAGTATTCAGAAGGCTTGATGCGCAAAATCAAAACCAGATCGCGCACAAAATAGATCAGCATGCAGATTAAGCCTAAAAATACGGCGCTCTGCCCCACATACAGAGGAATCTGCCACAGTGTGGTCCTGCCGCCGCCGGTCACGCTCCAGAAGATGAATTCCCACCCCCACCACGCATAAATAAGACAAAGAATTAAGGTGATGCTGCGCTGCGCAAGAGCGATGCCGTATAAAATTTTGGGGTTCTTGGTGAACACAGAGAACATTTCCGCGGAAATCTGCTGCCTGGTCTTGGTGGCGTATACCGCGCCGGCGAAATACATCCAAAATGCGGCAATGGTGATCAGCTCTTCCACGCCGTAAATGTCCCGGCGCACGAAATAGCGCATGATGGCGCTGCTGCCCACGGCCAACACCACAAAAGAAGCGCTGATGACCATGATCACGGTCACTGTTTTTTCAAAAATATTTTCCCTGCTGAAATCGGGCGGTTTCATTTCCGGGCAAGTTTTTGTCTGCGGCATGGCGTTTCTCCCATAAAATTAAAGCCGGGGCCGTTTTGCCGGGGCGCGGCGACGGGGGCGGTCCTCCCCGCCGCCACACCCTTCAGATGGCGTTATCTGTAATCTTGCAGCAAATCGTCAATGACCGGCTTGGTCAGGCGCGATTCCATCTTGGGCCAGGTAACCTTGCGGCAGAGATCCGCCCAAGCCTGGAGCTGTTCAGGGGTGAACTTGACCACGTTGATGCCGGCTTTTTCCAGCTCAACGATGTATTTGGCATCGTCGGCTTCGGCCAG
>JAVBRZ010000049.1:0-3847 GCA_031547425.1 Desulfovibrionaceae bacterium
ATCCAGGCCTGGCGGGTGGAATAAGAGGAAGCCACAGCCAGGTCCTCAAACTTGGTCAGGTGCACGGTGATTTCTTCGGTCAGGCCGTCGGAAAAGTAGTCGGTGCGGTCGCCGTCGCTGGTAAAGGCAAAGGGCAGCACAGCCACGCCTGGCCGGGCGGGCTGCGGCTTCTGCCGAAAAATAGCGACCGGCGCCGCGGCCGGTGTATTCATGCTTTGGTCGCGACTATCGGAGAAAATGGAAAATTCCGGCACATAGCCGCCCTTGGGTAAAGCGATATGCACGCAGCCAGCCAGGCCATGGGTGTAATAATAGTGCTCCAGGCGACTGCGCAGTTTGGCGGCTTCCACGCGGACAATGGGATCGGCGTGGGCGTCGAAGCTGGCCGGCCGCTCAAAGACCATGGTGGCGATGGTATAGCCTTTAAGGCGCGAGGCGCGGCCGGCCAGAGTTTCTTCCACCAGGAAACGGAAAAATTTTTTTAAACGGGAAGAGGCTTGAAAATCCAGACTGTCCAGAATCAGCTCCATCTGGGCCGTGATTGCCTCAGGCGAAAGAGGATCATAAGACATAAGCGGACGAGCCCCCGCAGGGTTAATGGTAATTTGAAACAGTTTTCAAGCTAGTGGAAACTTTTGGAAAAAGCAACCTGAGCAGTGCGAGGCTGTGAAAAAGCCCCGGCCAACACTTGCAGCCGGGGCTTAAAGCTGGGGTCCTGAGCGCCCGGGCTCAGGCGTATTCTTGCAGAGCCACCGGCTCATCCAATTTTTGGGTCAACAGGGAAACCGGCACCATGGCCGCCAGGGAAGCCAGGGGCGAGAACAGGGTAAATAAATACCAGGTGTCCAGGGGCGAGAGAATGCCGGCCAAAGTGAAGCCCTGCTGCATTCCACCGCCGATGATGCGCACGACAAAGCCTGTGATCATGCCGGCCATGGCCCCGTAACCGTTGGCTTTTTTCCAGAACAGGCCCAGGGTCAGGGGCACGAACAAACTGGCCAAAAGCAGATCAAAGGCGAAGACCGAGAGGTTGAAGGCATAGGGGAAGCTCACGGCGATGATTCCGGCCAGAATGCCCACCACGCCCACGCAGATGCGGGTGACCAGCACCATGTTTTTGTCCGAGGCTAAAGGATGGAGAATGTCTTTATAGATGTTTTTGGTGAACATGCCGGCCAGGGCGAGCATGGCCGAGTCCGCGGCGCTCATGACCGCGGCCAGGCTGGCGCCCAGAAAAAGCACGACCAAAGGCACGGGCAAAAGCTGCATGAGCATGACCGGAATAATCAGCTCCGGATCGCCGTGCAGGGCTTCTTCGGCAATGGTGCCGTTGGCCACCAGTTCCGCGCCCAAAAGGCCCAGAAGAACCACCAGGGTGCCCACAAACAGGCAGCCCACGGCCGCGGCGCAACCGGCGAAACGGGCTACATTGGCGCTTTTGGCCGCAAAGGCGCGCTGCATGATGTCCGGACTGGGCACCCCGCCGATGCCCATCATTAGAAAGGCCGCGATCCAGGCCAGCCAGGAGTTGGGAGAATTGGTCTGCGGCGTGAAATGGACGAGATCGGGAGGAATGTTGCTGCTGAAGAACTCCCAGCCGCCGGCGCTGTGTATGGCCACCGGGGTGAGCACCAGAATGCCGATGATGACCAGGGAGACCTGGAAGATGTCTGTGGCGGCCACAGCCCAGAGCCCGCCCATGATGGTGTAGATGACGATAATGCTCACAGCGCTGATGACCGCCACTTCCGGCGACCAGCCCAGGATGGGGCGCACGATTTTGGTGAACACCAGGATATGCACGGCGGTCCAGAAAATAAAGCCGGAGCAGATCATGATGGTGGACACCAGGCCCGTGACCCGGCCGAAGCGGGCGTAATAATAGTCGCCCAGGGAAACCATTTTCAGCTTCCACAGCCGGGGCATGTAAATGAGCCCGCAGACCAGAAGGCACATGGCCCCGCCGCCCAGGGCCGGGATGATGCCCCAGTTATATTCCTCATTCCAGATGCCCACGGAATAGGTAGTGCCTGAAACGCCGATGACCACCATGCCGCCGATAAAGCAGGACAGCAGGGTAAATGAGGAGAAAGTTTTGTTGAGGTTGCGCCCGGCCACCAGATAATCTTCGGTGGTTTGCACCTTGCCTTTGGCGTAATAGCCGATGATCAGCATGACAATCATGTAGCCGGCCAGGCCCTGTTTATACATAATCTTTCGCTCTCCTTTGTTTTGCGTTGGCCGCCCGTCGATTTGACTGGCGCGCCGGGCGGCGGGTGGGGAGGCATAGGTCGCCGGGGCGGTTAATAGCCGGCCACCTGCTTGGGGAAGTAGTCCTCGCACTTGCCTTCGCGGTACACGTCCACAGTGGAGCAGTGCAGGCTGCCGCCAAAGGACACCTGGTCGGCGTAGTCCACGGGCACCACTTCAAAGCCCATTTTGTCGACCTGTTCTTGGTAGGCGGCTTCATGGGCTTCAATGCACACGGTCTTGGGGTCCAGCGACAGGGTGTTCATGGAAATCCAGTAAGGGCCGATACGCTCGTTGAGCGTGCCGATGCGGATGTCGTACTGGTGAGTGGGGGGCGCGGCCTTGACCAGTTCCCAGTCGTTTTTCTTCATCAGCTCCTCAAACTGCGGGGTCAGGTACATGTAATAGGGGTTGTAGACGCACAGGCCGGGCTTCAGCGGCATAATGCACACGTCGATGTGCCAGTGGTGGTAGTCGCCGCTGAACTGGATTTCGTGCAAACGCAGGCCGCGGTCGGAGAAGTGGCGGCGCAGCCAGTCAATGCCGGGTTTGTTGGAAATGGCGGACACGTTCCAGAAAATGTCCTTGCCGAAGCGGATGCCGTCAGCCGCGTCAAACAGGGGTTCCTTGTCGGTGACGTGCCACTTGCGGGCCAGCATGCGTTCCTTTTTAATTTCGTCGGACCAGACGTTTTTATAGTTGTGCCACCAGTTGTATTCAAAGGTCTGGTCCGTGAGGCGGGGCTTGGGCGCGGCAGCCCAGCGGAAATTGGGGTCTTCCCGGAAATATTCTTCCATGAGCTCGCGGTAGGCGATGTATTCAAACCAGCGGGACCGTTGGGACATGGTGCATTCCAGAATTTCGTTGCCCGTGGTGAAAAATACGTCGCGGCAGGGCTGGAAGCCGCGGCCCACTTCGCATTCCCACTCCGGGGTAATTACTTTCTTGGTGGTGTCGAACGGAACAGGGCGATCCACCTTGATGCCCCGGCTTTCCATGATTTTCTGGAAGCCGTTCATCAGCTCCACGGCGCGCGCTTCCATTTCTTCGGGCATGCGGCCGTACCAGCCGGGGCGGGAGGGCGCGTCGTAGTTCCAGGACACGTCGCTTTTGGGCTGGTGGGTGCCCACCGGGCTGCCCAGGATAATGCGTTTCAACGGATCCCACTCATTCCAGGAATTAACGATAGTAGCCATAATCTTGTTCCTCTCTTCATTTATAGCATTTAACGCTTGAGAAAGGCGCTTAACGGCGTAAGCAAGTTCCGCCACGCCTTTCTCGCGGGCGGTATCGCGCTTCGTTGCATCCCGCCAGAGCATTTATCAAATATATCATTTCAAGTATGAGCTGCTCTAAAATTTGGCAGCGTGTTGCAATGGATTTCTCCTTTCTTCCTGACTGCCCCAATTTTGCGGAAGGGGTAAGTGCATTACGGGGAACTACAAAACAGAGTTAACAACATTGCTGTCCGGCTAAGGGGTAATAAAAAAGTCCAAAATCTCAGCTAGATGTGGTACAAGAGTTTTGCACAACACATTGCCACACAAGGAGATTTTGGACTTGAGTCACCATAATACACTTTTCTCCCAGACGCTAT
>JAVBRZ010000177.1:0-17496 GCA_031547425.1 Desulfovibrionaceae bacterium
ATAGCGTCTGGGAGAAAAGTGTATTATGGTGACTCAAGTCCAAAATCTCCTTGTGTGGCAATGTGTTGTGCAAAACTCTTGTACCACATCTAGCTGAGATTTTGGACTTTTTTATTACCCCTTAGCCGGACAGCAATGTTGCTTGGTCGTGGTGGTGGGTATTGTCTCCGCTGTGGATAAGTGCGGGCATAACCGTGATAATTATTGCTGGCGTTGTTGCTCTCGTACTTATTTCGTCGAGAAAATAAAAATGCGCCGCGCAGCCAAGATAGACGTCAACCAGCCTGAAATTGTGGAGGCGTTGAAAAGCGTGGGGGCTACCGTGCGGAGCCTGGCCGCTGTGGGGGAGGGGTTTCCCGACTTGGCCGCTGGTTTTCGCGGACGGACGTTTTTGCTTGAAGTGAAGCGCCCCAAGGCCAAGGGGCAACCTGAGGGAACTTTGACTGAAGCGCAGGAAACTTTTTTTGAGGAGTGGCGGGGGCAGGCGGCGGTGGTGCGGACAGTTGACGAAGCCCTACGGGCCATAGGGGCGATGGCATGAGCATCTACGCCAGCATTCTATACGCCCTGCTCGCCGCGCTCCTGATCGGGCTTAAGCTGGCCGGGATGCTGGCCTGGTCCTGGTGGTGGGTGATGGCTCCGGTGTGGGCGCCGTGGGTGCTGGCCGTGGCGGTGCTGGTTTGGCTTGGCGTAACTGGTTTGGTTGTTGGCCTTATCAGGCCGTAACAGGGAGGGTTGTACGTGGCGGAAAAAACAGTAGTCGGCGGTTTATCTTTGCCTGGTGTTGTAGTGGCGCCCGTGCATCTGCGCCGGCTTGAAGATATTTGCACTACCTTCGGACGGACCGAGGAAACCGTGAAAAAGTGGCACCTGGAAGGCGCGCCGATATCGTTTGATGGCTCCAGCTACAGCGCGGAATACAATAGCCTCCAAAACTGGCTTGTACGAACGTTTAGGAAGGTGCAATAGAAAAATCGGCATTTTTCAAAAAACCTGTCAACCCCCTTTTTGCCTACCCTCTGCCCCCCTTTTACTACCCCCTTTAGTGGGGGGTGCTCAAAAAGCCGTGGTAAACAAAAGCATTCAGGGAGATGCTTTATGCCCATCCACGTCGATTTCATCAAAAAATTTCTCGGCCTCATGGAAGGCCAGGGCATTACCCGCGGGTATGTGCCCATGAAAAACGGCGCGGTGCTGGGCGTGTCCGGGGTGACCATCGGGACCGGCTGCGATCTTGGGCAACAGACCGCGGCCGGGCTCATGGATATGGGCGTGCCGCATTCCATTGTGATCAAACTCTTGCCCTACATTGGGCTTAAGAAGCAGGCGGCCGTGGAGGCCATCAAGTGCCAGCCGCTCACGCTCACCGCGGCAGAGATCAAAACCCTGGATGATGCGGTGATTGGCCGCTACGTGCGCGATATCGAAGCCCGCTACAACAAAGACAATCCGACCTACCGCTTTGCGGACATACCCCCTGAGGCTCAGGCCGTTGTGGTGTCTCTCCTTTACCAACGCGGCCTGGCCTCTCCCAAATCTTATCCCAATACCTGGGCGCTTTTACTCAAGGCCGATTGGCCGGGCGCGGCTGCGAAGCTGTGTACCGGCTCTTTGTGGTCTGGCTATCAGACCCGGCGGGCCGCCGAGGGTAATTTACTCAAACAGATTAAGCCGGCTCAACCAGCTAAAAACCTGAAAAAATAGGAGTGCATTATGAACGATTTCAAAAGCATTTTCGCCAGCAAGACTTTTTGGGGTGGCGCCATTGCCCTTCTGGCTGGCGTACTCGGCTTCTTTGGCTACAGCCTTTTGCCCGATGACCAGGCCGTACTCGTTGAGGGCGGATCCGCTGCCGCTGCTGCCATTGGCGGCTTGGTGGCTATCATCGGCCGGATCAAGGCCTCCAAAAAGATCGGTTAGGGCGGTGCGATGTGGCGGTTATCGGCAAAATCCTGCAAGCCCTGGCGGCCATTGTGCCATTCGTTGTGGAGTGGTGGGCTAAGCGCAAGGCCGCACAGAGCCAGGCTGAGGCTGAGACTCGCGTGGCTGATATTCGCCGTGACCCTGGCTTTGAGTGGATGCGCAAGTTTAACAGCCAGGCCGCCCCAGACGTTAACTCTTCCGGTGCGCCCGGCCCTGACAAGCCTGGAAGCGCGCCCTGATGGCGGAATCACTATGGATAAACGCGATGCGGCGGAACTGCTCCTTTACATTGAGGCCCTGGAGCGGGCGGCGGGGGTTGCGCAATGAGCATTGAGATCATCGGCATCCTTATCAACGCCACCGGCTGGCTGATCGCTGTGTATTTCGCCAAGCGCTTTGCCGATTCCATCGTGGTTAACCTCAAAGCTTTGCAGGAGCGCGAGCAGCAAATCTCTTTGCAGCTCAAAGATTTCGTTACCCGCATGGATTGCGCTTCCGCCGTGGGCCGCCTGCACCAACGCCTGGATGAGGATGATCTTCAGGCCTACGAGCTCGGCGCCAGAGTGGCCAAGCTCGAAGGAGCGGCGGGCAAATGAGCAAGCTTACCGCCTTACGCCAAGCATTTGTTCGTGAGTTCTTAATCAGCCCCAACGGAGCGGATGCGGCCAGAAAGGCAGGATATAAAGGCAAACGCCTGGATCAGACAGCCTATGAACTCCTGAGGATACCTGAGGTGGCCGAAGCCATTGCCGCAGGGCAGAAAGAAATGGCCGAAAAAGCGCAGCGGACGGCCCTGGACGTGCTCAAAGATATTCAAGACGTATCCAGGGAGGCCCGAGACGGCGGCGACCTTAAAACGGCCCTCAGGGGCTACGAATTGGAAGGCAAGCACCTGGGCATGTTCATGGAGAAATTACAATTATCCGGGAACTTAAATCTGGCCGCAGCCATTGAAGAGGGACGCAAGCGTGTCAACGGCGAAAGATCTTGAGCAGGAACTGGCCCGCGACTTGGGGGCCTTTTACGCTGATCCGGCCGGATTTGTGCTCTACGCCTTTGCTTGGGGCCAGGGCGAGCTGGCCGAGCATCATGGGCCGGACGAGTGGCAGCGCGAGCTACTTTACGACCTGGGCGACAACTGCCTGACCGCTGAAGAAGCCATTCGCCTGGCCACGGTGTCCGGGCACGGCATTGGCAAATCCGCCTTTGTGGCCTGGGTAATTCTGTGGGCCATGTCAACGCGCCCGCACCTCGCCGGAGTGGTGACCGCCAACACGGCCAGCCAGCTCGAAGACAAGACCTGGCGCGAGCTTTCCATCTGGCACAAGCGGGCCGTGAACAAGCATTGGTTTAAGTGGACAGCGACAAAATTTTATCAGGTGGACCACCCGGAAACTTGGTTTGTGAGCGCCGAGCCCTGGAGCAAAGAGCGCCCCGAAGCCTTTGCCGGGCTGCATGCCGAGCATGTGCTCATGATTTTTGATGAGGCTTCGGCCATTGATGACGTGATTTGGGAAACGGCCGAGGGCGCGCTGACTACACCCGGTGCCATCTGGGCGGTGTTCGGCAACCCTACCCGAAACTCCGGCCGCTTTCACGGCTGTTTCCATCGTTTCCGACATCGTTGGGTAACGCGGCAAGTGGACAGCCGCAACGCCAAGATGACCAACAAGGCCCAGCTCAAGCAGTGGATTGACGACTACGGCGAGGACTCCGACTTTGTGCGCGTGCGCGTGCGCGGCGTGTTTCCGCGGGCCGGCAGCAATCAGCTTATCGCTTCCGACTTGGTGGAGGGAGCGCAAGGCAAGAGTTTGCGCGAGGAAATGTACAGAGTCGCGCCGCTGGTGTTCGGCGTGGACGTGGCCAGGTTCGGCGATGACCAGAGCGTGCTGACCAAGCGGCAGGGGCTTTATGCCCACAAGCAACTCAAGTGGCGGGGCATGGACCTGATGACCCTGGCGGGCATTGTGGCCCAACATATCGACAAGGATAAGCCCGACGCCGTGTTTGTGGACATGGGCGGCATGGGTGCCGGTGTGGTCGATAGGCTTCATCAGCTTGGCTACGACCAGGTGATTGGTGTGGACTTTGGCGGGCAGGCCAGTGACCCGGCCAAGCATGTGAACAAGCGCACGGAAATGTGGTGCGGCGTGCACGACTGGCTTAAAGCGGGCGGCGCCCTGCCTCCGGAGCAGGAACTTGCCGACGACCTGACCGGGCCGGAATACGGCTTTACCGGCGACAAGGGCCAGATTGTGCTGGAGAAGAAAAGCGACATGAAAAAGCGCGGCCTGGCCTCGCCCGACTGCGGCGACTCCCTGGCTCTGACCTTTGCGCATCCTGTGGCCCGGCGGGCGGATGCGCACATTAGAGGCAGCAAGGCCAACACCGACTATGACTTGTGGGCGTACAAATAATGAGCGACATCACCATCCACAGATTCACCGAGCGCTGGACCGAGGGCGACCTGACGGCCGAAGACCTGATTGCCATCTGGGGCCGTCTGGTGCTGGAGAACCTGGTGGACGTGTTCTTTCACGATGGCGGCGTGCGCTCCTATTACGATTTTCTGCGCTATGTGCGCCTCTCCGGTTGCTGGTTTTACGCGGCGCGGCGCGGGGGCGAGTATTTGGGCCTGGGCGTGCTCAATGAATTTTCCAGTTCCGGCAACACCGCTTATGCGCATTTTGTGACCTTTAAAGCCGGGCGGGACGGTTCGTTTACTGAAGCGGCCCGGATCTGGTTTCCCGTGCTGGCGCGGGAGGGCGGGCTGGATACGCTCGTTGCCGTGCTGCCCGCCTGTTACCGGGCAGCGCGGGACTGGGCGGAGAGCCTGGGCTTCACGCGGGCCGTGCGCCTGCCCGGGGCCCTGCGCCTGGTGCGCGGCGCCAAAAGCCGGGCAGCGGACGCTTTTGTGCTGGTTAAGGATTTGCGTGGCCTTAAGAATGGCAATCATTCAGCGTTGGCGTGGCTTGAGCGCGGAGCAACTGCTCAAGGCATGCCAACGGCAATTTTTTAAAGTTATTTGCTCCGGGTGACTTATGGGCGGCGGCGGCAGCAAAACCCCGAAATATGAAGCGGCTTCGGCTGTACAAGCGGAAGCTCCCAAGGTGTACCAGCAGGAACAGAGCATGTCGGATGCGGCGTTGAACGCGCGGGACGATCAGCGCAAGAAAGCCCTGGCGGCCCTGGGCCAGGAGGGATCAATCCAGACCTCGCCTTTTGGCTCGCAGGAAAACGCGCAACAGCAGGGCAAGACTTTGCTGGGAGGTTAGGCCATGGCCAATCCCATCATGGACAATCTTTTCGGCGTCAGACTGGATGATCTGCTGCCCAAGGTCAATTACGGGCAGGCGGACGGGACGGCCTGGACTCCGAGTTCGCGCGGCGAAGTTTACCAGCAGGCGGAAAAGGCGCGCTCGGACGCGGCCTTTGCCAACCAGTTTGCCGCGGACATCATTTTCAGCAAGAAAAACACCGGCAGCACCGCTTATGATCGCAGCGGCAAAGCGGTGAAGTTTAACAACAACGGCTACCTGTACAACAAAAACTCCCTGAACGCGGCCCAGTCCTGGGCCGGGCAGGCCTTTGGCGCGCCGGCCGTCAAAGGCGCGGACGGCAATTGGTACACGGCCTACGGCCAGCTGAACATGACCGCGCGGACAGTTAAAACCGTTTCCGGCGGCCGCGAGGGCACCCGGGGCACACTTACCGTTTATAACGGCGCGCCCGGCGATTACGGCTTTGTGCAGGGCGAGAGGATCACCGACGAGAATCTGGTCCGGCAGCTCAATAGCGGCACTTACGCCTTTACGGCGCAAGGCTCCAACGGCTCCACCGTGTATGTGCCCTACGCCTCGGGCTATGAGCTGCAAAAAGGTGAGGGCGGCAAGATTGAGGCCGGCAATTACAAGCGGGACGTGGCCCAGGGCGCTACGGCCAGGGACGCCCGCACCGCGTATAACGTGCAACCCAACGTGGTGGGCGACCCTTTGAGCTTGCGCCAGACCCTGCTGGGCGGCGCAACGGCCGCGCAGAACCAGAAAAAGACTCTGTTGGGGTAAGTTATGGACCGCAAAAAGCTGATTGAAATTGATCACCGCCGTCAAGAGCTGGAGCTGGAGCGCCAGGGCTGGAAAGCGGACTGGAAAGAGCTGTCGCGCTATTTCCTGCCCCGCAAGTGCCGCTTCCTGGAAGATGGGGAGCGCAGCAACCAGGGCGGCTTGCAGCGCGGCTCGCTGGACTCCACGGGCATTTATGGCATGCGCGACCTGGCGGCCGGCCTGCAGGGCGGCATGACCTCGCCGGCCCGGCCCTGGTTCAAGCTATCCATGCAGAATAGCGGGCTGGAAAACAGCCGGGACGTGCGCCTCTGGCTGGATGAGGTGGAACGCCGCATGCGCGAGATTTTGCACCGCTCCAATTTTTATAACGCCGTGCACCAGCAGTATGAAGAACTGGGCGCTTTCGGCACGGCTTTTATGTTTGAGCTGCCCGACGCGCGCACCGGCGTGCGCTTTCACACCCTGACCATTGGCGAGTATTGTCTGGACGCCGACGAGCACGGCCGGGTGGATACCGTGTTCCGGACCATGGACATGACTTTGCGCCAGTTGGTGCGCAAGTTCGGCCTGGAAGCCCTGCCCGAAGCCCTGCGTAATATGTGGGAGCGGCCGCACAACTGGAATCAGCGCTTTACGGTGGTGCATGCGGTTTTTCCGCGCGACGACCGCCAGCCCGGCAAAATCGACGGCAAGAACAAGCCCTGGGCCTCCCTGTATTATTTGGAGGGCAGCGGCAATGGTCCGGCCGGGGGCGGCGGCGCCGAATATCCGTGCCTGCTTTCCGAGGGCGGCTATGACCAGTTTCCGGGCTTTGGCGTGCGCTGGGACGTGACCGGCGGCGATATTTACGGCCGCAGCCCGGGCATGGACACCCTGCCCGACTGCGTGCTGCTGCAATCCATGACCTCTTCCATGCTCAAGGCCCTGCACATGGAAGTGGACCCGCCCATGATCGTGGCCGGGGACAAGAACGACGTGAACCTCCTGCCCGGCGGGGTGACCTTCACCAACGCCATGCAGAGTCAGGGCGCGGGCGTGTACCCGGCCTTGCAGGTGCGCCACAACATCCAGGGCACGGCCGCGGCCATTGCCCAGATCCAGCAGCAGATCAGGCACGGCCTGTTCAACGATTTGTTCCGCATGCTGCTGGACTCCGGGCGCAGCAACATCACGGCCCGGGAAGTGATCGCCAAGGAAGAGGAGAAAATGGTGCTCATTGGGCCGGTGCTGGAGCGCATGCACGATGAGCTGTTGATCCCGCTGATCAATCGGACTTTCAGCCTGATGGCCGCCGGCGACTTTTTGCCCGCCTGGCCCGAGGAGATGGGGGACCAGCCCATTAAGGTGGAATTTGTGAGCGTGCTGGCCCAGGCCCAGAAAACCATGGGCACTGGCGCCATTGAACGCTACGTCGGCTTTATCGGGCAGTGCGCCCAGGGCTACCCGGAAATTGTGGATGTGGTGGACCCGGACAAAACCGCCGACGCCTATGCCGATTATCTGGGCGTGGACGCCAAGATTATCCGCTCCCAGGAGGAGCGCGACCAGATGCGGGAGGCGCGCGCCCAGGCGCAAAAAGCCATGCAGCAGCAGCAAGAGCAGCTGATGGCCACCCAAATGGCCATGCAGGGCGCGCAGGTGCTCGGCAATGCCAAGATGGGCGGCGGCAGCGTGCTGGACGCTCTGGCGGGCGCCATGGGAGGCGGCGGCAATGCGCAGTGATAATTTTGATCCGGCCCTGGAAGCCATGTTCGGCGAAGATTTGCAGGCCCAGGACAAGGCCCGCAGGGTGGACGGCGAGGAGCGCCGGGAACTCTTGGCCGCCGTCAAAGACCTCTTGGCCGAGGAAAAAGGCAAGCGTTTGGTCTGGTGGCTGCTGGAGCAGGCCCATGTATTTCAGAGCAGCTTTACCGGCAACTCGCACACCTTCTTTCTGGAGGGCGAACGCAATATGGGCCTGAAGCTTTTGGCCCTGTGCATGGAGGCGGAACCCGCTTTCATGGGCAGGTTGATCGAATTTAAACGCGATAAGGAGAAAGAAGATCATGGCTGAATCGATTAATGAAGGCAACGATATCGATCTGGATAAAGAGAGCCAGTTGTTCCAGTCCCCTCAGAATAACACCGAGGGGGGCGAAAGCGGCGGCGATAACGGCAAGGAACAGGAAACGGCACAGACTCCCGACCAAAAGCCCGCACAGCCTGGCGGGGAATCCGACCAGGAATCCGGCGAGGAACAGGAACGCAAACCGGCGCAAGTGCCGCAAGAGTTTGATCCCGCAGCGCTCAACGTGCCGGCCGGAATCGAAGTAAACCAGGACCTGGTGCAGGATTTCGGCAAGCTGGTGGGCGAGATGAACCTTTCTCAGGAACAGGCTCAGCAGTTGGTGGACCTGCAGATCAAGACCTTGCAGGTCCAGGAAGAGAGGTTTGCGGAGCTGCGCCGCACCTGGGTGGCGGAACTGAAGGCCGACCCGGAATATGGCGGCAAACGCTTTGACGCCACGGTGAGCGATGCGCTGGCCGTAATGCGGCGTTTCGACCCCTCCGGCGAGGTGGCGAAAACCTTAAACGGCACCGGCTTTGGCGACAACCCGGCCATTGTGAAAATGCTGGCCAACATCAAGCAGGCAATTTCGGAAGACGAGTTTGTGGCCGCTAACGGCAAAACAACGCAAGAAAAACATTTATACCACCGCATGTGGCCTGATGAGGTCATGGGCGAGTTTAAATAGGAGAAATTACCATGGCAGGAACCCCCAACATCAACGACACCCTGGTGCGCACCCTGGGCGAATGGGGCCAGTTTTTTAAGCAGGACGGCAGCCCCAACCACATCATTGAACTGATGGACCAGGAAAACTCGATCCTGGATGACGTCAAATGGCTGGAAGCCAACGCCCGCGACGGGCATACCACCACCATCCGCAACGGCCTGCCCGAAGTGTACTGGCGCAGGCTGTACAAGGGCATTCCGCCCAGCAAGAGCAAAGTGTCCCAGATTAAGGACGTTTGCGGCATGCTGGAAGCCCGCAGCATGATCGACGTGAAAATGCTGGAGCTGAACCAGAGCCAGGCCCGCGCCTATCGCGCTGCCGAGGCCAAGGCCTTTATGGAAGGCATGCGCCAGAAGCTGGCCACCACGCTTATTTACGGCAACCTGGAAAGCAACCCCGACGGCTTTCATGGCCTGGACCCGCGCTATGCCCACAAAAACGCTCCCAACGTCATTGACGCCGGCGGGAGCACCGCGGACAAGTGCACCAGCATGTGGGGCGCGGTTTGGGGCGAAAACGAAGTGCACGGCATCTTCCCCAAAGACTCTCAGGCCGGCCTCAAGCATAAGCCTTTGTCCGAACAGGACGTTTACGACGCTGACGGCAATGCCTACCGCGGCGTGGGCGATCTGTTTGAGTGGAACGTGGGCCTGACCGTGCGGGACTGGCGCTGCGTGGTGCGCATCTGCAATATCGACACCACCAAGCTGACCCTGGAAAAGGGCCAGACCGGCTTTGTGGACCTGCATCGCCTGACTGTGCGCGCCAAGAACCTCATCCCGGTGGAAAAACGCAACCGCATGATCTGGTACGTCAACCAGGACCTGATGACCGCCCTGGAATTGCAGTCCACGGACTCCGGCTATCTGCACCTGGTTTATGGCGATCTGTTCCGCTCCAAGAACGTGCCTTTTGTGCACGGCTGCCCGGTGCGCCAGCTTGACGCCATCCTGTCCACCGAAAACCCCCTGGCGGCCCTGCCGTAAGGATGGAGGATAAAAACCCATGATTATTGATAACTTCAACGTCTTTTCCGACAACGTGGCCGTGGCGGCCGGCAACTCCAACGTGGTCAACGTCATGCCCTTTCTGGGGCGCGGCGAGCCGGTGCACGTGACCATTTGCGTGACCAAGAACGTGAACAACCTGACCTCCCTGACCGTCAAGCTGCAGCAGTGCGACACGCCCGGCGGCACTTTCGCCGACGTGGGCGCCGGCCTGACTTTGACCTTGGCCGAGCTTCAGGCGGGCAACTGCTTCCGCTTCGAGCTGCCGGACAATGTGCTTAAACCCTCTCTGCGCCTCAACTATACCATTGCGGGCACCGCTCCCACCGCGGGCAAGATCTTTGCGGCCATTACCCGCGACTCGCGCCTGGGCTGGGCCGCCGGGCAAAGGATTGACAAAGGGCGGGTGGTGGCATGAGCGGACTTGTAACCTGGCGGGCTTTGCAGCCCTGTATGGTGGACGGCAAATACCGTGAAGCGGATGAAGTATTTGAAGCGCCTGACGGTGAGTATGCCCCTGACGTGCGGGAAATAGTCGGCGCCCAGAACATTGGGACTGACCTCGGAGTTGATCCGACGGCGAAAGCCAAGAGCACAAAAGCCAAGGCCGCTCCGGGCGTAACCCCGGATGAGCTGCCCGAAAACGTTTAACTTCCAGTCCCGAGCCGGGAGGGGTTCTCCTCCTTCTTCCTCTCCCGGCTCATCTTTAAGGCCAAGCCATGCATAGCATTGTCCAAATTTGCAACCAGGCCCTTTTGCACATCGGCACCCGGACCGTGGCTTCGCTGGATGAGCCCGCGCCCGAGGCGGTTTATTGCAAACAATTTTACGATCAGGCCGTGCTCTCGGTGCTGGCCGAGCATCCCTGGGGTTTTGCCCAGCGCCGGGAGAAGCTGACGGAAGTGCAGGTTCCCGAGGGGTGGCTGGGCACGTACCGCAAGGCCTATGCCTACCCCTTGGACTGCGTGCGCAGCCATTACCTGATGACCGCCTGCGGCACGGAAAAGACGCAGGCTTATGAGCTGGCGGCCGATGCGGAGCGCACTGTTTTGCTGGCCAATTTGGCCGAGGCGATCTTGGCTTACACCGCTGACATTAAAGATGTGACCAGGTTCAGCCCCAAATTTACCGAAGCCCTGGCCCGCAAGCTGCAATGCCTGCTGGTCAAACCCATCCTTAGAGGCAATGCCCAGGCCGTGAAAGAGGCCGAAGAGCTTTATGCGCGCGCCCTGGCCAGGGCCAAAACCGCAGACTCGCAAGAGGGGCGGCCCTTTAATGATCCCGAGGAGCCCTGGCCGGCGAATAACCCCTGGGCCGCCGATCGCATGGGCCTGTTCCGGAGGTTCTGATGCGCGACCGCTACACCAATTTTACCGGCGGCGAGGTCAGCGGCGTGCTGGCGGCGCGCTATGACCTGAACAAGTATAAAACCTCCTGCCGGCATTCGGAGAATTTCATTCACGAGCTGCACGGCGCCGTGCGCCATCGTGGCGGCACTTACTTTCTGGAGGACATCGGCGGCCCTGGCGTGCTCATTCCTTTTGAGTTTTCCTCCGATCCCTCCCAGAACTACGTGTTCATCGTGCAGGAGGGCAAGACGCGCATCGCCCAGGAAGGCGGTTTTGTGCGCGACGCTGCGGGCGCGCCCTGCGAAATGGCCACGCCCTACACCGCAACGCAACTTTATGACGTTTCCTTTGCCCAGAGCGGGGATATGCTTTACCTCGCCCACATCGCCCACCCCTTGCGCAAGATTGTGCGCCACGGGCATAACAACTGGACCGTGCAGCAGGTGACCTTCACCTCGCCCATTGCCGCGCCCGCTTCGCTGACCGTGGCTTTTACCGGCGCGTCCGGCACTTACACTTTGCGCTATAAGGTGGCCGCCGTGGACGCCAACGGCGAAGTGTCCGCCGCCAAGGGCGGTTCCAAAGGCAGCGCCAAACACCCCAACGACTGGCTGGCCGGCGAATACGCGAGCCTGTCCTGGGAGGCCGTGCCCGATGCCGAGGAATATCTTATTTACCGCGAGGAAGGCGGCTATTACGGCCTTATCGGCGTGAGCACGATCACTTCTTTTCGCGACGACAAATACCGGGCCGACACTTCGGACACGCCGTCCAACCGGGTTAATCCGTTTAAAGACGGCAACAACCCCTCGGTGGTCACTTTCCATCAGCAGCGCCTGGTCCTGGCCGGCACTGCCCAAAAGCCGCAATCCTGGTATGCCTCGCGCACCGGGGCTTACGAGGACTTTTCCAAGTCCCGGCCCATCAAGGACGACGACTCCCTGGAATTCACCCTGGCTTCGGGGCGCATTGACATCATTCAGTGGGCGGCGGCCTTTGGTGATTTGCTTCTGGGCACGGCCGGCTCGGAATATAAAGCCATCGGCTCGGACCAGGGGGTAATCACCCCGGGCAGCCTGAACGTGCGCGAGCAATCTTTCTGGGGCAGCATCCGCCTGCGGCCCCTGATTATCGGCACCTCTGTGTTGCATGTGCAGCGCCAGGGCTCGCGCGTGCGTGACCTTTATTATTCTCTTGAGCGCGACGGTTACGCGGGCAACGATCTTTCGGTGCTCGCCCCGCATTTGTTCGACAACCACGTGATCAAGCAATGGGACTACCAGCAGGCGCCGGGCTCCCTGCTTTGGGCCGTGCGCGACGACGGCCTGCTTCTGTGCATGGCCTACATGAAGGAGCATGACATCTGGGGCTGGTTCCGCTTTACCACCAAGGGCAAGGTGCGCTCCTGCGCCGTGACCGCCGGGTATATGGAAGACACCCTGTACCTTGTGGTGGAGCGCGAGGTGCGGGGCGAGGCGCATTGGTTTCTGGAACGTTGCGTGCCCCGCTGGCGTGAGGAGGACGGCATCGAGCAAGCCTTTTTCGTGGACTGCGGCCTGACTTACAACAACCCGGCCGCGCCGGTAAGCACGGTCTTCGGCCTGGAGCACCTGGAGGGGGAAAGCGTGGCCATCCTGGCCGACGGCTCGCCCCTGGAGCAGCAGGTGGTGACAGGGGGGCGCATTGAACTGCCCTATGCCGCTGGCGTTGTCCATGTGGGCCTGCCTTACGCCTCTTACCTTTGCCCGCAAACCCCGGAGGCGGACATGCAGGGAGTGGGCACCACCCTGGGGAGCGTGCGCGCTTACGGCAATTCGCGCCTGCGCCTGCATCAGAGCGTGGGCGGCCGCTATGGCTGCTCCAAGGACACGGCGAACGGCTATGAGCTGCCCTTTAGCCCCGACACCTGGGGCAGCCCGGTGAAGCCGTTTACCGGCGACCTCGAGTTTACCCCGGTCGGCGCGTATACGGCGAGCGGCGAAATCTGGTTTTCGCAAACTTTGCCCCTGCCCTTTACCATTGTGTCCTTAAGCCTGGACGTGGACTTCGGGAGATAACCTATGCTGACTTTTAAGCCCGCCGCCTTTGCCGACGCCGACGCGCTGCTTGGCCGTGGCGTGCGCGAGGCCGACTGGCAGGAGTGCCTTAAAACCACCGGGCAGGGCTTGGGGGCGGCCTTAAGATTTTCTGTGGCTGCCTCAGCCCTGGCTGTGGCCGCGTGCCTTGAGGGTCGGATTATCGCCATGTTCGGCGTGGGGAAAGATCCCAAGGGGCAAGGAATTATTTGGTTGGTGGCTAACCCCGAGGCGGAGGCATCTGAACTGGCCGTGCCTTTGGCCAGGGCTTCGCGCCGCTTTGTGGACCACTGGGCGCGGCTGTATGGGCGGCTCGGCAATGTGGTGGACCCGGAGCATGTGGTTTCCCTGCGTTGGCTGGCCTGGCTGGGATTTGACATTGACCGGGAAAACCCCGTGCGCGGCCCCCTGGGGCATGAGCTGTATAGATTTTGGAGGGAATGAGTATGTGCACAATTATGGGGGCTGTGGGCCTGGTGAGCACTATCGGCTCGGCGGTGATGGGCGGCTTTGGCGCTGTGCAGCAGGCCAACGCCCATAACGCCCAAATGGAATACAACGCCAAGGTGGCGGAGAATAACGCCAAGAACGCCCAGGCCGAGGCTGATTATGCGCGGGCGCAGAGCTGGCGCAACGCCAATGAAAAACGGCGCGAGACCGCTCTTTTGATCGGCGCGCAGCGGGCCAAGATGGGCGCTTCCGGAGCGGTGGCCGATTCCGGCTCGTTCCTGGATTTGTCTTTATCCACCAAGGAACAGGGCGAGCTGGACGCCATGGCCCTGGCCCAGGAAGGCGATATGGCCGCCTGGCGGGCGGAAGTGCAGCGCGACAGCTATTTGCAGAACGCCAACATGTCGAGGTCAAGCAAAGTTTCCACCCGCGGCGTGTTGGCGGGCAGTTTGCTGGGCGGCGCGGCTCAGGTCGGCAGCGCGTATTACGGCATGAAACAGGCCGGGGTGTTTGACAGCGCGCCGGCGGGCGGCGAGCACTGGTGGATTAAAGGATAGGTGGAATCATGAGCACGATGCGCGTACCGGCCAACTCCCCCCTGGTGAATATCCCGCAGGATCGCGGCGGCGGGCGGCGTTACAATTTGAACATGGGCATGGTCCCCCAGCGTGAAGCCGGATCGGCCATGGCTTTCGGCGGGGCGGCAGCGCTTGGCTACGGCGCCATGGAGCGGGGCCTGCATGACGTGGGCCGGTTGCTCACTGGAGTATCCATTGATTTGCAGCGCCGGGCCGATGAAACCAGCGCTTTAGAAGCTTACAACCAGCTCAACGAGCGTGTGGGGCTTTTTCTGAACGGAGATGGCTCGCCGGACACGGGTTTGTATAACCGCAAAGGTTCGGCTGTGGTGAACTCGGTAAAGGACACGCGAGAGTTTTTTAACAAGAACGTATCCGAGCTGGCCGGCGGACTTACGCCCAATGCGGCGCAGGTGTTTCAGGCGCGGGCGGATGTGCTGAGGTTTGGTGAGCAGCGGAAAGTGGCCGTGTTTGAAAGTAACGGCCGGGAGAAGTGGCAGTTCGATACCTATAAGGCCACTGCGGAAACCGAGATGCGCGCGAGCCTGGATAACTTCAGCACGCCCAGACTTCGGGATGAAAGCATTGCCCGCGGCATGGGCATGGTCGAACAGATGGGCCTCATGAACGGCGCGCCGCCCGAAGCCATTGAAAACATGCTGCGCAAATACCGGGCTGAAGTCATGACCGCCGGAGCTAGACAGCTGATGGACAAGGGGGATTTTGGCGGAGCTATGACCGCAGCTATGGACCCGAGCCTGGACGAGGCGCAACGCCTGGACCTGGTGCAGAAGGCGGCGGCGGGCAGTTTTAATTACAAGCTGGGCATGCTGGAGTCCGGCGGAGATATTACGGGCTTACGCCAGGCCGGGGCGATTTCGGCTGACTACACACCAGCTGGTTTCAGCACGTTCAAAGAGTGTCTTGATCCGGAGTTGATGGGTATCGCTGAGCAAGAGGCCGAAGCCTGGGGGGTGCCGCCTGAACTGGTGCTGTCGGTGATGAAGTGCGAAAGCGGCGGCAATCCTGGGGCTGGTTCCAGCGCTGGGGCAATTGGCCTGATGCAGCTTTTACCCGGCACAGCCAAAGATTTAGGCGTTAACCCACATGACCCGGCACAGAATATCAAAGGCGGCGTGAAGTATCTTAGACAGATGTTGGACAGATACAACGGCGATACCAAGCTGGCGCTTATGGCCTACAATTGGGGCATGGGCAATGTGGATGAATTTATAAAAACCGGCCACGGGCTAAAGACTGAAAAGAACCCCACCGGCGAGGTGCCTCAAGAAACCGTGGATTATCTTGCCCGCAACGCCGGGCTCCTGGGCATGACGGACGGCAACGAACTCACCCCCGCCGCACCGCCGCCGGACATACAGCCGGAAAGCCTGGCTGGATACGGAGCTTTGGATATGGGCGCACAGCTTCAGGCGGATGTGAATCTCATGGCGCCGGCGGATCGGGTGCGCGCGCAGACCGCCGTGTTGAATCTGACCGGGGCCAAAGTAGCCGAACAACTGGACGGCCTGGTGTCCAGCGGTGAACTGACCGAAACGCAAGCCCTGGCCCAAATCAACTCCATAGAAAATCTGGCGCTGCGCAAGCGCACCATGACTGAATACCGCACACAGTCCGGCATTCGACGGGCCATGGAAAAAGAACAGCGCATGGAGTTTGAAAACGATTTCGCCAACCAGCTTATGGCGCTGGACGGCGATATGGCCGCGCAGTGGAAGCTGATCGACTCCTTACCTGCGGAAACGAAGGCGGACAGGGCGCTTAAAGAGAAGTGGCAAGGAGTCTACGCCAAAACCATGGAGGCTATGGACCCGCGCTACAAGGGCAGAAGCAAAGGCGCTGACCCGTTGGCCTGGGGCAATGTCTACGACAAGATTTTGTATGGTGAAATCACAGACTCCAAAACGCTTATGGCGGATGAGAATATAGCCAAGCTGCCCATGCAGGACGTTCAATTTTTTGTAAAAACACTGGCCGGCAGCCAACAGGTGGACATGGCGGCCGCGCATAAAGGCTTTGCCCGAGCGCTTGGCGAAATAAACGGAGAACCGGGAAAAGACAAAATCAGCAGCAAAGACGACAAGGCCGCTTTCGCCGCATTTTATCCGTTCGCCCAGCAGATGGCCGCCCAGACCAACAGGGGCCAGGATGAAGAGTATTATTACAATCTGGGCAAGATGTTTCAGGCCAAAGGCGAGCGCAACCATGAGGGCATCCATCTGTGGGGCTATGGGGACAATGCGACGATGCAAGAGGCCTTTGAAAAAGACGGAGGTATTTCGGGATTCCTGCCCCACTTTGATGCACTGGGGGTTGATGAGGACGAGGCTATGGTTGCTTTTGCTTCGCAACCTGAAAGCACCCGCCAGAAGTATCTCAAGCAATATGACGCGGATGATGTGGAGGATCAAGAGGAATGGGCAGCACGCGCCTGGATCAGGGACCAGATGATGGGACCGCGGCAAAGAGCTGCGCAGTCGCAAATGAAGGCCAAAGATGTGATTCCCGAGAAAGACTACAAAGACCTCAAGCAAATGTTCGATAACAACCAGGATCTTGTCTACGCCTACATGGATTCCCACGAAGACAAGTCATTCGATGCCATGATGCTGTGGGGATATGCTCAGATGCTTGGACAGCAAAGGAACAAAAATGGCTCTTAATCCCCTGGACTTTTACCCTGAAGGTTACGGCCCCAAAGAAACGCGGCAGAGCGTTTTGAACAGCTACGACCAGAACCCGGACCAGTTGGCCGGGGATATTAAGCTGGCGCAGCAGTATGATACCGAGCCTTTTAAGGTGGCCGAGCAACGAGGCGACTTTTTAAAACAGGCTGAGGCCGACAGCGTTATCAGCAAGACCGCTGACGTGCCGGCACTGGCCGCATTCATTAACGCGAGCCCACAGAATGCCGCTCTGATTAAAGACGATGTGGACAATGCGGCCGCGCTGGGCCGGATGTTCAAGCTTGAGGGAGATTTGAATCTGCCGCAAGGCGAGCTTTCCCTGGAGGCGGGCAAGGCGTGGCGCCCTGGATTTTTTGAGCGGATGGGAGAGCGCTGGAGCCGTGGCGTGCAGGGAGTCAAAGACGCGGTTGCGGGCTCCAGGGCAATGATTCTGGAAAATCTCTTTGATTACAGTGACGAAGCCAGGCAGGAAGCTCAAACCCTATTGAACAGGGTGGCCCTCCATGCTCAGGCGAATGATACTGTCAATCTGGCTCATTCAGATAATTTTTTTATGCGGCTCTTG
>JAVBRZ010000115.1:0-5812 GCA_031547425.1 Desulfovibrionaceae bacterium
CCAGGGGGCCGACCACATTGCCGATGCTTTTGGACATCTTGCTGTCGCGCACCAGCCAATAGCCGTGCACATTGAGGTGCTTGTACAAGGGAACCCCGGCGGCCATGAGCATGGTGGGCCAAAAAATGGCATGGGGCTTTAAAATATCCTTGGCCACCAGGTGCTCGCCGGGCCAGAATTTTTTAAACTTTTCGCCGTCCGGCCAATCCAGGGCATTGATGTAGTTGAGTAAGGCGTCAAACCAGACATAGCACACGTAATCTTTATCAAAAGGCAGCTCTATGCCCCAGGTCAGGCGGGTTTTGGGACGGGAAATGCACAGATCCTCCAGCTCTCCACTGTCCAGCAGGCTCAGCACCTCGTTGCGGTAACGCTCCGGCCGGATAAAATCCGGATTGTCCAGGATATATTGCTTAAGCCGGCCTTGGTATTTGGCCATGCGGAAAAAATAGTTTTTCTCGCTGATATATTCCGGCTTGGCGCCATGCTGGGGACAAACTCCGTTTTCCAGCTCCTTTTCAGTATAGAAACGCTCGCAACCAAGACAATAATGCCCGCCATATTCACCAAAATAAATGTCGCCGGCATCGTAGACCTTTTGCATGAAGACCTGCACGCGGCGTTTGTGTTCCGGATCCGTGGTGCGAATGAACCGCGAATATCGGATATTCAATTGCGGCCACAGTTCCTTGAACTTGCCCGAAACCTCATCCGCAAACTCCTGCGGGGTTTTGCCAGTCTTTTCCGCAGCTTGGGCTATTTTGTCCCCATGCTCGTCCGTGCCGGTGAGAAAATAGGTCTCTTCACCCATGAGGCTGTGAAAACGGGTAAGCGCATCAGCCACAATAGTGGTGTAGGCGTGCCCCAGGTGCGGGTTGGCGTTTACATAATAAATGGGTGTGCTGATGTAAAATTTATCCATATATGACTACCTTGCTAGCTATAACAATATAATTCCATCTTCCGGCGCTTATTTACGGGGCAAAAACATCACGGCCCCGGCTGCTCGTAAGTCTGGCCCTTCAAGTACAAGCGCAGACGATTTTCCCACTCGCCAAGCGCCTCACCGGGCATATCCTGTGCCCGGCCTTTAAGCAACGCCTCATCCTGAGCGGCCACCGCCGCCTTAAAATCACCTGACCTGGCCAGGGCCGAGGCCAGAGTATCATACAGCCCCGGATCATGGGCCTGGTCATTGGCAATGGCCGCTCTGGCAAGCTCGACAGCCTGGGGACCGTTCCAGTAACGGCTGTCCGGGCAGGTGGCCAAAAACCAGGCAAAATCGTTGAGCACCCGCGCATCCTTGCCGGCTACGCCAAAGGCCGCTTCCAGATCCCGCCCGGCTTCCTCGTAACGCCCCTGAGCGGCGTAAACCCTGGCCCGGCTGGTCAACAGCCCGGCGTCGCGGGGGTAAACGCGCAAGCCCAGGCTGAAATCGCCTTCAGCCAAATTGGGGTGGCCGCTATAGAAAAAAAGATTGCCTCGGTTGAGCAATGCGCCGCAATGCCGGCCGTCCAGCTTGAGCGCGGCGTTAAAATCCGCCAGAGCGCCGTTGGCCTCGCCCAGGCTCAAGAGCATCATGCCCCGTTCATTCAAAAAATCAGCGTTGCCCGGCGAAAGCTCCACCGCCTTGCTCAGCAAAGCGACAGCTTTGCCGCCTTCGCCAAGCCGCCACAACACCACCGCCAGATTGGCGTTGAGCCTGGCCGCATTAGGTTCAAGGCGCAAAGCTTCGCCATACCAATGGCGGGCCGACTCCCAATCGCCGTGGTCCTGATAAAAGGCGGCCAGGGCGGCTTGCCCTTCACTGTCGGGCGCACCCCGCTGCGTTTGCTCTTTGAGATAGGCCTCGGCCTCGCGGGCCATACCCCGCCTGGCCTCGGCAATGCACAGTAAAAGCACGGGCTGCAGCTCATGGGGCAACAAGCGCCGGGCGACAATGGCATCATCACGGGCCGCGACAAGATCGCCCTGGCCGAGCGCGCCCCAACCACGATATACGTAAGACCACCCCTGGTCCCGCAGGGAAAGGTCAGAGCTGTGGATAATCGCGTCCGCCTTATCGCGCAGTTGCTGCCAGGCCGCGGCCGATTCCAGGCGCACCAGATCGCTCAAGGCGGCGCCCGGCATATAGGGATGCACCCGGGCAAAGTCCGTTATGCCGCCCAGTTCCCGTGGCCGCTGATTCACCTCAGAATAGCCCGAACCATCTTTGTAAAAAATTCCGGAATCGCACCAGGCTGTGAGCGACGGTAGCGTTGCGACCCAAATACAACAGGCCGCAAAAGGCAAAAGAAAACGCGCCACTACGCCCCTCCCGCTTGTCCGCATGCTGTGCAACCCCGCAATCGGCCTTGCCTGAATCTAAAAATATCAGGCCGTACCTTGTACCACTTTGTCCGGTAAATCAAGCCGGAAGATTGAGCCGCCGCGCCACCAGACCACGCGCCGCGTCCAAAACCTCGGGCAGAGGACGGCTGGCGTCAATGACCGCAAACCGCTCCGGCTCATGCCCGGCCAACGCCAGAAACCCCTGGCGTACCCGGCGATGAAAAGCCAGGTCCTCGGCTTCAAAACGCCCTTCGGTCTCCACTTTGTTTTCCGAAACATTGCGCGCCCTAGCCCTCTCCAGCCCCTGTTCCGCCGGCAAATCCAAAAGTATGGTCAGGTCGGGCTTGCGCCCGCCGGAGGCCAAAGCATTGAGCGAGCGCAGCAGGGCCAAATCCCGGCTGCGGCCATAGCCCTGATAGGCCAGGGTTGAATCGCTGTAGCGGTCGCAAATGATCACTTTGCCCGCTTGCAGGGCCGGAACGATGATCTCATGCACATGCTGGGCGCGGTCGGCCAGATAAAGAAACAACTCGGCTTCAGGCGTAAGGCCCACGTTGCGCATATCCAGCAGTTGCGCGCGCAGGGCTTCGCCCAAGGGACAGCCGCCGGGCTCGCGGGTGACCAGCAGGTCCCTGCCGGTTGCGGCCAGATACGCGGCCAGATCCGCAATGACGCTGCCCTTGCCGGAACCCTCTATGCCTTCGAGAGTAATGAACATTGATCGTCCTTTGCGACATCACGTTTTGCGGCGGCCGGGCCGGACTTGTCCGGAACGCCGGGCGTGGCCCCGGCCCGGTATAAAAAGCGCTCCAGAGTTTTCTGATAAGCGGACCAGCCGGTTTCCCCGGCCGGCACTTCGCGCAAAGCTTCCCGGCACTGGGCCAGTTTGGCGTCCAGATTGTCGGCGTAGTGCAGAGCCAGGGCCTCGGCCGTCTGGGGCACTTTGGGCGAACCAAAGGCCAGTTCGCCGTGGTGGCTCAAAATCATGTGCTTGAAATGCGTAACCAAATGAGGCTCGAGGCCCGATTTGCGCAGGTAGGGCTCCATGACTTCCAAAATGATGTTGATATGCCCCACCAGCCGGCCTTCATCGGTATAGTCCGGCGCAAGCCCTCCGCTGAGCTCCCAGGCTTTGCCCAGGTCATGGCAGACCGCGCCGGCCAGCAGAATCTGGCGGTCCAGTTCCGGGTAATGCTCGGCAATGGCCAGACACAAGACGGCCACCGACAAGGTATGCTCCAAAAGCCCGCCGGCATAGGCATGGTGCACGCCTTTGGCGGCCGGAGCAACCAACAGGCGGGCGCTTATTTCCTCGTTCTCCAGGAAAGAAACCACGCAACGCCGCCAGGGCTTGTGCGCAAACGTGCGCTTGCACAAATTGATCAATTCGGCCAGAAGGTCCTCGGGCCGGAGCGCCGAACCCTCCAGAAACAAGCTAAGCTCCAGGCCGGACAATTCCTCATCGCTTAAAACACGCAGGCGTTCGATGGTTATTTCCACGCGCTCGCGATACAGGCCGGCCTTGCCCAGAATTTCCACAATACTGCCCGGCGGCAGCGCTTCAAACGTCTCGCTGGCCGGAGCCCAGACCTTGGCCTCAATAACGCCGCTGCGGTCTTTAAGCTCAAGACGCCAATAAGGCTGGCCGTTCTTCGTCTGCAAACGCTGCGCGGCCGTGACCAGAAACAGGTCGCGTACCTCAGCGCCCGCACTGAGCTCATTTATGAATTGTGTTTTTTCCTGCTGCATTTTAAAACAAACTCCAAGCAGGACAACTGCTGTCCTTTGCAAAAATGACATCTTAATGCTTTCCGGACAAAGGGACAATGGGATTTTTGCCCTGTCCGCGCCCGCCCCGGTTTTTCAGGAGATTTATTTATGCATATCGTATTGACAAATGATGACGGCATCCAGGCGCCTGGCCTGCGCGCCCTTTACCACGGCCTGATCAGAGCCGGGCACCGGGTTACGGTCATTGCTCCGGTTACCGAACAATCAGCGGTGGGGCACGCCCTTACTTTCACCATCCCCTTGCGGGTCAAGGAGTTTAACGAACACAGCTTCAAGGGCCTCGGCGTGCACGGCACCCCGGTGGACTGCATGAAGCTGGGCCTGACTTCTCTGGTGGCCGACAAGCCCGATATGGTGCTCTCGGGCATTAACGCCGGAGCCAATATCGGGCCGGACGTTCTCTATTCCGGCACCGTGGCCGCGGCCACGGAAGCCGCGCACATGGGCTACCCGTCCATGGCCCTGTCCTTTGACGGATTCCAGCCCCAGGATCTTTCAGAACAGGCGGACTTCGCGGCCGGGCTTATTGAACGCATTCCCTGGAAGACGCTGCCGCAGCGCTGCGTGCTCAACCTCAATTTCCCGAACCTGCCGATAAAGCAAAGCAAAGGGCTCAAAGTCTGCCCGCAAACCGACGCGGTCTGGCACGACTGGTATGAGGAAGCCAAAGACCCGCGCGGCAACACTTACTGGTGGCTTAACGGCGAGATTCCGGAAAAAAACGTGGCCCCGGACTCCGATTACGCGTTGCTGGGCGCGGGGCACATTACTTTAACCCCCTTGCGCTTTGAGTTCACTGACCATGCCCTGGTGCGGGCGCTGCAAAGCATGGACGCTTGAGCGAAGTTCTCTTGAGCCAAAATCGGCCTTTGCTTTTTAGATGTTTATGGCCTAATGTTGAACAAGCCGAATTTTAAAACCCGCAACACTTTAACGCTACGGAGGTCACTGTCATGCCCCTGATCGGTCCTAAACTTTTGTTTGAAAGAGCCTACAAGGAAAATTATGCTGTGGGCGCCTTCAACGTCAACAATATGGAGATCATCCAGGGTATTATTGAAGCGGCCACGGAAGAGCAGTCCCCGGCCATTCTCCAGGTTTCGGCCGGCGCCCGCAAATATGCCGGTCAGAACTATCTGGTCAAACTGGTCGAAGCGGCCCTTTTGGAAAGCGACCTGCCCCTGGTGCTGCACCTGGACCACGGCCAGGACTTCGCCATCTGCAAGGCCTGTATCGACGGCGGCTTCACCTCGGTAATGATCGACGGATCCCACTTGCCCTTTAAGGAAAACATCGCCCTGACCAAAGAAGTGGTTGATTACGCCAAACCGCGCGGCATCTGGGTGGACGCGGAACTCGGCCAGTTGGCCGGCGTGGAGGACGACGTTTCCGCTGAAAAGTCCGTATACACCGACCCGGACCAGGCAGTGGAATTCGTGGAACGCACGGGCTGCAACTCCCTGGCCATTGCCATCGGCACCAGCCACGGAGCTTATAAGTTCAAAGGCGAAGCCAAACTTGATTTTGAACGCCTGGAAAAAATCGGCAAACTCATGCCCGGCTATCCCCTGGTGCTGCACGGCGCCTCGTCCGTGCCGCAAGAATTTGTAAAAATGGCCAACTCCTACGGCGGCCAGGTGGGCGACGCGCGCGGCGTGCCGGAAGAGCTTCTGCGCAAAGCCGCATCCAT